>CAZPYG010000054.1:0-33372 GCA_964590465.1 uncultured bacterium | reverse complement strand
CCGCTACCGCCACAAATAAATCAGGGTAAACAAAATAATCCAGATCACATCCACAAAGTGCCAGAAGATGGACGTGGCATTGACGCCGTACTCGCCGCCATCGTAGTTTCCGGGGATGAACGACCGCCCCAGCATAATCCCCTGCAGCAGAACTCCCGTGAATACGTGCAGCCCGTGGAAGCCCGTCAGCAGATAAAAGGTGCCGCCGAACAGGCCATCGGTAAAGCCAAAGGGCAGGTTCATCCACTCCACCGCCTGACCAAAGAGAAAGAAACTGCCCATGGCCATGGTCAGCAGCCAGAAAAGGCGGAACCCCCAGAGGTTTTCTTTGTGTAGAAACCGCTCAGCGATGTAGATCACAAAACTGCTGGATACCAGCACGATGGTATTGATCAGGGGTTCGCGAATTTCTAACCCTTCAAACCCGGCGGGGTACCAGGTTTCCGTGGTGGTTTTGTAGACGATATAGCCCACGAAAAAGCTGAGGAAGATAACGCTTTCCGATAGCAGAAAGACAATGAAGCCAAACATGCGATGGTCTTCTTCCCCATGGGCGGCCCCGTGAGCCGCCTGGGCGTTGAGGGTGGAATCTAAATTAGCTGTGCTCACTGGCTAACTCCTTTGCGGCTGGATTATTGGCCACTAACGGCTCCTCGCTACCGTAGCCGTAGGGGCGGGATATAACGACAGGAATTTCCTCAAAGTTCTCGTGGGGCGGCGGCGAAGACACCAGCCACTCCAGCCCAATGGCCCGCCAGGGGTTGTCCCCCGCTTCGGGGCCCCGGGTCCAGGAACTCAGCATATTCAGGATGAAGGGAATGGTCGATACCCCCAGCAAAAAGCCCCCCAGGCTGGCCAGCACATTCCAGAAGGCAAACTCGGGGTCGTAGGAGGCGACCCGCCGGGGCATGCCCATCAGACCCGCCGGGTGCATGGGGAAGAAGTTGAGATTCGCGCCGATGAAAGTCAGCACAAAATGCAGCTTGCCCAGACCTTCGTAATACATCCGCCCGGTCATCTTGGGGAACCAATGGTAAATCGCGGCATAGAAGCCCATGACCACCACCCCGTACAGCACGTAGTGAAAGTGCCCGACGACGTAGTAGGTGTTGTTGACGTGGATATCGAAGGGAGCGGAACCCAGGGTAATGCCGGTAATGCCGGCAAACACCCACATCACCAGGCCGCCGAGGGCGAACAACATGGAGGTATCCAGGCGAATTTTGCCCCCCCATATGGTCGCCACCCAGGCAAACACCTTAATGCCCGTCGGGATCGAAATGGTCATGGTCGAAAACATGAACAGCATCCGCATCCAGCCCGGAGTGCCGCTGGCAAACATGTGGTGTACCCACACCACCAGGCTAAGCCCGGTAATGATCAGGGACGACACCGCCACAACCGGATAGCCGAAGAGGGGCTTACGGGCATAAACCGGGAAAACCTCCGAAAAAACGCCAAAGATTGGCAGCACAATCACATAAACCGCCGGATGGGAATAGAACCAGAAGAAGTGCTGGTACAACACCGGGTCACCGCCCAGTTCCGGATTAAAAAAACCGGTGCCCGCGGTCAGGTCAAACAGCAGCATCACCGCTCCTGCGGTGAGGGCAGGCAGGCCGATGAGTTGGATCAGCTGGGCCGATAGCACGGTCCAGCAAAAGGCGGGCATCTTAAACCAGCCCATGCCCGGTGCCCGCATGCGGAAAATCGTCGTCACAATGTTCACGGCCCCCATGATCGAGGAAATCCCCGACAGGGCCACCGCCAAAATCCAGAGGAACTGACCGTTGATTAAATTACCGGTGGGGTTTTGCAAGCTCACCGGGGGATAGGCCCACCAGCCCGACTGGGACGGCCCACCGGGAACAAAGAAGCTGACGGTAAGGATGACGCCAAACACGGGCACCAGCCAGAACGCCGCCGCATTCAGTCGAGGAAAGGCCATATCCCGCGCCCCGATCATCAGCGGCACCAAATAGTTAGCCAGACCGTTCAGCATGGGAAAGGTCCACATGAACAGCATCAGGGTGCCGTGCATGGTGAACAGGCCGTTGTAAACGGTGCGATCTACCAGATCAGCTTCGGGGGTGAGCAGTTCTCCCCGCATCACCATGGCCAGCAGCCCGGCAAACAGAAAGAATGCAAACGCCGTAACGATGTACTGAATGCCAATGACCTTGTGGTCGGTGCTGAAGGTGAAAAAGCGTTTCCAGTTATCCGGGGCACCGGGCTGCGGCTGCAGGCTGGGCTGCAGCGCCTCCAGAGATGCGTTACTCATAGGATTCCTCTTCTGAACTGGCGTAATTAACCATGGGGGGCTCGGCGGGTTCTATGGTTTTCCAACCCAGGGTGACGTCCCTCTCCTGAATTAGCTTATATTCCTCATAGGCTCGATTGTAGGCCAGGGACGGCGGCTGGGCAGCGGCTTTAGCCAACCAATCCTGGTACGCTGCGGGAGACTCGACCACAACGTAGGACTGGTTAGCCGCAAAGTAGGTGCCGCTGTAATCCGAGTCCCGTAACCGATAGCGCCCTTCCCGAATGGGGGTAAATTCAAAATCAATGCTGCGACCGGGAATAATATCCTGCTTAATGCGAAAGGCGGGAATGTAGAGGCCATGGAGAACATCTTCAGAGGAAAGCCTGAGCACCGCCCGCTTATTGACCGGTAAGTGGAGCTCGGTGCTGCTGACGCCCGGTTCGGGATAGTAAAATTCCCAGGCCCACTGTCGGGCAGATACTTCGATGGGCTCGATAACCTCAACGGGGGCCTCAATGGGGGCGGCATTGGCGAGGGGCATGCCCATAGATTTCGGGCCGATATCGCCCAAAATGGCCATGCGGTCGTAGACCTGGTAACTGGCAAAGGCAATACCCACAATCACCAGAGAAGGCACCACCGTCCAGACTACTTCCAAAGTGAGGTTGCCTTCAATGGGCGGACCGTCGCTGGTGTCGTACTTGGGAGCCCGCTGAAAAATAATGGAGTACAGCAGTGCACCCACCACACCAAAAAAGATCAGGCAGCCGATAGTGGTCATCAGACTGAATAGGTTGTCTATCAGCCTTGCTTCGGCGGATGCCTGGGGCGGTAGCCACTTATAGGACTGTTGACCCACCCAAACACTCAGTAACGTATCGGCAATCGCCAGGCCGATAACGACAAAAATCCAACGTCGCTTAAACCAGCGCTGGTAAAACATGGCTTCCCTAAAAATTCGAACCCTTCACGAGCACATTTAAAAGCTGTTGGTTTGGATTAACACCCTCCCGCAGCAGGCGATCGGCAGTAATGTGAATACCGAAATCCGAGCCCAGATGGGCTCCCAACGTGCCCTGGGCAAACATTAACGCAAAGATGCCAAGCCCGGCTAGCAAATAGCTCCACTGCACCTGGCGGGCCCGGTCTTCTCGCCACAGGTAACGCTGAAAACCACGCCAAATGGTCATCGCTACAATCAGAGCCAGCAGCAGTACGCCCCCCAAACCATGCCACACCATGGTATCCATGGCGCTCAATCCCCAGGGACTTAGCACATCATCGGAGGGGTCAGCCATGATAATTTCGTAGAACCCGGCGGCCACCGTTGGGAAAGTGACAATCGCCGCCGCCAGCATGTTGAACCAGCCCACATCGTACAGGTTGGAACTGGTGACATCAATGGCCAGAAACTTGAAAATGGGCTTTTCGAGGGGGTACAGGGCAGCAACGATATCAAAGGCAATGGCCACAATAAACAGCCCCAGGGTCAGGTGCACCAGGTTGGGGTGAATGGGAATGCTGTAGGGCAGACCGTTGGCCTGCAGTCCCAGCAGAACCATTCCGCCAAAGCCCGTAGGCGCTTCGCACACCATCACAGCAGCCCCCTTCGTCCCGCTTCGACGATGGGCTCTGAGTGCAGACCGTAGACCCAGACCAGCTTGTCTCCCAGATAAATCTGGAAAAAGACGATGGCCGTCAGCACCACATTGAAACCCATGTAGGCCACCGGCAGCGAGTCACTCCGGCGCATGCGAATAATGTAGCGCCAGCCGGTAATTACCGCCAGCACCCCCGAAAGGGACCAGCCAATCAGAGTATGCAGGTTTAGATCACTCGCAGCTGCGGCATAGGGGGTCGCCAAACCGGCCTCAATTTGGCCAAAGATAATGGCAATAAAAATCGACACGGTCGCGAAAACTAGGTTCCACCAGCCCACTTCAAGTAGCTTTGAGTTTTTAGTGAAATAGCCAATGGCATCGCACAGTACCGCAAACAGCACCATGGCAATAACAAAGTGCACCACGATGGGGTGAATCGTATCCGGATAGGGCAAATTGTGCTCATTGAGCGGGGGCAAATAGTCAAACACAGGCTTTTTAGGGGAGTCTCATGCGCGGGGTTTCTCTCACCATATCGTAAAAGAATTAATGAGCCAGACGTTATGAATACTTTAACCAAGCATCTGGTAGGCAAAATTTCACGGACCAAATGCCGTTCACTTACCCTTGTCGTTCATTTACGCTTATGAGCGCTTATGAGCAAAACGTAGATTTTCTGTATGGGAGCCTAACTTTGTCTTCAAGGTCAGAACTCTACCGATAGACGTAAACATGCCGATTGCCTGAAAAACTTACGGACTGTGCTTGGCCTCCATCGGTCCCATGGGCGGGGCTTCGGTTTTTTGCCATCGAAATTCTTATAACTGCCGTTCAATCTGGATCATACGCTGGTAGGCTAGCCAGCCGCAGAGCACCATTGAGATCGCAAAAAGAGCCAAAAACTGGACATGGGTTCCGACTTCTGCCAGGGTTTCACCACTAATCACCACCCCGGAAAACGCCTCAATCATGTGATAGATGGGGTTAAACTGAGCCAGGTTCAACAGAGACTGCGGGAAAAATGTGGCTGGCATAAAGGTGCCTCCCAGAATCATCAAAGGCACGCCAAAGGCAGCAACCAGGGCGTTGACATCCTCGGTGCGGCGGGCCAATTGAGTGCCCAGCACAAAGCCCAGGCCAACATAGGCCGCAATACTGAGCAGAATAATCAACAGAGCGACCCAGAAGTTACCGCTGAAATCCGCACCTTGAAATCGTGCTATTCCATAGACCAGCCCAGCCTGCCCCAGGCCGATGACGGTATAGGCCAGGTAGATGCCAAAAAAATAAGACACCCCACTCAAGGGCGTTAGAAACAGGCGCTTTAGGGTTTGCTGCTCGCGCTCAGAGACCACCGTCGCTACACTGCCCCCTAAACCGCTAAAGAACAGGGCCGCTCCCACTAAGGTTGGGGGGGCCGCCATGGTAAATGCCTCTTCTAGAGAAAGCTGTACCCGTTCCTGCAGGATCAGGCTGTTGAGCACCAGCAGCAGCGACGGAAAAATAGCCCAAAAAATCAGGCTGCGTCTGCGGCACCAGAGTTCTTTCAAAATGCGCTGCGCGACGGCAATGGTTTCTCGAACGTACTTCATATAAGTACTTCATGTAAATAAAGGGTTGAGTCTCAAGCGGGGAAGGACGCCCTACCCCAAGGGAAAACCGGGGACAAATCGCCCTGGCTATTGCCCCATGTCTGTAGAATCTTCCCATGTCCTTGGTTAATATCAGTGCTCTGGGGCCTGACTATAGGGTTGCCCGGTTGCCCCCCGGAGTAGTTTTGCCCAGACGGAACGGTGGGGTTGCCCCCTGGGCAAATGTCCCTGACGAGGAACGATGGATACGTTCCTATGGAAAATTCCCTAAGTTATGATGAGGAAACTGTAACGGTTTGTTGTGCCTGCAGTGTTAGGGATTGTGGGATCTAACTCCTCTGGCCGGGAGCCACAAACCCCTAACCTCCCATCGATTCCTGCGCTCTTCACATCTTACCGGGGACAACCCCTGGGAGAAAAAGCTAGTGCTGCTTTCTTAGAAAGCCAGTGCCTGTTCTGGTTTGCGCTGAATCTTTAATTTCTCGATGAGTCAATCTTTAGATGGGCTTTTTGCCCAAACCCTGGCCCGCCGAAATGTCCTGAAGCTCTTTGGGGTTGGTAGCATTGCCGCTGTGCTCGGCTACTCCCGCTTGAGTAAACCTCAACCCACAGTATTCCAACAAGATCGGCTAGAGTTGCCGTCTCGGGTATCCCAGTCCACCACTGCAGTGATTATCGGTGGTGGGTTGGCGGGACTGGCTACCGCCTACGAACTTAGCCAGAGAGGGGTGGCTGTCACCCTCCTGGAAAGGGCGCCCCAACTGGGTGGCAAGGTGGCAAGCTGGCCCATTCAGGTGGGGGAAGACCACTTCATGATGGAACATGGTTTCCACGGCTTTTTCCCCCAGTACTACAATCTGTTTGGTTTGGTCGAAGAACTGAACATTCGACAAAACTTCAAGTCCCTGAATTTCTACTCCGTGGTCTACAAAGAACACTACGCTCCAGAGATATTCCGTCCCAGCCATTCGGCTTTTCCCTGGAACATTGTCGATTTAGCCATTTCCTCCCCTAATCGGCTCAAGTGGGGGATTAATCTCACCCATCTCAAACATTTACAGGTCTTTCGGGAAATTACCGGCTTCCGCAACCCCCAGAGCTACCAGCGGCTCGACAATATGTCCGTTGCCGAGTGGGTGGCCGATGACTTTCCCACCGGGCTGTATGACCTGTATTTCTTACCCTTCGCCAAATCCAGCCTGAATGCGCCTGATGTGCTGAGCGCTGGGGAACTGATGCAGTTCTTCCACTTCTACTTTTTCGGCAATCCCGAAGGTTTGGCCTTTAACGGCACCTGCCAGGACATGGGGCGCAGCCTGGTAGATCCCATTGTTGAGGCCATTGAAGCCAGCGGGGGGCAGGTACTGACCGGGGTCAGCGTCAGCCAGGTCCACTGGCAGGACGGGCAAATCGCCGGATTGCACTATCAGGATGGGGGCGTCGCCACCAGTGCCGTACCCTTCTGGGTGGACCGCAACCCCCTACTCAGTTCCGATCAGATGGAATATTTCGGGGCCGGCGATCGGGTCTTTTCCCTGGCACCCGATGCCGCCACCGCCCTTTCCCTCACCTGTACCCACCAGGGCTGTACCGTGCAGCGTCAGGTGCAAACGGTGGGATCAGAAGGATACCTTTGCCCCTGCCACGGTGCAGCTTACGACGGTGAAGGAACGGTACTGGCCGGACCTGCCCAGGAGAACCTGCGACGGTACAGGGTGCTGCAGCGTCAGGGCGACAAAGTTCAGTTAGCACCCCTTGTTGAGGGACATGGGGTGCCAGAGCATTCTCTCACCGCTGACTACTACGTCATGGCGGCAGATATTCCCGGCATAAAGGCCCTCTTTGCCCTGTCCCAGGGCATCCCTGACCCCAAAATGGTGGCCCAGGTGGATGCGCTCCAGGTGGCCGATCCCTTTGCGGTGGGGCGGTTCTGGTTTGACCGCGACTTTGACTGGGAGCACAGCTGGTTTACGTCCCTCTCCGGCTACCGGCTGACCGATAGCATTACCCTCTACCACCGCATTCAGGATGACTACATCGCCTGGGCCGAACGCACCGGGGGTAGCGTTGTAGAACTCCATGCCTACTGCTACAAAGAAAAGGAATTCCCCACCCAGGAAGACCTGCTCAACACCTTCGAGGCGGAACTGTACGAAATCGTACCTACCCTCCAGGGGGCAACGGTGCTGCATCGGCAGTTAGTGAACCAGAAAAACTTTGCGGGGTTTCCTCCCGGCAGTTTTGCCAACCGGCCTGACACCACTACCCCGGTGCCCAATCTGTTATTTGCCGGGGACTGGGTGCGTATGCCGTTTCCCTGCGGTTTAATGGAACGGGCCATCAGCAGCGGTCTGCTGGCGGCCAACGCGATTCTGCAACAGGAAGGGGTGCAGCGGCGACCGATTTTATCGGTGAATCCGGAGGGGGTTTTGAAGCTATAAGCCATCATCCCTGGGGAGAAGCCGCCCCGCCCGGGTGCCTGGCTGCCGTCCCCCAGGGGGCTGCTACTGGCCAAGGCCTCCCCTGAAAACCATTGAATCCCGCCAATCCTGACTCTGTTCCCTCGCTTTCCCTTTTATCCAGACTCCTATGGATCTCCTCGACGTTAACCCAGTTAGTCCAGTCGCTGAGCCGGAAAATCGTGCCGCCCAGACCGTTTCGCCTCAAGTGCTGCGGCAGTGCGGCATTAATCTTAACTGCTGGTATGTGGTCGCCAAAAGCGATGAACTCCTCCATCAGCCCCTGGCGGTTACCCTCTGGCATCAGGGCATCGTGTTGTATCGCCATAGCAATGGGGAAGTGAGCGCCCTGGAAGATCGCTGCCCCCATCGTCAGGTGAAGCTCAGCCAGGGCCATGTGGCCGGGGATGATATCGTCTGCGCCTACCACGGCTGGCATTTTGCCGCCGACGGCAGCTGTACCCATGTGCCCTACCTGGAAGCCAAGCAAAAGCTGCCCACCTGCACCCTGCGTCGGTATCCGGTTAAAGAGCAGGATGGCTTTATCTGGCTATTTCCTGGGGAAGTCAAGCTCGCCGACACAACCTCCCTGCTGGGGGTACCCGAGTGGGAACACCTGAACTATATTGGCTCGGCAGCGGTGATTGATGTGCAGGCCCACTTTTCATTTTTGATTGAGAACCTGATGGATATGTACCACGGGCACCTCCACGGTGAGGCCCAGGTGTGGGCTAATCCGGTGCTCGACCGTCTGGAAATTACCCCCGACCGCATCCACGCCCACTACGATGCCGAGAGCTACTACCGGGTAGATAAAATCTGGTCTGTGTCCCAACTCTTCATTCCTGCCCTGCGAAAACTGCACCCCGAGCCACTGGACGTCCACTATCTATATCCTCACTGGATGGCTACCCTGGGGGAAGACTTTAAGCTGTACTGCCTCTTCTGCCCGGTGAATGAAACCCGGACCCGGGCCTACCTGCTGCACTTTACCTCGCTGAATCGGTTTTCCAACCTGCATCAATCGCCCCTGCCGGTACGGCGGTTGATGAAGCGCATGTTTACGAACTCTGCCAGCCATGTGCTGCGGCGGCTCATCCGGGAAGACGTGCTAATGCTTGAGCAAGAGCAAACCGCCTTTGAGCAAAACCCAGACCATAAAGGCCCGGAGCTAAACCGCGCCCTAATCAGAGTACAGCGGCTGATTTATGAGCAATCTGAAATAGCAAATTCTAAGGGAACCTGAACCCATGGCATCTCCTAATATTCTGGCCCTGGACTTTGACGGCGTGGTGTGCGACGGGTTGATTGAGTATTTCCAAACCGCCTGGCGGGCCTACTGTGAGCTGGTGTCTCCCGACTCAGCCACTCCACCGGAAGGCCTAGCAGAGCGGTTCTACCCCCTGCGACCGGTGATTGAAACCGGATGGGAAATGCCTATCTTGCTCTATGGTCTAATGCATGGGGTAGAAGACGCAGCGGTCCTCCAGCATTGGCCTAACCTGGTGCCGAAGCTGCTGCAGGAATCCGGAGTGGAGGCTAAGGCGGCAGCCCAGGCGGTGGATGGCGTGCGCGATCGCTGGATTAAAACCGACCTGGAGGGATGGCTGAGCCTGCACCGGTTCTACCCTGGGGTACTGGATCGCATTCGCCAGGTTCTGGAAACCGGAGTACAGCCCATGATTATCTCCACCAAAGAAGGTCGTTTTATTCAACAGCTCCTGGCCAGAGAGGGGCTGGACCTGCCCCGGGAAGACATCATGGGCAAAGAGGTTAAACAGCCGAAGTATGAGTCCCTGCAGCAGTTACTCCAGGGGCAGCGCAACGCTCCCCCCACCATTTGGTTTGTGGAAGATCGCCTGAAGGCGCTGCAATCCGTTAGGCGACAGCCAGACCTGGACTCGGTGCAGCTGTTTCTTGCCGACTGGGGCTACAACACCGAAACGGACAGACAAGCAGCAAGGTCTGATCAGCATATTCGCTGCATTGCCTTGGAACAGTTTTCCCGGGACTTTGCAGCATGGCTCTCGTAGAGTTTTCTGGCGCTACTACCGGCTGACCGGGTTTTCTTCCTCAATTTCTTGCAGGTTGAGCTTATCCTGGGCCACTTCTTCGGCAATCCTTTCTTGCTCTGCTTCTTCCGCGGCCGCTTCCGAAGCCCGGTTTTGCCACTGGCGACGCTTTTCCCGCAGTTCTTCTCGTCTGCGCTCAGACATTTTCTCGATCTCAAGTGCTTCATCGGAAGGGGCCGCAAACCGAGAAGACGCTGCCAGCGCAATCAGCTGGGAAGATGCCGGGCTGAATTGGGTTGCTACTGCGGTCGGCTGCATCACCGTAAATGCCACGGCACAACCTACCACCAGCATTGAAAGATGCCGCAGTGCTTTTTGCATATGGGCCATAAAGCGAGATATTTGCATCATGATTATCTCCTTTAGTTAATATCACCTTTAGTAGAACAACATAGAACAAAAGACTCAGTCTTATGGCCCATGGAATGGATTTCGAAAAACTGATTCCCTAGCCCCTGGCATAGATGAAAATTTCTATGACAAAAGAAATATCGCACCCCGTTGACTCAAGACTTTAGAAAGATAGAAGTTTCAGGATATTTCCTGCGTCTGCCCTGGGATGGAATTTGCATGGTGACACCTATTGCCAGCGATCACAGCCCCAAAAAATCCTGAGTAGGTGAAGGAAGTTCAATCTAAAATCTAATCCCAAACCAGCTCTGCACATAGACAGTCGATGAAAGGCTGGTTTTATCAGGATTTTTGAGTCGTAGCGTCCGGTCTTACCAGCTAGATCTGGCGGTCCATGACAGCAATATGCTTGCAGGGGTTACTCCCGTCAGGGCAGGCGCAGGGACCCGAACCGGTGGACCAGGCTCAAGCCCACCGGGCGAGAGGGGGAATATATTTAATTCATCCCCCCATCCCCGGCCAATCTTCCACTGGCTGGGTAGACTTCACCACATGCATCCCCGCATCCGCAAATCTCTGGAACGTCTCATTGGCCTGGTCGGTAAAATCCACCAGGTCGGGGACGACCACAGGGGAGGTGCAGTCTTCCACCAGGTAAACTTTCTGGGCCAGGCTGGGGTCACGGGATTGAATATCAGCGAGCAAGTCTGAGACTGTCCAGGCGACGCAGTGGCTTTTGGCCTGGCCAGCAATGATGACCTTGTCGTAGCTCAGCAGGGTGTTGATAAAGGATTCGTTTTTAGCCGCGATCGCGCTTCCCGCCTCATCCTTCAGCACTTCAGGGCTGAGCACTGAGTAGTTCTCGGTCAGGGGGTTACCGCCTTTCACTTCAAACATCGTCTGGCTGCGACGGGCCATGTTGTGCACAAAGCAGGCTTCCTCCACGGAAGAGACCAGGGCGTGACCGATGCCTCCTAACATCGAGTGATAGGGCCAGATGGTGAGCGGAAATTTGCCCTGCTCATCCAACTCTTGGGTGTAGTGGAGGGCGTAGGCCTGCAGGTCCTCGTAGCTTTTTTCCGTCAGGTTGGGGGCAATGGCAGGGTTCACCATCCAGTTGCCTGCCACCACATCCTGATGGTGAATCATGGTCATGGGGGCCGGGGTGTTGCCGTCGGCGTCTACCCAGAATTCGGTGTGGAACACCTGCATGACGGTGTGGGTGTCCATGGTGGCGGCAATGGTAGTGATACGGCCCAGGTTGCGGTAAATAAATTCGCAGAGGCGGGCGTTGTCTTCTACCGCCCCCATGCCGGAGCGTCCCCCTACAAATAGCTCAAATTCAGGAATACAGAAGGTGTTTTGCACATCCACCAACAGCAGGCAAATGCGGGTTTGATCCTGGGCGGCAGGGGGGATGCCAAATTTGTTGGCCCAGGCTTTGGCGTCAGTGGCCCGCTGCTGATAGGGCACCCGCCAGACATCACCAACGCAGGCAGAGTCGAAGAATTTGGGAATGGGGAGTTGGGTTTGGGTGATCATGATGGGAAGTGGTGGGTAGATGGATGCTGGGTGAGGTGGGTGGGATGAGGGGCTTGTTTTTCAGGATAGCGGTGGATACAGAGGTCGTAATTCGTTCGGTGGAGGGATTATGGCCATTAATTATTGGGAGCAGGCTTGGGTGAACTGATGCAGAATTTCCGTTAGAGCTGAATCGAGGCGATTCAGCACTTCTTGTTGGATAGAATCGGGCACGCCCCCGTAGTAAGCTTCTGCGATGCCGCCGGTAATGCAGGTCAGGGTGTCCGAATCGCCCCCAAGGGAAACAGCATTGCGCAGGGCATCCTCAAAGTCGGTGGCTTCGAGAAAGGCGATCATAGCTTCCGGCACGGTACCCTTGCAGGACTCATTGAACTGGTAAGCGGGGCGGATGGCATCCAACTGGCGGTCAAGGTCGTAGCCAAAGGTTTCCTCAATGTAGGTTTTGATGGCTTTTTTACCATGACCAGTGCGGCCTAGAAAGATGGCCGCGGCGGTGGCCTGAGCACCCTTGATACCTTCGGGATGGTTGTGGGTTACAGCGGCAGTTGCTTCCGCTTCCCGCAGAACCTGGGGCAGGTCTTTGCCCCACCAGCCCACCGGACTGACCCGCATGGCGGCCCCATTACCCCAACTGTTGTAAGGCTCTTTATGATCGGAGGCGGCCCACTGGTGGAACCGGGCACCGTACCCTCCGGAAGGGTTGGGATAGCGGTTGTAGTATGCCTTGAAGGCATCGGTGTAGCTACCGCCATGGAGCAGCACATCGGCAACGGCGACAGTGAGAATACTGTCATCCGTAAAGGAAGATGCGGAGGTGAATAACGGAAAATCTTTTCTGCGACGATTGTTGAACTCATAAATAGAGCCCACTATGTCACCGGCAATGGCACCAAGCATAACTGACTCCCTGGTATTTTCCTGATAGCGGCATGCTGACGAAAAAACATACCTCGTTCGCCAGAGGAACGCCTTACAGGACAAACAACGGTATGGGAAGAGAACAATCTCATATTAGTGTCAGAATCACACTATGTCAAATTTGCCCCCCATGTCTTACTGCTATGACTACCCCCGACCAGCCCTCACCGTCGACTGTGTGGTGTTTGGCTTCACCGCCAAAGAACAGCTCAAAGTGCTGCTGATTCAGAGGGGTTTGCCCCCCTTTGAGGGGCAATGGGCTTTACCCGGGGGGTTTGTGATGATGGATGAGTCCCTGGAGGAAGCCGCCCGTCGGGAACTGATGGAGGAAACCGGTGTTAAAAACCTGTTTTTAGAGCAGCTTTACAGCTTTGGGGCGGTTAACCGGGATCCCCGTGACCGGGTCGTTTCGGTAGCCTACTATGCCCTCATCTCCCTTCAGAACCATCCCACCCAGGCCGCGACCGATGCCCAGGCGGTAGAATGGTTCCCCATCCTAGCGGTCGGGGACAATCCCTTGAGTCAACTTCCTGACCTGGCCTTTGATCACCAGCAGATCTTGATGACGGCCCTGCAACGCCTGCGGAACAAGATCCGCTACGAACCGATTGGGTTCGAACTATTGCCGCCTAAATTTACCCTAACCCAACTGCAACAGCTGTACGAAGCGATCCTGGGTCAGCCCCTGGACAAACGCAATTTTCGTAAAAAGCTGCTGAAAATGGATGTACTGGTTCCGTTATCCGAAAAACAGGTAGGAGTCCCGCACCGTGCCCCTCGCCTGTACCGGTTTGACTACGATCGATACCAAACCCTCAAGCAGGGCGGCTTCGTTTTTGATTTGTAGGTCACGTCAGAAACCGATTGCTCAGGAACCGGCCCCGAAAATTTTCTGAAACAGACCTTTCTCGTCCCCTTTGCCCAGAACCAGGTGTTGCAGCAGCTGATACTGCCAATGGGGTAAGGAATTGTCCTCAACGGTAGCCAGCTCCTGCAGTTGGTAAACCTGCCACAGGCAGGAAGCGGCATCGACATTGGCATGGGTCATCCACTGGGCCATGGGATGATCCCACCCCTGCAAAAACTCGTCCAGCAGCACCCGGTGGGTGTCGTCTACTTCACCCTCTGCATCAGCCGTGATGGTGTTGAACAGTTTGCGGGGCTTATTGGCCGCCGTTAGGGCTTTTGCCGTCAGGGCCGTCCAGGATTCGCTCAGGAGCGGCGGCAGGTCGCCCAAACTGGGACCCTGGCCCAGGGTATCGGCCAGGGCAATCAGGTCAACATCGTTCATCTCCTGACCATAGGCCGCAAACCCCTGCAGCAGGGGAACAAGGATTTCCCGTTCTACCGCTTGAATGAAATGATGGGCAGCTAATGAATAATCGGGACCCTGGTCCGGGGGGGCCTCCCTGAGCCCTTCCTGCTGCTTAAAGACCGCATAAAAATCCTTTTGACTGTCAGGAGAAAGGCAGAACCAGGCAGAATCACCCACTGCTTTCCGAGCCTGCTGCCGGATTTTCTGGGTATGGGCCTGCGGCGCGGGGGCCGCAATTTCCGCCTGCATCCTGGCGATTTGGGCTTCCTGAGTCTGAATGGCGGTTTCCTGCTGCTGCAGGGTTTTCTGGAGCTGCTTAAACTGCTTTTGCTCGGGCTGAGGGACCTGACCGAGCTGCTGCTCTAGCAGGGCGACCTGTCGACTCAGGGTTTGGATCTGGCCATCCTTATCGGCCAGAAGTTCATCTTTTTCCAGTAACAACTGGGTCATTTGCTGCAGTTCAACGGCGCTGAGCCCGGCCCGAATCAGGTTGAAATAGTGGACTTCAGAGACATCCACGGGTTTTGGCTCACCCCCGGGTAACCTTAGAAAACCCTGACGCTCGGCCAGACTCACGGTTAGCCGCTGGCCTTCGGGATTACCTATGGTGAGCTGGCGGGTGCCGTTCTGGCTGTCAATGGCAGCCCAGTAGCGGCGCTTACTGTAATGAAATTCTGCCCCATGGGCAGAGCGGGCCTCGTTTATAGCCGCTGGGTTTATAGCCGCTGGCGGCGGCACCGCTGGAACGGTTGACCGGGAAACGGTAGGCTCGGCTGCTTTGCCGTTCGTCGGGTCAGAGGCGGCTGGCCTAGGCTCCATGGACCCACTTGAGGGGGGCTGTTCGGCCTCTCCGGTGGAGCGAGCGATCCCAGTCTGCGGCTTAGTCATCCCAGCAGGATCAGCCGCTTGCGGGTTCGCCGACGGCCCGGCTGGCGGATTTATCGGGCCGGTTGGCGGCTGGACACCAACCGTCGTTGCCATCGCTGTTTCAGCCTGGGATGGCCTAGGGACCTGGGCCGATGGCAATGCCTCAGCCGAGAGAGTGGTCGGTGCTGCTCCCCCGGCGAGGCGCACACCGACCAGCTCCAGTTCTACGGTACGGTTGCCCTGCCAGTCGTTTTGCTTCAGCTTATAGGCAATATCCACCCGGTCGGGCAGTGGGAAATATTCTCCCCGGCGCCAGGCAATCGCTTTAATCGTGGCGTTACTTTCGGGTTCAGACAGTACCAGTTTTAAATGATTGCGATTGCGACCCACCACCTGCTGCTCCACCACCTGCACATTGGGAGTCCAGAACACGGGATCGGGATTTTCGATGCCGCAGGGATGCAGGTAGTCAATCTGGTCATAAAGGGGTTGGTGAATATCCGCCAGCTTAGCCTGCACATCAATGGTTACCAGGGGCTTAAGCAGGTCAACGGTGAGGGTTTCGTTGGCATAGTTGACCAGGCGGGACTTCACCTGGCGCATATGTTTGGTCGGGAACGAAAAGCCTCCGGCAGCCCGATGACCGCCAAATTTATCCATCAGGTCGCCGCAGGCCTGCAGGGCTCCAAATACGTCGAATTCTGGGATACCTCGGGCCGACCCCCGGATAACTTTCTGGTCTTCATCCTCAAAGGTACCAATGAAGACCGGAACCCCATAACGCTCTACCAATCGGGAGGCCACAATGCCGATCACCCCGTGGTGCCAGTCGGGCTGCACCACCAGCAGCACCCGGTCTGCCATCAGGTCAATGGCTCCGGTTTTCTGCTGGTGTTCACACCAAGCGATGGCTTCTTCCTCAATTTTCTGGCACAGCTCCTGCCGGGTCTGGTTAATCTGCTCACACTGCATGGCCCGTTCCAGGGCGACTCCCACATCGTCGGTGGTCAACATTTCAATGACGATTTGGGGATCGCTGATGCGGCCTACGGCATTAATCCGCGGTCCCAGGCGAAAACCAATGTGTTCCGGTTTAAGGGGCTTACTCTGGTCGGCCAGGCCAGCCACCTGGATCAGGGCCTGAATGCCGAGGATTTGCGATCGCGGCAGCAACCCCAACCCCCGCCGCACCCAGCGGCGATTGACCCCCACCAGGGGAGCCAGGTCGGCAATGGTGCCCAGGGTAAACAACTCCAGCAGGGGCCCCGTCAGGTCCTGGGTTTGATCTAGAGCCTGGGCCAGGCAAATCGCCAAAATATAGGCCACACCGACCCCGGCTACACCCCGGTAGGGGGAAGTTTCCGGCAGCAGCTTAGGATTCAGAATAGCGTTGGCGGGAGGCAGATCTGGGGGAAGATCATGGTGATCGGTAACAATCACCGACAGCCCCAGTTCCCGCGCCCGTTGAATCGGCCCCACAGCGGCGATGCCGTTGTCAACCGTCAGGATCAGGCTCACCCCTTCCGCGTAGAATTCCTCCACGATGCGCTGGTTGATGCCGTACCCCTCCGCCATGCGACTGGGAATGGCGTAATCTACTGATGCTCCCAGAATCCGTAAGGCCCGCAGCAGCAGGGCAGTACTAGTCATGCCGTCGGCATCATAGTCGCCGCAAATGGCAATGGTCTGCTGCCCCTCAATGGCATCGACCAATAGCTCTAGGCTGGGTGCCAGATCTGGAAATTCTTCTACCGGGGCAGGCAGTCGCTGTTGTTCCGGGTCTAAAAATTCTTTCGCTTCCTCCTCCGTCGCAATTCCCCGGTTAATCAGCACCTGGGCCAGCAACGGCGATAGCCCCGTCATAACCGATAGTTGTTGAGCAAGCTGGGAATTGACCGCAGGTTGACGCCACCTCTGCCGCGGCAAGTTCCCACCATCGGGTTGCCGGGGGGCAGAGTTCTGGGTCAGGGATGTGGCCTCTAGGGTTTTCGCTGGGGAATCAGTCACGAGTCAGCCAGACTAGATCATGTGCACTCATCATAGGACGGATGGGCAACGGCGAGAAAGGGAGGGGCATCGCCAGGGCAGAACCCATCGCCCTCCTGCTACATCACAATCACCGTTCCATCATTTTGGATAAAGATAGAACGATCGCTGGGCTCACTGGGGGCCGTTACGACCTCTACCCGTAGGGTTGTCTCATCCACCCGGCTGAGCTGATAGCGAATTGGCTGATCTTCCAACGCCCAGATGAACATTGACAGGTTGGGCTTTGTCCCCCAACCAAACCCAAATACCGTGCCAATGGCCGGTGGCAGGGTAATCGGCCCCCGTAGCGGCACCTGCTCCACCGCCACGGTAACAATGCTCAGGTTAACAACTTCTACCGTAATCCGGTCGCCTGGCGTAAATCGAATTTGCCCAGACCGGCAATTTTCAACACAATTCTGCGCCAACCCCGGGTCAGAACCCAGGCCAACCACCGTTAGCCCGATCACACAAATCACCGAAATCAGTGACGATAACTTCCTCATGGCGGGTTACTCATACCTTTGCCCCAGGATACTGCGCCCCACCGAAAACAGAGCATTCCTGGGACATTCTATGGGGTCCCGTTAATTCCTCTAGGCAGCCCCACTGCAGAATCCGTAATCCTTCGGAAGCAGCCCGGTATGCCTCCGAAAAGATCCGTATTTACAGATGTAACGGGTTATTTTAGCCGGGTACCTTGAGAATACAAGTCTTGACATTTCGCAACTAGGCAAAATCGAGGTCGTAATGGCACAGGTCCGCTGGAAAAAACTCTTCTTGCAAACCACCATGTGGCTGGTTGCAGAAGTGTTTTTGACCTGCATCGGCATAGATGACCTGGCAGACTACAGCGAATTTCACTTTATCTACCGTGATGATGCCATTGCCCGTACAGAAGACGGCATTTGTTTTCATCGGTTGGCCATCCCTGGGATCTAGGGCTGATTTCTAAAACCTGACACAAGACGCCAAAACCTTGGCATCATGGTGGAGATTTCCAGAACCCTCTTCTTCTGCCAGTATGCTGACCTCAATTTGGCGACAGGTAACCCTCTCGGGTTTTGCCTTTGACCAGTGGCGTAACGCCAGTATGACTCATCAACTGCTGGGGCCATTGCGTCAGTGGCGGCGGGGCAGCTTACTACTCCCCTGGGGAGATGGGTTGGGGCTTGCCATCGTAGCGGTGCTATATGTTTTGGCCCCTTACGTTTCCACTACCCTGCTCGGGGTGCTGATGCTAGCGGCCGCAGGTCTCTGGGGTCTGCTTACCCTTACAGACGAAGCTGGCCACGGCATTACCCCCGTTCACATGATTGTGGCGACCTACTGGGGAGTCATGGTGCTGGCCACGGCCCTATCGCCGGTTAGGGGGGCAGCCATCAGTGGGTTAATTAAGCTGACCCTCAACATATTGCTGTTTTTGCTCATGGCGCGAATTTTGCGCCATCCCCGGGCGAGAACCCTGCTGATTTTTGCCTGCGTCATGACGTCACTGCCGGTCTCGGTCTTTGGATTACGCCAGTATTTCTTTGGGGCCGAGGCCCTGGCCACCTGGGTAGATGCCAATTCAACCCTGGCCGATGCAACTCGGGTTTACAGCTTTTTAGGGAATCCCAACCTGCTGGCAGGCTATCTGATCCCCATGGTGGTGTTCAGCGCCGTGGCCTTCTTCGCCTGGAGCCGCTGGGTACCCAAAGGATTGGCTCTGCTGGCGACCCTGGTCAATACCCTCTGCCTGGTGCTGACCCTGAGTCGGGGAGGTTGGATCGGGTTTATGGTGGCAGGCTTTGCTCTCCTGACCCTGCTGGTGCAGTACTGGAGCATCTGGTTTACGCCCTTTTGGCAACGCTGGGCCTTGCCCATACTGCTGGGAGGAGCCGCCGCCTTTGTAGTGATGGCGGTCATTTCAGTGGATGCACTGCGCGCCCGGGTACTGAGTATCTTCGTAGGGCGGGAAGACAGCAGCAATAATTTCCGCATCAACGTCTGGACGGCGGTGATTGACATGATCAAGGACCGTCCTATTCTGGGCATTGGGCCTGGCAATGATGCCTTTAATCAGGTGTATCCCCTGTATCAGCGCCCCAATTACAACGCCCTCAGCGCCTATTCAGTTTTTCTAGAGGTAGCGGTAGAAGCAGGGCTAATTGGCCTGTTTACCTTCCTCTGGCTTTTGCTGGTGACCTTCACCCAGGGATGGAATCAGCTCCAGCGCCTGCGAGAAAATCAAGATATTCAGGGCTACTGGCTGATGGGTGCCCTGGCCTCCATGGCCGGGATGCTGGGCCATGGGGTAGTGGATACGGTGTGGTACCGTCCCCAAATCAGTACCCTGTGGTGGTTATGTATAGCCCTGGTGGCGAGCTTTTATGCTGGCATGCAGGGATACAAAAAGTCCTTTAAGCTTCGTTGAGGTAGCCCCCGGCTAAGCTATCCGTTAAGCAGCTCTCTCCTCGATCCCCCTTTCCCAAAATGGGAGCAGGGGAAGACCCCATAGTGAATTCTGGCCCCCTGCTCCCGTCTTAAGCCCAGGGGCTGGAGGGAACTCTGCCAGCGCCTAGGGCTTTGCCCGGGCGAAGCAGCAGCAGAAAAGGTCGGCAGTACAGGAGTTTTTCTGTCTTTTGCATAAAGACTAGCTGGCTGAAGGGGACCACCCCACGATACCTGGGGCAGTGGTCCCCTTCAGCCAGCCCTAAATTCCTACCCCCACCGTTAGAAGGTGAGCAAGTTAGATGAGGGACCAGTGACAATGACGACATGGCCAGCGGAAATGTAGCCCGAAGGACAACCCAGTTACTCGGTGTCTTTGTCTTTGGCCGAGGTTGACTTGGCCGAAGTTGACTTTTTAGACGTGGTGGCCTTGCGGGTGGTCTTTTTCTTGGTCGCCGTGGCCTTAGTTGTTTTTTTAGTGCCAGAGGACTTTGTAGCCGCTGCAGTTTTCGTGGTTTTGGTGGACTTGGTAGACCGTTTTTTACCCCCCTTAGTTTTCTTGGTAGTCGCTTTGGCGTTAATCCACTCCAGGGCTTGCTCCAGGGTAATGGATTCGATATCAGTATTTTCAGGCACCGAGGCGTTGATCTTGCCGTGCTTGACGTAATGGCCGTAGGGGCCATTAAACACGGCAATGGGTTCTTCGTCCTCGGGGTGCTTACCAATTTCCCGCAGGGGAGTAGCCTTCTTGCGACCCCGTCCGGCTTTGGGCTGAGCCAGCATTTCCAGGGCTCGATCCAGAGAAATGGTTAACACATCATCGTCGCCCTTAATGGAGCGATAGTCTTTCCCTTCCTTACCCTGGTCATGAACGACATAGGGACCAAACCGCCCCTGACCAGCCTTAATGGGGGCCCCCGTCTCAGGGTGAGTGCCTAATAATCTGGGCAAGGAGAGGAGCCCCACAGCAGTTTCCAGGGTGATATCCTCAAGCTGCATCCCCTTGGGGAGGGAAGCCCGTTTGGGATTGGGATTATCGTCCGTGTTGTCCCCCAATTGAACGTAGGGACCGTAGGGGCCAATCTTGGCGTAAATAGGCTCTCCGGTTTCGGGATGCAGCCCCACCTTATCGGGGCCTTCAATTTTTTGCCGCACGATGCGTGCGATCTGCTCATCGTCCAGGTCGGCGGGGGGCACATCCGGCGGAATCGAGGCCCGAATGGACTCCTCTTCTCCATCTTTTTCGATTTCGATGTAGGGACCATAGCGACCAATACGCACCTTAGCGCTGAGATCATTCAGCCTGACGGTACGAGCTTCGGACGGATCAATATGCTCTTCTCGGTCCTGAACCTGATGTTCAAGGCCCTGATCACCCTGATAGAAGTCTTTCAGATAGGGGAGCCAGTCCACCTCTCCGGTGGAAATATCATCCAGGGTTTGCTCCATGCGGGCGGTAAAGTGCACATCCACCAGATCAGGGAAGTTCTGCTCCAGTAGGGAGGTGACGGCAAAGGCGGTGAACGTCGGTATCAGGCTATTGTTCACCAGGCGCACGTAGCCCCGGTCAATGATAGTACCAATGACGGTGGCGTAGGTACTGGGACGACCGATGCCTTCGCTCTCCAGCACCTTCACCAGGCTGGCTTCGGTAAACCTTGAAGGAGGTTGGGTTTCATGGCCAATGGCTTCCAGGGCGGAGCAGTTCAGGGCATCTCCGGTGTTGAGCCGGGGCAGGAGTACTTCCTGATCTTCCAGAGCGGCGTCGGGATCGTCTGATCCTTCAACATAGGCCCGGAAAAATCCGGGAAAGTCGATGCGCTTACCGGTGGCCCGAAAAACGGCGTTGTCTACTTCCACCAGCACGGTAATGTGGGTTTGCCGCGCTTCCGCCATCTGGGTGGCAACGGTCCGTTTCCAGATCAGGTCGTACAGGGATAATTCCCGACCTGAAAGACCAGTTTCACTGGGGGTGCGGAAGGTGCTGCCAGCGGGACGAATGGCTTCGTGGGCTTCCTGGGCCCCCTTGGACTTGGTGGCGTACTGACGGGGCTTGGGACTGAGATAATCGGTGCCGTATTTGGTTTCTACACAGGAACGGGCGGCGGCAATGGCCTGCTGGGATAGGTGCACCGAGTCTGTTCTCATGTAGGTGATGTAGCCCTGCTCGTAGAGGTTCTGGGCTACTCGCATGGTTTCCCGGGCCGAGAGACGCAGCTTGCGGTTCGCCTCCTGTTGCAGGGTAGAGGTGGTAAAGGGGGGAGAGGGCTTACGGGTGGAGGGGCGCTCATCCAGGCTGCCGACGGTCCAGGTGCCCGCTTCAATTCTGGCCTGGAGCTGTCTGGCCTGTTCTTCATTGAGCAGAACAACTTCGCGCCCAGGGGCAATTTGCCCGGTGGATTCATCAAAGTCATTCCCCGTGGCCAGACGGGTACCATCCAGGGTGTAAAGCTTGGCCTCAAAGGAATTCTTATCCTTCAGTAGGGTCGCCTTCAGATCCCAATAGGAACCCCTGCGGAAGGCACGACGTTCTTTCTCACGATTAACAACGACCTTCACCGCTACGGATTGCACCCGCCCCGCCGAGAGCCCTCCGGCAATTTTCTTCCACAGCAAAGGAGACAGGGTATACCCCACCAAACGGTCAAGGATACGGCGAGTTTCCTGGGCATGAACTAACTGGTCGTCGATGTCGCGACAATTGGTCAGGGCTGCCTGGATCGCTTCCTGGGTAATTTCGTGAAATACCATGCGCTTGGTCGGCACCTTAGGGTTGAGAACCTTCAGCAGATGCCAGCTAATGCTTTCCCCTTCCCGGTCTTCGTCAGTGGCGAGGACCAGTTCATCAACATCTTTGAGGGCGTCTTTCAGAGCCTTAACAACCTTTTTCTTATCGCTGGGGATCACGTACAACGGCTCAAAGTCAGCCTGGGTATTGACCCCAAGCTGTGCCCACTTTTCCCCCTTAACCTTGGCCGGAATTTCACTGGCCGACCGGGGCAAATCTCGCACATGGCCCATGGAAGCCTCTACCTTATAGCCCCTCGGCAGATAGTTACGAATGGTTTTGGCTTTGGTGGGCGACTCGACAATGACAAGCGTTGACATAGGTTGTCTGGGCGTCTCAGAAATCGAACAAATGATATAGAAGCTGATCTTAATCTAGACCCGAAAGGGGGCTAGAAGTAAAGCCATGTCAAAGGAACGTTAAATCCTTGCATGGGATAAATAATTTAGAGAGGTGATTTGCAACCTTACCTTACAGGTTTAACCCATAAAACCGGGATTGACACCCTGCTTCAGCAGGTTACAGTCATAACATAAGGTCTGCCCGGGCGAAATGCGCCCAACCTTGGGCGCATTTCAAGCCGTCGGAGAAACGGATTTTGGGCCGGTCGGGGTAAGTCGGTTTGCCCTGGCAGGGCATCCGGGTGTTACTCACTGTATTGCACCCTTTGGACTTACAGCCTTGATTTAACGAAAAAGTTGACGTCAAGGGGACTTCAAAAGGATTGTTAGGTTCTCAATATAATAAGGTTCAGAAAATTGAAACAGAGGTTTCAAAAGCTGTTCAGCCCTTGGGACGAGGGTTACTGACCGGCAAATTCGGCTGCTGGCGGCCTTGCGGGAGTCCGTTAACGCGATAATATGCCTCATATAGACCTTGTTAGGGGTTATCGTTTACGTTCTGTTGAGGTATTAGAAGGCATGGATTTGGTCAGCCTTGGGGCTCAACTTAATGCCGGTACAGTGATTCCGGAAGGCATCGTGGTCCTCACGATTCTGGTGATTTTAATTGGGGATTTGATTCAAGGACGATCTTCTTCGGCATGGACGCCCTATGCCGCGATCGCGGGTTCCCTGGCGACCGCTGTAGCGCTCTCCTTCCAGTGGGATCTGGCGGATCCCATAGGTTTTTTGGGGGGTTTCAACGCCGACGCTTTGAGCGTGGTTTTTCGGGGCATCATTGTCCTTTCTGCGGCCGTGACCGTGCCCATGGCAATCCGCTATGTGGAACAGTCAGGCACCTCCCTGGCAGAATTTTTGGTGATTATGTTGTCGGCAACCCTGGGGGGAATGTTTTTGGCCGGGGCGGACGAGTTAGTGATGATCTTCGTATCCCTGGAAACCCTCAGTATTTCGTCATACCTGCTGACGGGATACATGAAGCGTGATCCCCGCTCCAACGAAGCGGCGCTCAAGTACTTGCTGATTGGGGCAGCCAGTTCCGCCATCTTCCTCTATGGGGTATCTCTGCTATATGGCCTCTCCGGGGGCGAAACCCGTCTCATGGCCATTGCTTCTAACATCGTCAACGACGGTGGTGAGGCTCCCATTGGGCTGGTGGTGGCCCTGGTATTCGTCATTGCCGGCATCGCTTTCAAGATTGCCGCTGTTCCCTTCCACCAGTGGACCCCGGACGTTTATGAAGGCTCTCCCACTCCCGTGGTAGCTTTTCTGTCCGTGGGATCAAAGGCTGCCGGCTTTGCCCTGGCCATTCGTTTGCTGGTAACGGCATTTCCGCTGGTTTCAGAGCAGTGGCATTTTGTCTTCACTGCCCTGGCAGTTCTGAGCATGGTACTGGGTAACGTCGTGGCCCTAGCCCAAACCAGCATGAAGCGCCTTTTGGCCTATTCTTCCATTGGTCAGGCTGGCTTTCTGATGATCGGCCTGGTCATTGGTACCGACGCCGGTTATGCCAGCATGATCTTTTACTTGCTGGTGTACTTATTTATGAACCTGGGCGGCTTTACCTGCGTCATTTTGTTCTCTCTGCGCACCGGCACCGACCAGATCAGCGAATACAGCGGGCTCTACCAAAAAGATCCGCTGCTCACCCTGGGCTTGAGCATTTGTCTTCTTTCCCTAGGGGGCATTCCTCCCCTGGCGGGTTTCTTCGGGAAAATTTATATCTTCTGGGCCGGCTGGCAGGCAGGAGCCTATGGACTGGTACTCGTGGGTTTGGTCACCAGCGTGATTTCCATCTATTACTACATCCGCGTGATCAAGATGATGGTCGTGAAGGAACCCCACGAAATGTCGGATTCCGTGAAGACCTATCCCGAAGTGAGGTGGGATGTCCAGGGACTGAGGCCATTACAGGTCAGTTTAATTCTGGCGGTTGTGGCCACTTCCCTGGCAGGGATTCTCTCGAACCCTCTCTTTACCATTGCCAATGACGCCGTTGTAAAAACGCCGATTCTGCAGGCTAAACTACCTGCTGCTGAGGTAGCGATCAACCCCATTACCGATGCTCATCCCTAGGTCAAGTCTGATATCCTAGCCGCTAAGCAGGAGATATTTAACGAGTGCGACTGTCAGTCTAGACAGTCGCATTTTTTACAGAAAATAGAGCATAAGCGTTTATACTGAATTTTAGAAAATAGAATAGTATTTTATGATACATGGAAAATTGGGTGGTCCCTCGTTTCTTGAACCACCCGCTTAGTTCTAAAAAGATTTGACAAACTCGGATGGAGATCAATGGTTCCTGCCTTGGTGCTATCTAAGATTGATTTGGTTCCTGCATGGGTTCCCTGACAGTCTGAAGTCCGTTTCCTTCTACCAAAGTTCATTTGTGACTAATTTTTTTCCCTCCAACCTCCAACCTAATCAACCAGGAGAAAGCCGTTCTCTTGAGTCAGGAGAGAATCTATGCGAACTTCCTCATCCATCTGTAAAATCCGCTACTAAGCGGCTTATAGATATCCTCGGCGCAACGGTGGGGTTAGCCCTGATTGCAATTATATTTATTCCTATTTTTATTGCGATACAGCTCGATAATCCGGGCCCTGTCTTCTACTGTCAAACTCGCTGTGGCTATCGGGGCCAACTCTTTCAGATTTGGAAGTTTCGGTCCATGGTGACCAATGCCGATGCTCTCAAGCACATGGTAGAAAATCAGGCGCAGGGCTTAATTTTCAAAAATCAGAATGATCCCCGCATTACTCGGGTGGGTCAGTTTTTGAGGCGCACCAGCCTTGACGAGTTTCCACAATTTTGGAATGTACTCAAGGGAGACATGAGCTTGGTGGGAACCCGTCCCCCCACCCAGGATGAAGTCAGCCAGTACGCCCCTCACCACTGGCAGCGGTTGGAAGTGAGGCCAGGCATTACCGGGGAATGGCAAGTCAGGGGTCGTTCTGAGGTAAACAACTTTGAAGCCATTGTTCAAATGGATGTGGAGTATCAAACCCGCTGGTCTGTGGGCTATGACCTGTGGCTCATCGGACAAACCATTTTGGCAGTCCTACGGCGTCAAGGGGCTTACTAGGACTCAAAACTGATTCGACAAAGCCTGTTCCACATATTTCTGCAACCATTACACTAACCATGGCGGCACTGGGCGCAGGTTGAACCATTCGCCGTTGTTCTACCCTTAGCAATGGTGAGGATGGGGATGGGGTTATGTGGGGCAAATTACGAAAATCCAGGTGGTTTTGGGGCCTTAGCATTGGCGTTTTAGGGTTAGGATTTGCCGTTCCTGGATCACTCATCCTGATCAACCGCAGCCAATCCCGGGTACCTGAGAATCCTGCAGAACATCAGGCCATCGTGACCGAAGTCATGGGTTCCATGGACCGCCAAACTCTACTGGGCAGTTCGCCCACCAAGGGTAACGCCAATGCCCAGATCGTGCTTTTCAAATTTTCCGATTTCGAATGCCCCTACTGTGCCGTGTCAGCAATCCACACTAAGGATTTTGTTGAGCAGTATGCAGATGACGTTCTCTATGTTTATAAGCATTTCCCGCTAACCCAAATTCATGACGAGGCCATGCCAGCGGCAAAGGCTTCATGGGCCGCGGGGCAGCAGGGCCAGTTTTGGCTGTATCACTACGGTTTGTTTGCCAACCAAAACCGCCTGGGGGAAGAACTGTATGTCGAGCTGGCGGCATCCATGCAGTTGGATATGGAGCAGTTTAACCAAGATCGCACCAGTCCTGAAGCCGAAGCCGCCATTCAGGCCGATCTGGAATTAGCCCGCCGCCTGCAGCTTACCGGTACCCCTGCTTTCGTCATGAATGACCTGCTGATTCCCAGTGGAGCACCTCCTCAACTTTTTGAGGAAATTTTCCAGCAGATCAACCAGCTTTTGGAAGCCCAAACGGAATAAAGGCTGTGCCAATCTGGTGTGACAGTAGGCCGAATGTCCCAATTTCTAAACGATACAGGTTCATGGTTTAGCCAGAGGACCATTGGATCACTCTGCAGATCTGTCCCTGAAACGCTTTTCATCGCGGCTGTTGAAGTGTTTTACGGCTTCACAGGAAATGTTCCTGTGGTATTGCCCACTACAGAAACTGTCATCTCTATTCAAAGCAGCGCCTATCCTCCAGAGATACAACAGAGTCACAGGGTAAGCGAGACCTCTTGTCCCAGGGTCCACTAAGGAAATGAACTCTTTTCCGCGGTTAACCTCGGCTACTGATTAACTCAACGCTGTACCTGTCTCAGCCGATGCAGTGTCGCCGTAAGGCAGCAAGTTGGTTGAATCTGCACACAGTTTGCATTCGGAGAATAGCTATGAAAACTCGTCTTCTCGCAGCATTAACCGCCGGTCTGGCTACCGCTTCCATCGCCGCTATGCCTATGACCGCCAGTGCCCAAGAACAAACCACCGATTATAACTACGTCGGTGTGGGAGTTGGTTTGGGTGATCTCAGCGACAGCGACATTGGTCTTTCCGTCAACAGCAAGATCACCGTTGCTGATAACATTTCGGTTCGCCCCGGGGTTATCAGTGACCTGGACTTTGGCAGCGACGGCGAAACTGTATTTCTGGCTCCTGTGACCTACGACTTCGACTCCCTGACGGCAAACGGACGGTTACTGCCCTACGTGGGCGGCGGCCTCTCGGTGTCTACCGAAGGTAAAGGGGCGGTCGGCCCCCTACTGACGGGTGGAGTTGACTATCGCCTGAGCGATCAGTGGGTGGCTAACGGCGCTGTTCACTGGTCTATTTACGGAGACAGCCAGGTTAATGGTTCCGTCGGCCTGGGCTATACCTTTTAATCTGCCAGAGCCTTTTCCAGGGCTGCGTTAGAACCGATTCGTTGAATCAACTGACCGCTGCCATCCCCTGGAGGTTCAAGTCAAAACGACCTCTCTAGACGATAAAAGACCGAGTGTTCAAGGCACTCGGTCTTTTCTTTGGGGTGAATTAACCCTGACATCCCGGGGGGTAGGCTTTGCTGATTTAGCCATGACCTTACTCGTAGTATCGAGTATCCAGCCAGAGGCGCAGGTCTTGCTCTGTCAAAAACTGTCGTTTTTGCCCAGTGATGGGATCGTAAGCAAACCAAGTCAGGCGACCGTTGCGATTCCTCTGCCAAACCCGTAACTCCTGCTCTGCCGTGAAGAATCTCATGAGGGCACCTCCCAGGCGAATTAATTTGTGGAAAAAGGGATTGACCCTGGCAGCACCGTCCTGGGGTTGACCGACTAAGCGTTCTAGTTGCTGCCGTTGTTGCTCGATGGGGGTGGGACAATTGGTGGAACTATTCATGATTCATCTCCAAAATGGGGGGGATTGACTAATGCATCCTCTGTTACCGCCGCACAGCACCGGCCCCCTGCCTAGGGGGAACTGCTCTCGACGGCTGAACTCAGAGAAATGCTGCTGGCTGGCCTAACAGAGCAGGGCTATAGAACAGGGCTCTGTTAGCAAACGGGGCGACTCAACCCGTTGTCATCGCCGACATGTCTAATCTATCGAGCTGGGCATGGAATGCCAAAGCATGGATTAAATAGGTTCCATGCAAGAAATCGATAAGACCTTTAGGGCGCCGCAGGTTAGTTTAAGGTCAGGCACATCAGCAGCTTCCGAGGAGGGCAGGATGAATCTCGGCAAGTTAAAACTTTCTCAACTGAGGGCTCTGGTCGCTATCGCAGACTGCGGGAACTTTAGCGAGGCTGCCCTGGAGTTAGACCTATCGCAATCTACGGTCAGCCATGCCATCGCCAATTTGGAAGCAGAACTGGGTATCGTACTGCTGCTGCGGGGTCGCCATGGGGCCCGACTCACCCCCGTAGGCGAACGCATCACGACCCATGTTCGAGGCATTCTTGCTTTACTCGACAATATTGCCAGCGAAGCAGACCAGGCCAAAGGGCTGCAGGGGGGCAGTCTAAGGATTGCGTCTTTTCGCAGTGTCGCCACCCATGTCATTCCCGGCGCCATTGCCCGTCTCCATCGCCGTTATCCCAACATTGCCGTAGACCTGATTGAGATGGATGAAGTGCACCAACTTAAACAGGCCATTCAAAAAGGGGAAGCCGACATCGCCGTCGCAGAGGTGATTCAGGGTGACGAATTCGACAGCGTTCATATTTTTGACGACGACTACGTTGCCCTGCTTCCCCCCAGCTACAGCCTCTGCAGCGCCAGTCTTGGCCTCGAAGATTTGCGCCAGTACCCCATCATTGGGTCGTCCCACAGCAGTTGCGGAGTCCGCATTAAGCATCATCTCGATAGCCTTGAGCAGCCCATACAGTTGGCCTATCGCATCCGCCATGATTCCTCAATGGTGGCCATGGTGCAACAGGGATTAGGTGTCGCCATTCTCCCCCGGTTAGCGGCTGAACCTGTGCCTGAAGAGGTGCGGATCTGCACCCTACCCTTCACCCTCTCCCGCCCCATTGGTGCCACCATTCTCAAGGACGCTCTCCATACCCCCGTGGTCTATGCCTTTTTGGATGCGCTGCAGGAAACGGGGGAATTTGCGGCAGCGAAGGCCGGATGAGGACATCAGGCATGCCATATTGATAGCATCCCATCTGCTTGAAGTAACTTTAGTGCCATGCCCAGATCACGACTCCTGGGCACACCACACCGACGAGGGGCCATGCGAAAACTCTACTTTCTGGTACCGGGAACCGGTAAACGTTATGCCTGTGGCGGATTGTTCGCAGAACTCAAGACAGTGGAGCTGGCTCGACAACTTTGTTCTGCCGCAGTCGTCACCTACGAACAGCGAGAACCTGACACCCTGTTTTTAGATGACTTATTACCAGGACCATCTCTGGAGGACAGTATTTTTGTCGTCAGCTGGGGATTCCATGTCCCTAAACTGGTCCGCCGGTTGCGGGGCTGCCAGGTGGTCTACCACGCCCACAGCAGCGGTTACGGATTCAAGCTGCCGGGTGATATCCCCATCATCACCGTTAGCCGCAATTCCATGGGCTACTGGGGGCAAACCTGCCCCAATGGGCTGCTTTTTTACCTCCCCAATGTATTGTCAGAGAATTTTGCTGACCGGGGGTTGAACCGTGACATTGACGTGCTGGTCCAGGGGCGCAAGTCTTCGGAGTATCTGCTGAACACCCTGGTGCCGGCCCTAAAACCCCATTGCCACGTAGTGCTGCTGGATGCCTTTGTGGATGACCTGGGAGAACTCTTCAACCGCAGCAAAATTTATCTCTACGATTCGGCAGAATACTGGGCCCAGCAGCGGGTCAGCGAAGGATTTGGACTCCCCCCGATGGAAGCGATGGCCTGCGGTTGCCAGGTGTTCACCAGCCTCAATGGGGCCCTGGCCGATTATCTAGACCCCGGCTTTAACTGCTACAAAATTGGGGTATATGCCTCCGACTACGATGTGGAACGAATCCTCAAGGCTTTACAAACGCCGCACCCACTCAAACTCATGGAAGCAAGCCTGAAAGATTATCGCCAAGAGGCCGTTCTGCCGCGATTTTCCAAAATCCTGGCGGAGATCAACCACTTCTTCGACCATCGCCGCCAATATACCCCCGATGTGCCAGAGTTTTCTACATCGAGAATGGCGCACCTTTTCGCCAAACGAGTCAGCAAAAAAATTAGGGAGAAGCTGGGTTAATAATACTTTCCCTCCCCATAAAAAGGGTGGGATCAGCTAAGCAGCGGTCATTCCACCGGAGCAGGGGACAAATTTCGGGGTTCTGTAACTTGGCAAAGACACAGCTACACGAGAAAATATAAAAACTGTATCCATATAGAGCTTGGCTGTGAATAACGCACCTGTACGCACGGTTTCTGACGCCAAACGGGATTTCTACACCCATCATACTCGCCCCATTAACTCCATCTATCGGCGCGTGGTAGATGAGCTGCTGGTGGAAATGCATTTGCTCTCGGTCAATGCAGATTTCAACTATGACCCCATCTACGCCCTGGGGGTTGTGACCACCTTTGACCGCTTTATGGAAAGCTACCAGCCCGAGAGCGACAAAGCATCCATTTTTAACGGAATTGTTCGTTCCGTTGGCGGTTCTCCCGAACAGTACCGGCATGATGCCCAATCCCTTAAAGCTGCTGTAGAGGGCGTGTCGTTGGCTGACTTTAAGGGATGGTTCGATCACCTGGAAGGGGCAGAGCAATCTGAAGGGGCCAAAGGCCACCTGGCTAACGTCGCGGCCCGGGAGAAGTTCAAGTACAGCCGTCCTTTTGGGATTGGGCTTTACACGCTGGTGGAAACCGTTGCCTCTGACGAAACTCTGAAAGACAGAGATATGGTTGAGTCCCTATTTACGTCCTTCAGCGAAAAGCTCCATATTTCTCCCGACAAGCTGCAGAAAGATCTGGAGCTATACCGCAGCAACCTGGAAAAAATGGTCCAAGCCCAGGAGGTGATGCAGGACATTCTCGCTGCCGAACGCAAAAAGCGGGAAGAGCGCGAAAAAGCAGCCCAGGACCCTCAAGCAGAGGAACCAAAAGAGGGGGAGGAAGCCACCGAACCTGTGGTCGCGTCTTCTAGCGAATCCTCCGAAAATGGTAGCGACCCAACCCAGCAGTAGTCCTAAAGGAAGGGGGAATGACTCCGGACCAAGGGTCAGCAATTCTTTGGCTGCAAGAAGCCAAAGTCGCCCCCAAGCAAATTGCCCGTAAGCTTGGCCTGCGCCCTGCAAAGGTCAAGCTATTTATTTTTGACCCCTCAGAGGAGTTACGGCTGCTCATTTCCCTAACGTAATACCTGTCGCTCCCTTCGGAGACGACTGGGGCGCATGAGCGTCAATCAACCATTAGGGGTCAGGAATCTAGAGGTTTCTGCTGCAACCGAGCTGCGGTTCGCAATATCTGGCCGGCCAGAACGGCAGCACCAAAGCCATTGTCGATGTTGACCACACCAATCCCCGCAGCACAGGAGTTAAGCATGGTGAGAAGGGCAGACAATCCTTGAAAACTCGCGCCATACCCCACGCTGGTGGGTACCGCCACAATCGGACAGTCCGAGAGGCCGGCGACAACACTGGGTAGAGCTCCTTCCATACCGGCGACGACAATCAGGACATCCATGCCCCGGAGCAGCTCTCGATGACGCAGCAGACGGTGGAGTCCAGCCACTCCCACATCCCACAGGCGCTTTACGGCAAAGCCTGACAGTTCGGCGGTAACCGCAGCTTCTTCTGCCACAGGCAGGTCAGCGGTGCCCGCTGATAGGATGCCAATCCAACCCGGATGATGGGGCACCAGATTCAGGGGCACCAGGGCACAGATCCGCGCCTGCTCGTAGTAGAAGGCTGCAGGAATCTGCTGCCGAATTTGGTTGTATACCTCAGGGGTAATGCGGGTCGCCATCACCACAGGATTTCGCTGGTGCAGACTCCGCATAATTTGAACGATATGTTCCACCGTTTTTCCCGGTCCCCAGATGACCTCCGGAAATCCGGTCCGCAGGGTGCGATGGTGGTCGACTTTGGCAAAGTCTTCGATGGGTTCAAAGTCTAAATATTTGAGTTGGTCAAGGGCATCTGCCGGGCTTATTTGGCCCCGGGAAACCGCGTCCAGAAGGGAACGAATAGCGTCAGGCTGGGTCACAAAATTTGATTAAAAAGGAACCTTTCTAACCTATCGCGACCGCCGCAGATTAGCCCATATAAACCCTTCCAAGTCCAGAAATGGAGTTTGACCTGAGGGAAAGTGACTGTTTTCGAGCTGGACTTGGTATACAACAGACATTTACAACACCTGATAAACAATTTGATTTTTGCCATTTTCCTTAGCCTGGTACATCACGGAGTCGGCGATGGAAACCATATCATCCACGGTGTTGGAAGGATATTCGAAGGTAATCACACCGATGCTGAAACCAATCGAAAATTTTTGCTTTTCCGCGAAAAATAGCAGATCTTGGCGAATTCTGGGCAGCACCTGCTCAGCCTGGTCACGGTTGGTGTAAGGCATCATGATGCTGAATTCGTCGCCGCCAAGGCGGGCAACGACATCCGTACTGCGGATCCCCTTGCTAATTCTATTGGCTACTCCTTGTAGGACCAGATCGCCCTGGTCATGGCCCTGGCGGTCGTTGATCTGTTTGAAATTGTCGATATCTAAGTAGGCCAGGGTAATGGGATAGGGATAACGTTGGGCCCGTTCAATTTCAGTCCTCAGAGTTTCATGGAAGCTGCGCCAGTTGGCAATGCCGGTTAGGGCATCAGTGCGCGCGAGGCGGCTCTCCGCTTCGTATGCCTCCCTAAGGGAACTGAGCAACGTGGTGAAGATCCAGAAAATACATAAACGGATGAAAGCATTCCATAGGGTCATGGCAAACCCGCTGGAGGTGTGTCGCTGCAGATCGGCGAGAAACCAAATGAACGCGGAGATCGCAGAAAACACCGTTCCGGCATCTCGGCCTACCAACCAGGTGGCTAGGGCGATGGGGACGAGATAAAACAGCGAAAACCCCAAATCGACCCGTATCAAAGTGTCAATCAGGCCAATTAACCCCACTAACCCCAAGCTGATGCCCAAAATAAGAATTTTTGGAACTGCTTTAAGTCGCTCTAGAAAAGTCAACATATAGCGGTGCATCACAGGCTATCTGATTAAAAATCGAAGCAGTTTGGGGGGGACCCTGTTCCCTTACTTCGGTATTTATCCCCCAGGTGAGAGCCATCGGGCGCATCCCACGTTTGTCATCCTGAACGAAACGGAGTGCAGTGAAGGATCTC
>CAZPYG010000053.1:0-33635 GCA_964590465.1 uncultured bacterium | reverse complement strand
TCTTCACGAACTACTTTCCGCAATGTATCTTCAAGGGGTTCGCGACTTGCTTGGATATGTTGACGCAGGGCTGCATTAATCAAGGTTTGGTAATTTCCGCCACCGGCATTGTGCACTTGCTCACGAAACCATGCCAAAACCTCATCATCTAGCCGGATCGTGATGCGCGTTTTGCCTGGCGGTGTCGATTCAATCGCGCCTCGCTTACCTTGACTGAAATCATATTCAGCTTCCATAGTTATCCCTCTTCATATTGCCGCCGCTCTTGCCTGCTTGCTTTGCGTGCTGAGATGATCCGAATTGCCTCTCCTCGCAGGGTATAGACCACCACCAAAACTCGGCCTAATCCATCCAGCCCAATCGTGACAAACCGTTCTTCGTCAAATCGCTCGTCCGGGATGGTAAGAGCCAAGTCATCTGAAAAAACTGACACTGCATCAGCGAAGTCAATACCGTGCTTGCGGAGGTTAGCCGCTGCCTTATCTCTATTCCATTGATAAGCCATCTCAATTATAGTGTGTACGCCTGTACATACTATGATGCTGATGGTCCCTGGAGGATTGCTTCTGGGGCACCCCCCATCCGCCAGGTTTCTACAATGGCCCTGACTGGTGTACGAGTACCTTGAATAATCGGCTCTCCGTTGAGAATGCTGTCATCTCGAACGATGTGTCGATATTCCGTTGTTTGCAGCATACGGTCTCCTCTATGTTGAACTAAATTCACAATCGATTAAACCTTACTGAGTGTTGGGTTTCACTCTGTTGATGCTGTTGGCGAAATATTTCTTGGCCGAGTTTAGCCCTCTCCCTAAATCCCTCTCTCAATCTTGGGAGAGGGACTTTGAAACCTCTGGCTCCCCTTCTCCCATTTTGGAAGGAGGGGTTGGGGGAGGAGGGAAAACAGGCCATTTGAGGAATTCGCCAACAGCGTCTACTCTGTTTCATCCAACCTACCTGCTAAGCTTCCTCAGAGTCTTCATCTTCTTCTGATACTGACCCCCAAGGTAGTTGAGGATATTGAATCTTAATCGTCTGTAGCTGATTTAGGGCATCTAAGAAAAAGTTTTCAATTGCTACAACATGATCGTCTTCAACAAGAAAATCTCTAAGACTTTTTTCGAGAGCAATATGAGACCATCTTTCAGGTTCGTGAAGCGAATATCCTCGCCAGTTAAACTCCTCATATATTTTCCAAAACGATTGGATGATTTCTTGTCTGCGGGAAGATTTGGGATCTATCTGGAGGACAAGACGTACTAACGGATAATCGTCAGGAAAATAAGAATTATCAAGCGGCCTGAAATCAAAGCCCAGATAACACCACCACTTTTCGGGCATCCAGGCACCCATAATGTAGCGGTTATGCCATTGGATATTCTGAAGTGCACGTCGTTTTCTAAAATTAATATTTTTGTGACTATCCAATACTTCTTCAAATTTTTGTGCTGTCTTTCCCCACATGGTTTGTTCCATGAGCTTTAGAGGAGACCGAAAGTTTGCTAATGCCAATACATCAACAGCGGAAAACTGATTGTTTTGTGCCATGCGATGCTCCTGCATGAACTGGATAATTTCCTGGATTAAATCTGACTGTCTCTGAAGCTTATTGAGAAATTGATAAAGCTGGTACCACCTCAGTTGCTTGAAGTTCACTTTAGAGTTGGGAATGTTAGCCAGAACGTGAGCTTCTTCTTTAGGATCGAAATCACGAGTGATGTACAAAAGGAATTTGTGGCGATAACTTGACAAAGAATCTAAAATTTCAGCATAGTCTGGCAACTGGTTATATCCCTCTTGAGAACCGATCTTGCTTTCAATAAAGATTATGTCATAAGCATTGGAGCCAGTGAACTCGATGATGATATCGGGTCTCTTGTCTTGCTCAGATTCTGGGTGTTTATAGGTTCTTTGTGTAGTGATTCCGATCCCCAAGTAGTCATCAGAATTCAAGATTTCGACATACTGGAGCCAATCCAGCAGAAGAGAGTGATTTGTACTGAAAAGGTGAGCAACAATCTCGGTAAAGAAATCCTCTAAGGGAGTTTTAGGATTCTCTGGAGAAGGATTACTACCATGTAGCTTTAGGAGTTTCTGGAAAAGGCTCATAGTAACTCACTTAGGCGGGAACGCAGATCAGAATTACCTTTTCCTCAAATCGTTTAGATTGAAATCTATAGCCTTCTCCAGGCAAACTTCACTTCTGGACTGGAACAAAGTGCATTACCTTAATCCGGCTGATCTTCCGTAAATTGGTCAATAGCTTCAACCATCCCTTCCGAGTAAGACTCCAGCACAGTAGCGCTCACATGAAGATCAGCCAACGCCTGGGAGAAGGTTTCCTCATCAGCATCGTCAGCCTCCAGAACCTGAATTGCCGCGATTGCCTTCTCTAGCTGAGGCCGATAATCGGCCATGAATCGTTTCAGCCTAGTCAAAGACGATGTTGAAGTAGCTTGGGTCATGGCTTAAGCCTCCTTTCTAGCTTGGCAATCTGTCGCCGACAATTTGCTACAGTTTTCTCCCAATGAGCAATGAGTCCCTGGTCGTGCAAAGCGGAAGGTTTCTTACGCTCTTCCGCAATTTTATTGAGATGCTCAGCCAAAGCTCTTTTGTGTCCCTCTAGCTGTTTACGGTACTCTTTATTCTTACCCATCGGTTACGACAGCGGAAATTCTGAACAAGATGAGAACGTATCGCCGCGACTATAGTTCATCGTAAACATCCATCTCTGGACGTTCCCAGTCTTCAGCAAAGGATTGAAGACGTGATCTCAAATCTGCTGCTTGTTCTGAGGAAATACCTCTACGGGCTAAGTCAACCGACGAAACAGACCCATCTGTGGAGTGATTTAGATCCTCTGGTACATCCAAGAATGTCACAATTACACGTACTCCCTCAGAGGCTGAAGGTGATTCGAGCAGTTCGACCCTGCCATTTCTATAAATTCCCTCAACGGTTTGAAGCATGGGAGTAGTTCCTTTCTTCGTAGAAACAAATCCTGTCGAAGCATTTAAATCCATTCATGACTGAACAGGGTATTCAAGCCGTAAATCCAGCTCATGCACATTGCAGTACCTGTGGCCAAGGCGCTTCCACCTGCTTCAAGTCTAGCCCACGCTCAAAAATCTCATCAATCGCCATCATGTCCCCCGTCTCGGTCATGAACTGGTGGTCAGCCGTAGCGCGAATGGTTGAACCATCATCCAGGTGGTACTCAAATACCTCCTGCTGTCCCCGGTAGTGCCACTGGGCAATGGGTTGGGTATAGACAAACCCATGCTCATCCACACTGAATACCTGGCAGGGAATGCGCTTCTCGACGATTTCGCCGATGGTTAGGGGGCCGTATTCCACCGTCAGCAGTTCTGTGTCGGCGCTGAGGCAATACTCAGCAAACTTGACCATCTGCTCCCAGAGTTCCTCGGCGGTTTTCTTGGCCAAACCCCGCTCCACAGCTCCATTTACGAAGTTGCCCTGGTGCTTCAGCATTTCCGAGACTTTCTTTTTACCCATGGCTCGCCGCAGCAGGTCCGCCTGGCCCAGGGAGTAGCCCGCCATATCCTGGGCGATTTTCATGATCTGCTCCTGGTAGACCATAATGCCGTAGGTCTCTTTCAGGATGGGCTGCAGAATTTCGTGGGCGAAGTCGATTTTTTCCCGCCCGTGCTTGCGGTTGATGAACTTGGGAATCAGCCCCGCATCCAGCGGTCCCGGTCGGTACAGGGCCAGTACCGAGGAAATATCCTCCAGACCAGAAGGTTTCAGGTCCCTCACAATCTGCCGCATACCGGAAGACTCAAGCTGGAAGACGCCTCCCAGATCCCCCCGTTCCAGCAGTTTGAAGGTAGCCGGATCATCCATCGGCAGGTCGTCGGGGTCGATGGTGGTGCCGTGGGTTTCTTCCACCAGATCCACGGTTTTCTGGATCATGGTCAGGTTCTTCAGGCCTAGGAAGTCCATCTTCAGCAGGCCGATGGCTTCCACATCTTCCATGTAGTACTGGGTAATCACCTGGCCGTCGTTGTTGCGCTGCAGGGGCACAATTTCATCTAGCGGATCTTTGGAAATCACGACACCTGCCGCATGCATCCCGAAGGTCTTGTTCGTACCCTCAATACGGATGGCCATGTCGAGCCAGCGGCGGGTGGTGGGGTCGTTTTCGTACTTCTCCTTGAATTCCGGAGCGGGGGTGTCGTCGGAAATCATTACCTTGAGCTTGGTGGGCTTACCCCGGGACACCGGAATCAGCTTGGCCATGCGGTCTGATTCGGCATAGGGAATATCCAGCACCCGCGCCACATCCTTCAGCACCGCTTTGGAGGTCATGCGGTTGAAGGTAATGATCTGGGCGACCCGCTCTTCCCCATAGCGGCGGGTGACGTATTTAATTACCTCGTCCCGCCGTTCGATGCAGAAGTCGGTGTCAATATCCGGCATGGACTTTCGTTCGGGATTCAGGAAGCGCTCGAACAGCAGCCCGTGGTGCACCGGGTCAATGTTGGTGATGCCCATGGCGTAGGCCACCAGGGAGCCCGCCGCCGACCCCCGTCCCGGTCCCACCGGAATCTTATTGTCCCTGGCGAAGCGGATGTAGTCCCACACCACCAGAAAGTAGGTGGGGAACCCCATCTGAATCATCATTTCGATTTCGTATTCCAGCCGGTCGCGGTACTCCTGGGAGATGTCGTCGTAGCTGGACACCTTCATGCGCTTGACCAGCCCCTCCCGAGCCACATGGGCCATGTAGTCGGGGGCACCGTCAAACCCTTCGGGGATGGGGAAGTCGGGAATGCGGGGCTGGCCCAGAATGCCGGTGTATTCCTCAACCTTGTCAGCCACTTCCAGGGTGGTGGCGATGGATGCTTCGATTATTTCATCCGGCAGGTGATCCCGAAACAGGGTCCGCATCTCGTCGGCAGACTTCAGGTACTCCGTGCCGCTGTAGCGCAGGCGTTTATCTTCCGTCAGCAGCTTGCCGGTCTGGATGCAGAGCAACGCATCGTGGGCTTCCACATCGTTGCAGGAAATGAAGTGGGAGTCATTGGTGCAGATGACTTTGATATCCAGCTCACGGGCAATGTTGAGGATTTCCACATTCACAACCCGGTCTTCGGGGGAACCGTGGTCCTGAATTTCCAGGTAATAGTCGTCCCCAAACAAATCCTTGTACCACTGGGCCACTCGACGGGCTACATCGGGGCGATTCTGCAGAATCGCCTGGGGTACTTCTCCCCCCAGGCAGGCACTGGTGACGATCAGCCCTTCGTGGTACTGCTCCAGCAATTCCTTATTAATACAGGGACGGGAAAAGATACCCTTGCCCTGCACCCCCTCCAGGTGGGAAACCGTGGTGAGCTTCACCAGGTTTTTGTAGCCCTGGGTATTTTTGGCCAGCACCACCTGGTGATAACGGGGCCGCCGCTGCTGCTTGGTGATGTCCCCATTAATGATGTACATCTCGTTGCCGATGATGGGCTTCACCCCGGCTCCCTTGCACACCTTAATCAGCTCAATCGCGCCGTACATGACGCCGTGATCGGTGAGGGCGATGGCAGGCATCCCTAATTCCTTGGCCCGGTCTACCAGTTGGGGAAGCTGACTGGCCCCGTCGAGCAAACTGTAGTTGCTGTGAATGTGAAGACCGACAAAGGACATAGCGGCGCAGATTTTTATAGTACAAGTTTACTGCTCTTTGATTGCTCAGTCCACCTAATCAGGCGAAATGCGGAACCCAGATGCTCCTAAGGGTAGCGGAAATGCCAGGCCACATCTAGTAGTTTTGAAACTTTTCTGAATTGGGAGACTCTAAATGTGGGGAGTGGGAGGGGGATAGGGTGACGGATGGTGCGCAGGAAATTACTTTCAATGGCCCTGACTCCCTGGCTCCCTGGCTATCCCCTCAAATATCCCGCCTCAACACAGGCTTCTACTACCTCCATCACAAACGGCCATAGTTCAGGGGCACCGGTTTCGATGGGGGCAATGCGCTGCATTACCTGATCGCGATGGATGTGGTGTTGCTTCCAGGTGCCGCCTTTGGTTTGCCAGTTGTGTAGCAGGGGTTGGAGCCGGTCCAGGGCGGCGGCGAAGCAGGCAGTGGGGGTTTTCTGGGTTTCAAACTCGTCCCAAAGCTGCCGTAGGTGCTGGTTATGGGGAGATGGTAACAAGCCGAAAATGCGCTCTGCGGCCTGCTGCTCCCGCTCGGCTTTATCCTGGTGGGCGGCCTGGTCATAACAAAAAGTATCACCTGCATCGATTTCCACGAGATCGTGGATCAGCACCTGATGGATGGCGCCCTGCAGATCTACCCCGGCGGGGGCGTATTCGGCCAGGGTGAGGGCCATGATGGCCAGGTGCCAGGAATGTTCGGCACTGTTTTCCTGGCGAGAGCCATCCATCAGCAGGGTCTGCCGCAGCACCCCCTTGAGGCGGTCGATCTCTATCACAAAGTTGATTTGTTGCTGGAGTCGTTGGTTCATCGTCGTGGGTAGGTGTTATGCTGTAAGTGACTCGGACCCATGCGGTCACAACGCCCAAACTATGTCAGGACCGGAAGGTAGCAGCATTACGGGATGCTTGTGACAGGCGTGGACTCCGGGTCTTTTAGTTTTTGGGACTTGGTACCAGGCGGGGTTTCCCTACTGCTGGGGAGAGACATTACCCGTAGTCGTCGCTTCCGACTGTTGCCTAGGCTAGTCTTGACAGTACAAGATAATTGGGAGACCGTAACCTCATGGCTGGTTTCGGAGATCTGGTAAAAAAAGCATTTTATCTGGGGGTCGGGGTTGCTTCCTACGCGGGCGAGAAAGCGGGAGTAACGCTTAAGGATTTAAGGCAACAAACCCAGACCATCGTAGATGAGTTGGTTGCTCGGGGCGAAATGACTGCGGAAGAAGCCCAACGATTGATCAATGAAATGGTTAATCAAGCTCAGACGGAAGCCCAACCCGGGACGGGTAGCAGTCAGACCTCTCAACCCCGCCGCATCGAGATTCTGGATGATGACGAGGGGGCGATTACACCCCCGGAGCAACAAACCACAGAATCTTTAAAGCGCCAAGTTGAGGTGCTGCGGCAAGAACTTAATTCTTTGAAACAGAATAAGGGCAATCTTTAAGCACTATGGATGACTGGTCTAAACAATTTTGGGATTCCTTTGGGGAAGCGGTCCAGCAATTTTCGGATCAAATCAGTCAAGATACCGAGCGCTGGCTTCATGATCTGACAGAACAGCTGGGGCAGGCATCTGACGCAATTGTAAACACCACCGACCAGTGGGCTGAACAGGTGCAGGATACTTTGGCTCCGGAAATTGATCGCATTGTGGATGAGATCAATCGTACCGTTGAGCCCCTGGGGGACTCTGTAGACGATCAGTTAGATGAAATGGCGGACCAAGTCGACCAGGCCATTGGTCCGGTGCTAACAACGTTCATGGTTGGGTTAGACCAGTGGTTTGAAGAGGTTTCTGCTCCCATAAACAGTACGGTGGAGCCGATTCTGCAAAATCATCCGGCCTGTGTGGGGTGTCGCAATTTCTGTGGCCAAACCCATGGCGGCAACACCCTAGTTTGCGCCATGCATCCCTTTGGCCCCGATGGCGAGCAATGCCCCGACTGGGAATCCATCTGGCCACAGCAGAATTAGACATTCTGAACAATGGTTAGTGAGGCGTAGCTTTGCGGGCCAGCAGTTTAGCAATAACGGTCTTGAGTCGCTCAGGGTCGCAGGGCTTTGTCATGTAAGCAGTCGCCCCTGCCCGGCGGGCCTCTTCGCGGTCCTGTTCTGTGTCGCGAGAAGTCACCATAATAATTGGCAGGTGCTTGAACTGCGGTAGGCTGCGGACGGTACGACACAGCTCAAACCCGTCGATGCCGGGCATGGAAATATCCAGCAATAGCGCCTCAATGGCTTCCTGATAGATAACCGACAGGGCATCCACGGCATTATCGGCTAATAAAACCCGATAGTTAGAGTCTAGGGCCCGTTTAATCATTTGTTGGCTGATCAAGCTGTCGTCTACCGATAGCACGGTCAGAATGGTCTGCTTTTTGGCTGTGGCATCTGCCGACATCATGTCAAATGACCTCTCGGAAATGATGAACGTTCTTGGGGGCTGTGACGGATCTCACAAAATTAGCCTAAAAATAGTGTGCCCTTGCGGATGCCTGACCCTTCCAGCTAAGCATTCCCGTTTCTGTCTTGGCGATGGGAGCAACGTCATGGTTTTTAACTCAAGGGGAAGCGGGTAGCGGCTTGGGTAACAACCCATTTCGCGCTAGGGTGAACGAACAGCATCTATCTCAGTTGTTGTTAAATTATCCAGCAAATCACCATGGCACGGGTCAAGTTTGAATCTGTCACCAAACGCTTCGATGAGTTTGTCGCCGTTCGTGACTTGGATATAGATATCGCTGATCAAGAATTTCTGGTATTTGTTGGCCCCTCCGGATGCGGCAAAACCACGTCCCTGCGAATGCTGGCAGGACTAGAGTCGGTAACTTCAGGCAGTATTTACATTGGCGACCGGCGAGTCAATGATATCCCCCCTAAGGATCGGGACATTGCCATGGTGTTTCAGTCCTACGCGCTGTATCCCCATATGTCGGTCTACGAAAACATGGCCTTTAGCCTGGAACTCCAGGGCAAAAAAAAGGGGGATGTTCAGCAGCGGGTGCAGCGAGCGGCTCAGCAGATGGGCATTGAAGACCTGCTACGCCGCAAACCTCGGGAACTTTCCGGTGGGCAACGGCAGCGGGTGGCGGTATGCCGAGCCATTGTGCGGGATCCGGCGGTATTTTTAATGGATGAGCCGTTATCTAACCTGGATGCGAAGCTACGGGTTCAGGCTAGGACGGAAATCAGTCGTCTGCATCGAGAATTGGGCACAACCTTTATTTACGTCACCCATGACCAGGTGGAAGCGATGACCATGGGTACTCGCATTGCCATCCTGAACGCGGGGGAACTGCAGCAAATTGATACCCCTCAGCATCTCTACAGTTTGCCGGCGAACAAGTTTGTGGCAGGGTTTATCGGTAGCCCGGCCATGAATTTCTTTGATGTGGCTCTGGTGGAGCCGGAAGGGCAACTGGCCGTGAAGTCCGATACGTTAACCCTGCCTTTGCCGCTATCCAGTCCCTCCATTTATCGCACCTACCTAGGGAAACGGGTGATTTGCGGCATTCGTCCTGAAGATATTCATGATGCCAACTATCTACCGCCAAGTATTGCGGCAGCGCCCATTAAAGGGACTGTCTGCAACCTGGAAATGATGGGCAATGAGGTCATCATTTATCTTGATCTGATTTCTGGGGAAAGTTGTGTGGCTCGGGTAGATCGTCGCTCTGAAATTGCCCGAGGGCAGGCTACCGCACTGATGGTGGATACAGCCGCCATACACTTATTTGACCCCGAAACCGGAGCCGCTATTCGATAGGCAAACCTTATAAAAATCTCAGTATCCCAGGCTTTATAGGAAAGATTCGTTAGTCTGAGGTAGGGCTAGTCCAAAGGTCTGATTTCCGTTTTGAGGAAAGTTTTTCGTATGGATCTGACAAATACTGTATTGGCCCCCAAGAAACTGCCGTAAGGCTCATTGCAAGGATATATTCATGACTCAAGCCAAACAAGGCGACAACGTATTGATTCATTACACGGGCAAATTAGATGACGGCACCGTGTTTGATTCTTCTCGCGAGCGCGACCCACTCCAATTTGCCATTGGTGGTGGACAAGTTATTCCCGGATTTGAAGCCGCTGTCGTTGGCATGGCTCCTGGGGAATCTAAAACCCAAACCATTGACGCCGAACAGGCCTATGGTCCCCATCGTTCAGAAATGGTGATGGTGGTTGAGCGCAACCAGATTCCCGATGACATTCCCCTCGATGTCGGTCAGCAGCTTCAACTCAGGGGACCGCAGGGGCAACTGGTACCTGTGTTAGTCACTGAAATGTCGGACGAAAACGTTACTCTGGACGCGAATCATCCGCTTGCGGGAGAAAGTTTGACGTTTGATATTGAGTTAGTGGATATAAAGGGTTGAATCCCCATACCTCAGTCATTAGTTTGTTCAGGGTGCCTTTGTCGGTGCCCTTTTGTTTGGCCCCCTCAACGGAAGAAAAATCTAAAAAAGTCTGAGCAATCCTTCGTAAGATAGATGCCGAAGTATGATTTCGGTAGGAAGGCGGACCTGAGCGCTGCAATGGGTAAATTTGAGGTGACGCAGAATAGTTTGCAGGAGAGGGCTCATCGGGGCGATTTGAGCGCGATCGCACAGCTTCTGCAGTACATCATAACTACCTACGCCGAAGTTCAGGTTTCTCGCCATGGCTCAACGCTAGAAGTTTGCCTGATCAACGCCCATCGGGGTAGTCTATCCGACTGTGCTCTCATGGTTTACTCCGCCATATATGCCCTGGGTCTAAAAGAGATTCACCAACTCATCGTATTGGAGGGGGTGCCCCAAGAAAATCTACCGCAGTGGCAGCAGACCTTTACCCTGGCAGTGGCAGTACCCGATTCTCCCCCAGCGTTATCAGAGACTAGTCCTGAAAAGGCTCGTGGTTGTTCCCCTGCCAGGGACTATGTTTGGGGTGGTGATCCTGTTCTGGCCGCCGCCTACGGCTCGGAAACTGTCCCGGTGCGTGCTCCCGCTTTCCCACAACCGATTTCCCAATTTACAACTCCCCAATCCGGACGGTTTTTACCTGAAGTCGGTAAAAGAGGGTTGACCTGGTCAGCGGTTTTAGTGTTTAGCTTTTTTCTCGGCGCGGCCATGGCCCAGTGGCGCCATGACCAGAGTCAAACTTTGGTTGAAGAGACTGCTGCTGAGGCCATCAGTCAGTCAGATCGTCAACCCTCTGGGGAGGTTCCAATGACCTCTGATGGAAAACTTATCGATGGTTCTCCAGATCGCCCAATCATTCCCGCTCCAGCTCCATTAGGCCCGATGGGACCGGCCTTAGCCCAGACTCCCCCTGCCCTGGAGGCAGGGCCAACGGTGACTATCAAAGCCGTGGGCGACATGGTCATGGGTACTAACTATCCGCGCACCCGGATGCCAGAAGACTGGCAATATTTTTTTGATGCCATCAAGTTTCACCTGGGGGACGCCGACCTGGTTTTCGGCAACTTCGAGAGCACCCTGACGGAGGTCCCTAACAGCTCCAAAAATACCAGCCGACCCATGACTTTTGCCTTCCGCAGTCCGCCCTGGTATGCCAGCGTTCTCAGAGCCGCAGGCTTTGACGTGCTCAGTGTGGCCAACAACCACTCCATGGATTTCTTCGAGCAGGGCTTCAACGACACCATCGCCAACATCGAATCAGAGGGGATGATTGCCGTGGGCCGCAAGGGAGATATCCAGTACACCGAAGTGAATGGGGTCAAAATCGCCTTTATCGGCTTCAGCTACCTCAGCGTCCATAACTCGGTCCATGATTTAGCTACTGCCAGTGCCCTGGTGCAGGAGGCCGAGCAAAACGCCGATGTGGTGATCATCTCAGTTCACGCCGGTAAAGAGGGGACGGATGCCGTGTTCAGTCGCAACCAGGAGGAATTTTTCTACTCCGAAAATCGCGGCAACCTGGTCCACTTCTCCCGCACCGTGGTAGATCACGGGGCGGATCTGGTGCTGGGCCATGGTCCCCACGTTCCCCGAGCGGTAGAGCTGTACAACAATCGCCTGATCGCCTACTCATTAGGAAACTTTTTGGGATATCGTACCCTTTCCACCCAGGGACCCCTGGGCCTCTCCCTGATCTTGCAGGCCAGGATGGATGGTGAGGGCCAGTTTGTGAATGGACGCATTATCCCTGCCGCCCTGGACCCTAACGGCGTACCTTATCTGGACAACCACTTTGGCAGTGTCATCCTGGTCCGAAACGCTACCCGACGAGACTTTCCCGATACGCCGCTGGTGATTGACGATGTAGGGAATATTTTGCGACAGGAATAAACCCCTGAAACCCTAACTCAGGTGAGGTGAGCCAGATTATTCTGAACACCGCTCAAAATAGATGGGGCTATCCATGGATACCCCCTGCGGCAGAACCCACGGAACCGTCAAATGTGTTACCAACTATACACAATGTATTCACCTGGACAAACCTGAACCAAGGGAACAATAAAGCTGCTCCGTAGGTCAATGTTGCATAAAGCACAATCGCCCCGGTTTCCTGGCATCTACCAATTTTGCCTCTAAAACATTGCTCTTTTCAGGGCGTAGGGAAACGAGGTGTCTCAGATTTGTAAAGCAAGTCCATGCCCGCCAGCCTGGCTCATTCAGGGCAATCGAGGCCGATCGCTTGAGGGCGCGTCGGGTCTATGGCGGACAAAAGCACGGCCTGCGGCCAGCTTTTGCGTCTGGCTGGTTTTTCTGTGCGCTCGGGTGGCGAAATCTTCACGAGGACAATCACTATGGCATTTATTTCTCCCCATCGATCCACCGCATTCGCGGCTTTAGGCACCCTGGCTGGGGCCGCGCTACCTCTGATAGCGATTACTCCGGCCCTGGCTCAACCAGTGGAATTTAATGATGTCGATGCCGACTTTTGGGCCAGACCTTTTATTGAAGAATTGGCTGCAGAGGGCATTATCGCCGGGTTCCCGGATGGCGATTTTCGACCCAACCAGGCCGTAACCCGGGCCCAGTTTGCGGCGATTGTGCGGCAGGCTTTCGATCAACCCCAAAACCGCCCTGCCAGCAGTTTCAGTGATGTTTCGGCAGATTATTGGGCCAGAGACGCGATCGCAGATGCCTATCGCCAGGGCTTTCTCTCGGGCTATCCCGACGGCACTTTTCGCCCCGAGCAGGAAATTCCCCGGGTGCAGGCCCTGGTTTCCCTTACCAATGGGCTGAATATTGATGCCAGTGGATCCATCAACGCAGCTCTGAATACCTACCGGGATGCGGAGCAAGTTCCGGCCTATGCTGAAGACGAAGTGGCCGCCGCCACCGAAAACGAAATGGTGGTGAATTACCCCAATGTGGATGTTCTGCGGCCCCAGGGCGTGGCTACCCGCGCTGATATTGCCGCCTTCATTTACCAGGCCCTGGTTGATCAGGGCCAGATGCCCCCTCTCCAGGCCGGGCTCAGCGCCAGTAACTATATCGTGGGCTACACCCCCTCGGATGGCGGTGGTACGACCACTGCTCGCATGGTGTCTGCTGGTACCCAGATTGATGTCCGCTACCCCGGTACAAACGATGTCGAAATTGTGGTTGCACCGGGGCAAACGGTAGCCACCACCCTGGAAGTTGCCGAACCCATCAGCAATGCTCAGGGTGACGTGCTCGTACCGGTCGGGAGTACGCTCCAGGGTAGGATTGTGCCAGTCAATATTCGGGGGGCTAATGTGACGGCGGCTCAGTTCGTCGCTGATACCCTGGTGATTAATGGCCGTTCCTACTCCATCGATGCGGCGTCGAGCCCGATCACGGCTACCACCAATGTCAGCAATACAACCCTAGAAGGGGCGCTGATCACCACGGCCGCTGAGTCGATTCTGGGCTCCATTACCGGCAACCGTGATCTGGGCGGTATTGTTGGCGATATCTTAAGCGGCACCAGCGGCACCGTCACCTCCCAGAATGCGGTGATTGTGATTGACCCCAGTGAACTCGATGTCACTGTATCTTCTGACTTTGCGGTCAATCGAGTCGCCCAGAACTAGTTGGCACAGCTAGTTCTACGGCTGCAGTTCTATGCGGGACGCCAGGCAGATCCCAGGGTTTTGGAGGCAATTCGCGGCTAATTTAAGCTATCCCGGCAAGCACCCTGGGATCTGGAGCAGCTTTCTATCCCCTAAAATCAAGGCTGATACCGAATCCGTTGCTAGAACTCCCGATTTCCCAAACGGCTAACTCCGGTCGCCCTGAGCCTGTCAAAGGGCTTCGACAAGCTCAGCCCGGACGGAGTCATGGGTGAAAACGGGGGTAACTCATCGGATTTCGTATGACAACAAAACTGTCTCAGGGTCTGCCCTAAAGGCTCAGTTCCAGGCGATGGATATTTACCTCCAATCACTCAAGGCCCACTATCAGAGTCATCGCAACTCCGATAACGCAGTACCGATGAAAAAGTACATGCGGAACCAGTTCGAGTTCTTGGGCATAAAGTCCCCAACAGCCAGGGCGCTATTCAAACAATTTGTTGCGGCCAATGGCCTTCCAGACGTTGAAGACCTCGCTCCCCTGGTTCGGGAACTCTGGGCCTGGCCAGAGCGGGAATATCAGTATGTCGCCCTTACATTTCTGGACAAGCTCCAGAAGAAGCTGACTCCCGATGTTGTGCCGCTTTTGGAACACCTCATTACCCACAAAGCCTGGTGGGACACGGTGGATGCCATCGCCAGCCACAACGTCGGCAAACTCCTCCACCAGTATCCCGACCATCGAGATCGGGTTATTTCCCAGTGGCGCCATGCCGAAAATTTCTGGCTGCGCCGCACTACCCTGCTGTTTCAGTTAGGCTACAAGGCCGAAACGCATGAGGCCCTACTGTTTTCTCTGGTAAAAGCGAATCAAGATTCCTCGGAATTCTTTATTCAGAAAGCCATCGGCTGGGCCTTGCGGGAATATTCCAAAACCGCTCCGGAAGCGGTGACAACCTTTGTCCGAGAGGAATCCCTGGCCCCTTTGAGTCAGCGGGAAGCCCTGAAGTGGATGAAAGGCAAAGGGTTGGTTTAAGCGTCTCTATTATCCCCGCCTCAATCATGCGGTGGTAGTTGTCAATGCTCCACTTAGCCAGGGTCAGGGCCGAAGTCATGGTCAGTCTTAAGGAGCAGTGATCACCATTTTAGCGGTTGGCTCAGATCCAGAACTTGGCTTCCATACGGTCGCAATAATCCCGCAGATTGTCGAACTGATGAGCGTAATCCGACAACTCGGAAGGCAGCTCTATCTCGATCAAATTTGCTAAAAATCCATATCCTGCTGCGTCCAGGCTGGTGGGCTGGCCTCCCATCAGAAAAGGCTTATCCCGCAGAAAATCGCTGATGGTTTTAATATCCCGCTTACCAATGGCGTAGATCTCATCCCGGCTATGCCGTCCCATGCCCTGACCATAGAGATTGCGCAGCACATCCCTACGCACCAGGCCGGGCACAATGGAGCTTAGAATCGGCGGCAGATCCGAGAAGTAAGCCTTTCGCAGTACAGCCCAGTTGTCATCCTCAGCCCAGCGGCTGTAGGCCACAGCCCAGTAGAGGCTTTCTTCCATCAGTCTCTGGAAGGCTAAAGCAGTTCCCTGCTCGGGCAGGGATAGGTGCTGATCAAGGAGATCGCCATAGGTCTGCTTCAGGTAGTCAATGACGAAAGTGGAATCGGCAATGGTGCGATCGCCATCCTGAATATATGGCAGCTTTTTCTTCGGAGCCCTGCGCACATCCGCACCAGAAGCCACCTCATAGGGCAGGCCCACCATAACTCTGCCGCTTCAGGTCGGAGGCAGAGCCTCCGGGGTGCATTCCAATGCAGAGCATTGGAACGAGAGGCAACTAATTCTGTACCGGCGTTCTAGGAGGATTTCCTCTTCTTGGCCTTTCTCCCCTTCCCAGACTTCCCAGACCGACGATTCTCCCCCGGCGGCGTGCGATGGTCCCCAAAATATTTCTCACTCCGGTACCTTAACCAGACCCGCAACTGCTGAGGAATTTTCTCCTTCTGTTCCTGGGTCAGGGTGTTGTACAGGGCCAGAGCCTTTTCCCGTTCGCCCCGGCAGGCCCGGTTGTTGTGGGCGTCCCAGTAGCTGCGGGCGACCCGAATGCGGCGGCACACTTCCTTGACGAGGGCTTTTCCTTCGAGGGGTTGGTCAGAAGCTGGCATGATAATGACTGGGTGGACTGGGGCTACCTATTCCTTGGGGAGGTTGACGGACTAAGCTAGAAGACTGGGCTCAGAAGTCCCTATCGGATTTGGCTAAAAGCCTTGTATCCGATGGATTTCTTGCTAATACTGAACACCCTTCCAATCTAACCTAAGCGCCATCCATGAAAGTTGCGACCTGGAATGTCAACTCCATCCGTACCCGCCTCGACCACGTCACCCAGTGGCTCAAAGCCAACCCCATCGATGTGCTGTGTATGCAGGAAACCAAAGTGGTGGATAACAGCTTTCCAGCCGCCGCCTTCGAAGAATTAGGCTACATTCCCTACATCAGCGGACAAAAGTCCTACAATGGTGTTGCCCTGGTCAGCCGCCAGCCTTTGGAGGATGTGCAGCGGGGGTTTGAGCCGGTTCTGGGAGCCGATAGAGTGGCCGACCTGGATGACCAGAAACGAGTCATTGCCGGACGATTAGAGGATGTCTACGTCGTCAACCTCTACGTTCCCAACGGTAGTTCGGTAGGCAGCGAAAAATATGCCTACAAACTCAAGTGGCTCGCCTGCCTGAAAGAGTATCTGGCTGAGGTGCTGAAGACCTATCCCCAGCTCAACGTCTGCGGGGACTTTAACATTGCTTTAGAAGATAAGGACATCTACAACCCCGAAGGCAAAGAAAAGCACATCATGTCTTCCCCGGAGGAACGCAGCGCCCTGAAAACCGTTCTATCTGTCGGTCTGGCGGATGGCTTTCGCAAGTTTACCGACGCAGGAGGGCACTTCAGCTGGTGGGATTACCGGGCTGCCTCCTACCGTCGCAACATGGGGTGGCGCATCGACCACCACTACCTTTCTCCGCCCCTCTACGAACGGGCCATGGCCTGCGTTATCGATACCGAGCCTCGCGGTTGGGAAAAACCCAGCGATCACACCCCTGTCATCATCGAATACTGACCTCAAAAATCTCAGACCCCCTCTACGAAACTGAGTCAAAAGGATAGAATGTTGGCTATTAGGCAGGCTTATCTGCAACCAAGGGGGCTGAAAGTGCTGATTGCGCTTTGGTACCTCTGCTTTGCATTGTCTGCAGTGTTTCGCATTTAGGTTAATGGCCCTACTACACGCTAATTGGTTTCCCCAGGCCCAACGGTTTTTGCTCTGGGGAGAAACCTGGAAACCTCTCACAGAGCATGGGTTTCAGAGTTGGGATGGGGTGCTCGAACACCCTTACTCCATGACCCGTGACGAACTAGCGACGTACCTGGGCAGTCTCAATAAGACCGGCAATAATCGCTCGACCAGTGGCCGTCATGGCCTGTTTCCCGAGTCCATTACGGCTGAAGCCCCCAAGGGCAGTAAGACCAAAACCCAGCAAACCACAACCAGTCGCAGAACAAAGAAATCTGCCAAAACAACCAAAGACGGCTCTGCCGACTGGAACGACGTTGTCGTTCAACTGCCGTCCCACCTGCAGGACGACACCCTGATCCCGATTCATTCGGCAGTTGCCGCCGAAGAAACTGCCGCCGAGGCAGGTCCCCGTGTACTGCACCCCTGGCAGGTGGGCGGCTGGTGGTTGTCTGTGCAAGATTTCCTGCCCATCCTCCTGGGGCTACCCCTGGGTCAACAAGCCCTCGGTGGGGCAGAGTTTATCGGTCCCGACCTCCGCTTCTGGAGCCATATCGTCCGCTGGGGGCTGAGTCTGCTGGCTCGCGGCAAAGTCTTACCTACCATTCACCTGACCAGTCAGACCCTTGCGGCGAATTGGCGGCCCCTGCTTGACAGCGCTAGCGACCAGGAACGGCTGCGCCACTTTGCCCAGGCCATGCCCCTCAGCATCCGCTGCATTCGACCTTCCGGAAAAGAGGGTCAACTTCTGGCCTGTAATCAGACTCCTGTGGATGCACGGGAGCTGATGGTGTCTTTCCTCACCGCCCTGGTGGATACCCAGATTCGACAAACGGCCCAGGAATTCCCCCTCAATGGGCTCACCAACCTCAGCCCTGAACTGCCGGTGAAAGAGTGGCTGCAGGCTCTGACCCAACCTGACTCTAAGCTGGAAGCCAGTCCCGTCGCCGTTTCCCGTCTGCAGGAAGCCCTCAACACCTGGACGACTCCCCTGCAGAGCCTGGATGCAGACCCGGCAGCCCAGTTCCGACTGCTGCTGGAGCTCCAGCCGCCGCCGTCGCCGGATCAGGATTGGATACTCCGTTACAACCTCCAGTCCGCCGTCAATCCAGACTGGCAGCTCAGTGCTGAGTTCATCTGGCAGCATCCGGTTGCCGAGCTGCATCACCAGGGCAACATCCTTAGAGATCCCCAGGAAACGCTCTTAGGAAACCTGGGTCGGGCCGCTCGTCTCTACGCACCCATTCGCGAAAGCTTGAAGCAGCCCAACCCGACCCGCTGCGTTCTCGACCCGATTCAGGCCTACCAGTTCATCAAAGCCTCCGCCTGGCAACTGCAGGACAATGGCTTTGGGGTTTTACTGCCTCCTGGATTGTCCCAAACCGCCGAGGATGGAGCCAGCCGGCTTGGCCTCAAGGTGCAGGCAGAAGTGCCGGAACGGCAGCAGCGCCAGCGATTGGGGCTACAGAGCTTGCTCAACTTTAAGTGGGAGCTGGCGATCGCAGGGGAAACCCTCACCGCCGCCGAGTTTGAAAAACTGATCAACCAGGGTTCTCCCATCGTCGAAATCAACGGCAAGTGGGTGGAGCTAAACCCCCAGGATGTCAAATCTGCCAAGCAGTTCCTGGAGGGGCAAAAGAAAGCCACTCCCCTGTCTGTGGAAGACGCCCTGCGGATCAGTACGGGCGATACCCAGCTGATCGACAAGCTTCCCGTCGTCAGCTTCCAGGCCTCCGGGGCCCTGCAAAAGCTGATCGACACCATCACCACCGGCAACCAAACCCTGGAGCCCATGGAGGAACCCGAAGGTTTCAAAGGCACCCTGCGCCCCTACCAGGCCCGGGGGGTCTCCTGGTTGGCCTTTCTAGAGCAGTGGGGGTTAGGGGCTTGCCTGGCCGATGACATGGGTCTGGGTAAGACCATCCAGCTGATTGCCTTTTTGCTTCATCTGCAGGAAAACGACTGGTTGAATGATCCTGTGCTGCTGGTATGTCCTACCTCCGTTCTCGGCAACTGGGAAAAGGAAGTCAAGCGGTTTGCGCCCAAGCTTAAGACTCTTCTCTACCACGGTGATAACCGGCCCAAGGGGGCATCCTTCAAAAAAACGATTCCCACGCAACAGCTCGTCATCACCAGCTACTCCCTGGTCTACCGCGACCTGAAGCAGCTGCAGCAGGCTACCTGGCAGGGCGTGGTGCTGGACGAAGCCCAGAACATTAAAAATCCAGACGCTAAACAGTCCAAAGCGGCCCGGCAAATCGAGGCCCAGTTTCGCATTGCCCTGACTGGTACGCCGGTCGAGAACCGCCTGGGCGAACTCTGGTCCATCATGGATTTCCTCAATCCGGGATACCTTGGTCCCAAAGTCTTCTTCCAGAAGCGGTTTGCTACCCCCATCGAGCGGTACGGCGACACCGCCTCCCTCAGGACCCTCAAATCTCTGGTGCAGCCCTTCATTTTGCGGCGGCTCAAGACCGACCGCACTATTATTCAAGACCTGCCCGAAAAGCAGGAAATGGCGGTTTTCTGCGGACTTTCCCCCGAGCAGGCCAACCTCTACCAGCAGACGGTGGATCAGTCCCTGGCGGACATCAACGAGTCTGAAGGGGTGCAGAGGAAAGGGCAAATTCTGGCTCTGCTCACCAAGCTCAAGCAGATTTGCAACCACCCCGCCCAGTTCCTCCAGGAAAAGACCCTGGGCCTGAAGGGCCGTTCCGCCAAGCTGCAGCGCCTCACCGAAATGCTGGAAATTGTCGCTGCCGAAGGCGATCGGGCGCTGATCTTCACCCAGTTCGTGGCCTGGGGCAGCCTGCTCCAGCGGCACCTGGAGTCTCTGGAGTACGACACCCTATTCCTCCACGGGGGGACTACCAAGGCCCAGCGGGAGTCCATGGTGGATCGGTTCCAGAATGACCCCGCCGCTCCCCGGATCTTTATTCTTTCTTTGAAAGCGGGGGGCGTCGGTCTTAACCTCACCCGTGCCAATCACGTTTTCCACTATGACCGCTGGTGGAACCCCGCCGTCGAGAACCAGGCCACCGACCGGGCCTTTCGCATCGGCCAGACCCGCAACGTGCAGGTCCATAAGTTCGTCTGCCAGGGCACCCTGGAAGAACGTATCCACGAGATGATTGAGAGCAAAAGGGCTCTCTCCGAGCAGGTCGTCGGTACCGGCGAAGCCTGGCTCACCGAATTCGACACCGAGCAACTGCGCAATCTGCTGCTGCTCGATCGCAATGCGGTTATCGACGAAAACGACAGTTAAAAAAGGAAATTACTTAAGTGATAGGATTCTAGACTGTAACAGTGGATTAACCACAGTTGGCTGCGCCCTCGCCTTAACCATGGGACAGCTCAGGCTTTACTGACAGCCCGGTTGCGCCACTGGCACAGGCTATGGGCACACCCTTTCATAGAAGCGATACCGTTGCTTCAGCACTGGGATACATCCCCAGATCGAGTTCATAGGAGGTAAAGGATGACATCCGCCCAACGTTTCACCAAGTTTGCCGCCCTGGGGTTGGCAACTGCTCTAATTGCTGGGGGTGTCGGTACCCTCATGCCCCCGGCTAGTGTAGCTCAAAGCGGTTTCACCATCTTTGGCGGGGTTGACCCCGAATATCGGCTGAACTACTCGATCGATTTCAACCACGTTCGTAGTAGGGATGCCCGCTACTATCTACGGGTTTCTGACCAAAAGGTAGTTAGGGATATTATCAGCTTCGAAATTGACTATCCGCCAGAGTTTACAGAACTTCAGGGGAGCTTCGACGTAGACAAGATAGAACTTCGCGAGGGCTCGGGACGGGGCAATGATGTCATTCCTACCCGCTCTATCAGCTGGTTTGAAGAAGAAGCCCGGATCGAAATTATTCCGGAAGAGCCTATCCCCGAAGGCACTGATTTTGTGATTGCCATGAAAGGCGTGAGCAACCCCCGAAGATACGGTTACCACTACTTCAACCTGCGGGTGATGTATCAAGGGGATGTCATTAATCAGTACGTGGGCACCTGGCCCCTGGAAGTTGCCGTTGATTCCACCCGGGACGACTAATCGTCTATTTGGGCAATCCCATGGGTTGGATGGTAGAATAATGAACCGTGGTTTTTTAGAAGCAGAAAACAGAGGCCCAACCCATGAGTAAGCGTACGTTAGAGGGAACCAACCGCAAACAAAAGAGAACCTCTGGGTTCCGCGCTCGCATGCGTTCTCACACCGGGCAGAATGTGATTAAAGCTCGCCGCCGTAAAGGCCGGGCCCGGTTAGCCGTTTAGTCGAGTTTTCAGAGGCAGTTTTCCTTAGCTATTACTTGCTGCATAGGATGTCATCCGGTCTAGCTAGACAGGTCACAGAGGACTTTTGCGGTGCTGCCTCAACCTAACCGACTGAAGCGATCTCGTGATTTTTCCCAAGTTTATCGCCACGGCAAAAAAGCTGTTTCTAAGCATTTTGTCCTGCGTGTGTTGCCCAGCCCTTCGGTAGCTCAGCCCGAGGCTGGGCAATTTTGCTTTGAGGAGGCTGAACCTCCTTCGACTCGTATTGGCATTACCGTTAGCCAGAAAGTAAGCAAGCGTGCGGTAGTGCGTAACCGTCTGAAGCGCCAAGTGAGAGCCGCCATGAGGGTGCTTCTGCCCTACCTTCAACCTGGTCTATGGTTGGTGGTTAGCCTGCGTCCCGAGGCGACCGAATGCGAGTATGGTGAAATTTTGCGAGAATTGAAAGAGTCGTTGACCAAACTAGAGGTTATCCATGGGCATTCGTGAGGATGTGTTTTACGAAGGGGGTCCCCACGTTGGGGATTTGATTATTAATCTGTTGCTGGCGTTCACGATTATTTGCATTCCCCTCACTGTGGGGGCAATTACCCGGGCTCTGTGGCTTCGTTATCGCATTACCAATCGGCGTATTTCGGTAACGGGAGGCTGGATGGGCCGGGATCGGACCGACATTATCTACTCGGAAATTCGTAAGATTGTTACGGTTCCCCGTGGTGTTGGCCTCTGGGGTGACATGGTTATTACGCTCAAAGATGGCAGTCGTTTGGAGCTGCGGGCGATGCCGAAATTCCGTGAGGTGTACGAGTACATCAACGAAAAGATTTCTCCCAGTGCCAAGATAGCCAGCGGTGCCATTGGCCAGAGTTAGCCTTCGATTTGGCATCAGCGACGGAAATCCCTAATCCGTTTGGTGAGTGAGCGCGTATCGGATACGCTAGATTAAGTAACTGAGCACTTGACGTCCTATCCCCCTGAGTGGGTTCAGCTACGCATGGATTTTGGTATTGGCTTTCTTTCGAACAACATCATGTTGCCGATCCTGGATTTCTTCTACGGGATCGTGCCCAGCTATGGGTTAGCCATTGTGGCGCTGACTCTGGTGATTCGTTTTGCCCTATATCCCTTAAATGCTGGGTCTATTCGCAACATGCGTCGCATGAAGGTGGCCCAGCCCCTGATGCAGAAGCGGGTAAAAGAAATCCAGGACCGTCATAAGGATGATCCGGCCAAGCTCCAGGAGGAAATGGGCAAGGTTTACAAAGAGTTTGGCAATCCTTTAGCAGGCTGCTTCCCGGTACTGCTACAGATGCCGATTCTTTTCGCTTTGTTTGCCACCCTCAGGGGATCACCGTTCGCCAACATAAACTATGACGTCAACCTTGATATCTTCCCCCAGGAGAAGATCGAGCAGATTCAGCCTCAGATTTACTCCACCAGCCCCAAAACGGTATACATCTCAGATGGGGCTCACTTCCCTATTTCAGCCGTAATTCCCGGCGGCAACAAACTCGTGGTTGGCGAGGAAACCGATATTCGGCTTCAAACCAGCGACGGTCAATCGATCAATACCCTGGTTTCTGATTACAACGACGATGTCGATGACTTCCAACCTCGTTGGACGATAACCAAGGGTGAAGAATTTGTTGATATTAGTGAAGACGGTACTATCACTGCCCTGGTGCCTGGTTCTGCCACCGTTAAAGTTGAAGTTCCCGGTTTGGCCGCGAACAAAGGGTTTTTGTTCATCAAAGCCCTCGGACGGGTTGGTGTTACTGGCGATGATGGCGACATCCACTGGGATATTTTGCTGATGGTGTTGGCTTTCGGTGCTAGCCTTTACCTGAATCAGGTGCTTTCGGGCCAGGGTTCTACCTCTGACAATCCCCAGCAAAATGCCGTCAACAAGTTCACTCCGCTGATCTTTTCTGGCATGTTCTTGTTCTTCCCCTTACCGGCTGGGGTGCTGATGTACATGGTCATTGCCAACATTTTCCAAACCCTGCAAACTTTTATCCTGTCACGGGAACCGCTGCCAGAGAATCTTCAGAAGATTGTGGATGCTGAAAGCAAGGGTAAGGTTGATAAAGATAGCGAAGATCGCAAGGCTGCTCTTCCTTTCGAGCCAGGCCGCTCCAAGAAAAAGAAGGCCTAGGGTACATGCCTATGAATGCACAAAGTCAAGCTGCAGGGATTGATTGGCTGACCTCCTTGTTAGCCTTTCAGGGCCTTAAGGTTAATGTCACCGCAACCATGGTTGAGGATGAGTCGGGGGCCAGTTGCTGGCTCACCATTGATCACTCAACTCTTTCCGAAGAGCAGACTCAAACCTTGATCGGTGACCGAGGGGCGGTTCTCGACTCGATCCAGTACCTGGCCAACACCACCCTTAATTTAGGTAAGTCAACGGAAGAGCAGCAGGCCTTTACTATCGAGTTAGCCGGCTATCGGGCCAAGCGTCTGGATGAACTCAAAGCGATTGCTAACGAAGCCGCAGAGCAGGTCTTGGCTTCAAAAGAGGAGTTTGAAATCCAGGGGCTATCCTCCGCAGAACGGCGGCAGGTACACCATTTTTTGAAGGGTCATGGCGGTTTGTCTACCTTCAGCCGGGGCAAAGAACCTGACCGTCGACTCGTGGTAAGCCTGGAAGGTACAGAATAATCGTCACTGGGCGTAATTCATGGACAAAGTCTACATACCCAAACTGTTGCAGCAACCCCAGCACAGCCTAGAGGTAGACATTAATACCCACCTACCCGATCTGGAAACTCTGACTCCAGTCAGAGGTACGGTTATCATCACCCATCAAAATACTTACTTAGACGTCCAGGCCAGGGCAGAAACCATTGTTACGCTTACCTGCCATCGATGCCTGCAGAACTACAACTCTCGGCTGACGATCACGCCCCAAGAGCTGATTTGGTTACAGGCTAACCCTAACCCATCCAGCTTACCTTTGGAACAAGAGGTCGGGGTGGATGATTTGGTAGAAACCTTACCCCCCGACGGCTACTTCTATCCCCAGACCTGGCTCTACGAACAAATTTGCCTGGCCTTACCCCAGCGGCAAATTTGTGATCCCAGCTGTAGGGGGGTAGAAATCACCTCAAAGGACGACGAAAGCAGCCAGAAACCGGCTACAGATAGCCGCTGGGCCGTACTGAGTCAGCTCCAGCGGCAGCTTAAGGAGTCTGATTAATCTGATTAACTAGATTCTTCCTCAACCTGGTATGTTCCGGTTTACCCTAAAGCAAAGGGATAGTAAACCTAACGGACTTATGGGCTTCACAGAAGAACTGGGATTACTGATTCGGGCAAGATATCCAGTTGTTTACATCGCCACTCCCGAAGAGGAACGGGCTGAAACCGCTATTATGGCCTGTGCCCAGCAGCAGGGAAATCGGGCTGTCTACGTCTGGGATTTTGTTGATGGCTACCAGGGCAACTTGAATGATGCCGGTGCTGCCCGTCGAAATCCTTTGCAAGCCCTGGAACACCTTGAAAAACTCCCTACCTCAGCCGCTGCAGTTTTTGTACTCAGAGACTTCCATCGCTTTTTGGACGACATTGCCATTTCGCGAAAGCTCAGAAATTTAGCCCGCCTGTTGAAGTCTCAGCCTAAGAATCTGATTATTTTGTCTTCCCAACTCACCATTCCCGAGGAACTCAGGGAAACGGTAACGATTTTGGAATTTACTCTGCCAGGGCCGGAGGAAATTCGTCAGGAGGTTTCGGAACTGCTGGTGGCTACCGGGCAGCGGCTCACGGACGCCACGCTGGATGATGTGGTGCGATCCTGTCAGGGACTTTCGTTAGAGCGCATTCGCCGGGTGCTGGCCCGGGCCATTGCTACCCACGGGTCCTTTGACAGCAACGATCTGGACTTGATTTTGGAAGAAAAGCGCCAGACCATCCGCCAGACGCAAATTCTCGATTATTATCCAGCCACTGAGCAAATCTCTGATATTGGCGGTCTCGACAATTTGAAGGACTGGTTACTGAAACGAGGCACCGCTTTTTCGGAAAAGGCTCGTCAGTACGGCCTGCCCCATCCGAGGGGGCTTTTGCTGATTGGAATTCAGGGTACCGGCAAGTCTCTCACCGCTAAGGCCATTGCTCACCATTGGCACCTGCCTCTGCTGCGTCTGGATGTGGGGCGGTTGTTTGGTGGCCTGGTGGGGGAATCGGAGTCTCGAACTCGCCAAATGATTCAGCTGGCCGAGGCGCTGTCTCCCTGCGTCCTGTGGATTGACGAGATTGACAAAGCCTTTGGCGGTCTCGACAGTCGGGGCGATTCAGGGACTACGAGTCGGGTGTTTGGTACCTTCATTACCTGGATGGCCGAGAAGACCTCTCCCGTTTTTGTAGTGGCTACGGCGAACAATATTCAGGCGCTACCTCCGGAAATTCTCCGGCGGGGACGGTTTGACGAAATCTTTTTTGTGGGTCTGCCGGATCAGCAAGAACGACAGGCCATTTTTGACGTTCACCTATCTCGTCTGCGACCCCACACGTTGAAAACCTTTGATTTGTCTCGACTAGCCTACGAAACGCCGGACTTTTCCGGAGCTGAAATTGAGCAGGCAATTATTGAGGCCATGCATTTGGGGTTCAGTCAGGATCGGGACTTTACCACCGATGACATCCTGGAAGCGGCTAGTCAGATTGTACCTCTGGCCCGAACCGCTAAGGAACAGATTGATGCGCTGAAGGCCTGGGCGGCTTCCGGTAAAGCCAGACCTGCCTCCCAGAGCGATGTGTTGAAGCAGCGCCTAAAACGTCAGATTCAGGATGTCGATTAAGCCCATCGTGCTATACCATTAGCAAGCTGGAGACTGGGTTATGCCATGAAGGGATTTTTCGTCGGTCTGTCCAAATTAATTTTGGGAGTTGCGATCGCCCTGGTGTTGCTCTCCATGGCAGGGGTAGCCACGGCCCGGTACTTCATGGCCCGGTTGTCCGTGCTGCCTCCACAGCCCCTTTACGAAGGAGAGCAACCCGTGCAGGTGAGTGCCGAAGTTCCCCCCCCGGGATCTGAAGCTCAGCCAGTCGCTCCACCCCCAGAGGTTGCCCCCGAAACAGTGCCCGCACCGACACTTTCCCCTGAACCGGATCTTCCCCCCAATGCCTACGATGCGGTGGTGATTCAACCTATCGGGCTGGTACTGCGAGAAGGACCGGGAACGAACTTTCCCCAGGTCGGTGGGGTTGACTATGAGGCGGAAATTATGGTTTTAGAAGAACCTGCCGACCAGCTCTGGATTAAGGTACGCGTATTAGCCAATGGTCAGGAAGGCTGGGTAAAGTCCGGGAATACCCGCCCTACAGACAGTCCCGACAACTGACGCCGATTGAACTGGTTGATTTCGGGCATTGTGTTAACTAATTTGACTATCCCTAAAGGTTAGTATCACTTCCTTGGGGTTCTGAAATGTTTCTCAAAGCAGAATGGTAGGTTGAACATCGATGTATCGAATTTAGCTGGATACATCATGTCTCTGCTGTGTGAGCTATTCGGACCTACCTATGCATAACGTACAAAAAGATTGGCTTGGTGCTACTGTCATTGCTGCTTTGGGAGCTGGCGTGATCACTTCCTTTGCTGTCAGTCAGGGGCAAAATCCGTTGGTTGGCCTGGCAATTACCCTCTTCGCCGCAGTCTCTGCCGTAGCGATTGACCACTTCCTTTAAGCTGTCTTTGGGGCCAGGGGGTTGATAGGATGTTGCCCGCTCGGGTCATTCATGGGGAAGGGGGAGTAAGGGAGCACCCTAACCAGATGATTTGATTGGTTGTAGCGGTAAGAGACGGACCGGTGTGGCATTGCCTCCACCAAACGACTATGCTGCTAGTAACATTTCTTCCATCTCAACCCTGAGCCCCTATGTGCCGATTACTGGCTTATCTAGGACCGTCCCTGGAATTGGCTAAGCTGATTTACCAACCTGAACATTCCCTGATTGTGCAGAGCTACCAGCCCAGGGAAATGGAAACCGCTATCTTGAATGCCGATGGGGTCGGCATTGGCTGGTACCATCCGACAAAACAGACAGAACCTTTTGTCTATCGCAATACTCTTCCTGCCTGGAACGACATTAACTTACCTCACCTGTGTCGCTACGCTGAGTCAGGGAATGTGCTGGCCTATGTCCGTAGTGCCACCCCCGGCTTAGCCGTTGATCTACATAACTGTCAGCCGTTCACTGCAGGACCGCTATGCTTTATTCACAACGGCTACATTGAGCACTTTCGCAACAACCTTTACCGCCCCATCCGCGACGGTTTGCCCGATGATATTTACCGTACGATTCATGGGCTGACGGATTCAGAACATATTTTTGCCATGGTCCGCCATCGCCTTGGGCAATTCAAAAATAATCGGCTAACGGATGCGCTTTATCAGGTTTTAGAGGAACTGACCGCTGCCGCTGCAGACTACAAGATTCGCGTCGCGGCTAATATCATCATCAGCGACGGCCATCAGCTTGTTGCTTCCCGCTATGACACAACGGGCAAAGCCCCGTCCCTGTATTGGCTGAAACATCATGCCCAATTTCCTCAGTCAGTGTTAATGGCCTCGGAACCCCTGTTCGAGGCGAACTGGGAACCTTGCCCTGAGAACACCCTGATCACCCTAGACGACCATCGTGAGCTCCACTTTAAAACCCTCTCATTTGCCGCAACTGACCAGGCCGCTTGAGAGTGGCCCCCTGGTAGTGCGGCGGCAACAGCTCCAGCAACATATGGTGGCCTGTCGTCGTAGCACCCTGGAATTAGTCCAGGACCTGCCAGCAGCAGAATTTTTTCGCCAGGCCCACCCTGACTTCAGTCCAGTGGGTTGGCATTTAGGGCATATCGCCTTCACTGAAGCTCTATGGATTCTGGAGCACCTGGCAGGGCAGTCGAATCCCCTGGCAGGCTGGCGTCAGCTCTTTGCTGCCGATGGCCTGCCCAAGGCGGCTCGGGAGCAGGTTCCCGACTTATCTACGACTCTTACCTATCTGGCTGAAGTGCGGGACCAGGTTTTTGCCTATCTCGCCGCTGCTCCCCTCGACCAACAACTCCGCTGGTGGTGGTGGCTGCTGCAGCATGAGAGTCAGCATGGGGAAACGATCAGTATTGTGCTGGCGCTTCATCGGCGCAACCAAGGACGTTACTTATTGTCTAATCAAACCCTGAGGGCCCAGAACTTGGCGAGCAGTCCCTCGAATCCCGCTGATATTGTCCGGAAGGATGCGATGGTACTCGTGCCCGCCGCCGACATTGAGGCCGGTCATCGGGGTATCGACGCCATGGATAATGAGCAACCCCTTCATCGAGCCCGGGTCGGCCCCTTTTACCTCGATCCTTTGCTGGTGACGCGGAGAAATTTTCAGGAATTCATAGCCGCTGGTGGCTATGAAACTCAAGCTCTATGGTCATCCCAGGGATGGTTATGGCGGTTAACGGCGGCGGTCAATCAGCCTCTGTACTGGTCGGAGGCCCCCTGGTTGGAAGACCACCCGGTTTGTGGGGTCAGCTATTACGAAGCCGAAGCTTACGCCCGTTTTGTGGGAAAACGCCTTCCCACGGAGCTGGAATGGGAACGAGCGGCCTGCTGGACGTTGACCGGGGAGCACATCGGTCTCTATCCCTGGGGCAATACCTGGCCAGAACAAGCCTCGGGTAACTTTGGCGGCACCCTGACGATGACCAGCCCGGTGGGAATTTTTCCCAGGGGAGCATCGCCATTGGGCTGCCAGGATATGTTGGGCAACGTTTGGGAATGGACCGCCTCCTGGTTTGGGCAATACCCGGGGTTTCAGGCATTTCCCTACCAGGGATATTCAGGGGCTTACTTCGATGGGCAGCATCGGGTGCTGCGGGGCGGGAGTTGGGCAACTCGTCCCTGGGGGTTAAGGGGACCATTGCGGAACTGGTACTATCCCCACATTCGTGAGATTTTTGCTGGGTTCCGTTGTGCAAAGGATCTCGACTCAGAGTAGATTCAGGCCTGATTAACAGTGGCTTTCATGGATTTTCACCGATTTAAGGGCTGTTCCGGCAGTTTTTATGATCAAGTGGCACAATGCATACGGTGACTGTCCCAGAAGGGGATGACCTCGTTGAATTGGTTTTACTTCCATGCCCATTTCCAACTCCTCAGCTGTTCGTGATCAAGCCTCTTTTCCTGCACAACCGGCGATTCAACGGGATCGCATGACCATTGAATATCTGCTCCCCAGTCAGTCCATTGGGGAGGGGGAGGATGTGATTGCCGGCCTGACCGCTTGGCCAAAATCCCTGCCCCCCCAGTATTTCTATGATGACCGTGGTTCTCAACTCTTTGAGCAAATTACCGCATTACCGGAGTATTACTTAACCCGCACCGAAACCCAAATTCTGAGCAACTCCTCGGACGCCATCGCCCGGATTACAGGACCCTGTGAAATTATTGAACTGGGCAGCGGCAGTTCTACCAAAACCCGTTACCTGCTCAGTGCCATGGCACGGGCCGGCTACTCCCTCCACTATGTGCCCGTCGATGTCAGTGGCGGCATGTTAGAAGCAACGGCCCAACAACTGCTGTTGGAATATGAAAACCTCACCGTGCACGGCATGGTCAGCACCTATGGCCCTGCGTTACAACAGCTGCCATCTGCCCTTAGGCCTGCCCGTATGGTGGCGTTTATTGGGAGCACCTTAGGTAATTTAGAGCCCCATGCCTGCCACGATCTCCTGAACAAAATCAGCGCCGTGCTGAATCCGGGGGATTACTTTTTGCTGGGGGTTGATTTAGAAAAAGATGCCCATGTGCTGCACCAGGCCTATAACGATAGTCAGGGAGTTACCGCTGCGTTTAACCTGAATATGCTGAATCACCTAAACTGGCGCTTCCAGGGCAACTTTCAGGTGCAGCAATTTCGTCACCAGGCTTTTTACAATGCCGATGCCAGCCAGATCGAAATCTATATCGAAAGCCTTGATCCGCAAACCGTGACGCTGAAAGCCCTTGAGTTAGAGGTTTCTTTCCTCCAGGGCGAAACCCTGTTGAGCGAAATTTCCCGAAAATTCAGCATTGATACCCTCGGCCAGGAATTGGCATCGGTGGGATTGAACCTGATTGAATCGTTCACCGATGACCAGCAGTGGTTTGGTCTGATGCTGTGCCAGAAATAACTGACCACTGGCAAGTTATGGGGTTTGCCGCATCTCCAAAATTCCTTCCGCCTCATTAGCCATTTGGCGAAGGGCATCCAAAACCGTCGATTTTGCGGATTGCCACAACCCCCGTTGGTGGGCTTCGAGCAACCGTTCGGCCATATCCCGAAGGGCCCAGGGATTTGATTTTTGAATAAATTTCTGAACTTTGGGATCCATTACATAGGCATCCGCCACCCCCTGATACATGTGGTCTGCGACACATCGGGTGGTGGCATCGTAGGCGAACAGGTAATCCACCGTGGCCGCCATCTCGAAGGCTCCTTTGTAGCCGTGGCGCATCACGCCCTCAATCCACTTCGGATTGACTACCCGGGAACGGTAAACCTTTGCGATTTCAGCTGCCAGGGTTCTGACTTGAGGCTGTTCGGGCACCGCGTTATCCCCAAAGTAGGTGGTCGGTTGCTTGCCCTGAATCGACCGGGTAGCCACGGTCATTCCCCCCTGGAACTGATAGTAATCGTCGGAGTCGAGCAGGTCATGCTCCCGGTTGTCCTGGTTGTGGAGCACCACCTGGAGATGTTGCAGCCGTTGCGCAAAGGCCTCGGGTACGGCGTGGCCTGCTGCTCCCCGACCGTAGGCATAGCCACTCCAGTTGATATAGGCCCGAGCCAGGTCTTCGTCGCTTGTCCAGTTTTGGGATTCGATCAGGCCCTGCAGCCCGGCACCATAGGCCCCCGGTTTAGAGCCGAAGATGCGGTAGCGCGATCGCACCCTCGCCTGATCCTCGCTAAACCCCTGCTGCCGCCAGATCTCGGCTTCCCGTCGAGTCCTCGCCGCCAGGGGATTCTGGTCAGCCGGTTCATCTAAATCCGCCACCGCGGCTACGGCCTGATCAAACAGGTCTATCAGGTTTGAGAATGCATCCCGGAAGAAGCCCGAAATCCGCAGGGTAATATCTACCCTTGGCCGCCCCAGGGCAGATAGGGTCAGTATTTCGAAGTCCACTACCCGTCGGGAGGGGCCATCCCACACCGGGCGGACCCCCATCAGCGCGAGAGCTTCCGCCAGGTCATCGCCGCCGGTGCGCATGGTGGCGGTCCCCCAGATGGAAAGCCCTAGGGTTTGGGGATATTCGCCGTTTTCCTGGGTGTACTGCTCCACCAGCACCTCCGCCGCCCGGCGACCCACATCCCAGGCGCTTTCGGTCGGAATTGCACGAATATCCACGGAAAAAAAGTTGCGACCGGTGGGTAGCACATCGGGACGGTTGCGGGTGGGGGCTCCAGCCGGTCCGCTGGGCACGTAGCAGCCATCCAATCCCCGCAGGAGGTTCTCGATTTCCCAGGAGGTTTGTCTCAACGCGGGAATCAAAACTGTTTGAATCCAGTCCAGTTCGGGATGCAGGGCTGAAGCTGTCGGAACCACTTCTGCCCTGGGGGGATTGGCCGTTAGTAACTGCTCCACCTGTCTGGCGGCTTCTTGCTCCAGGATTTCCACCACATCTCCAGCAATCCGACTGGTCACCAGTCGGTGCTGCACCTCTGCCGATAGAGACGACTCTGGAATAAACCGTTGGGAAGGATCTAGGGTCAGCGGATCTAGAGTCAGATTCCAGTCTTCGGCAATGGCCCGGGTCAATCCCCGGCGGTTTGGGCCAGGATGGCGAGCGATGGCAACGACCAAATCCCGCAACTGCCTGCCGTTGGGACATTGTCCAAAAATATGGAGTCCATCCCGAATTTGGGCTTCCTTTAACTGGCATAGATAACCGTCCAGGTCCGGCAGCAGGTGGTTGAGAGAATCCGGCTGGAGGGAGGCCGCCGGTATTTCCGCCAGAACCCCAACCCTCACCAGGTCGTCTAATAATTGAGTGTTTTGTAGAAGCGTGAGGATGCGGCTGCCAATGCCCTCTAAACGGGTCGGATCTAAACTCTGGGCTTCGTAATACTCATCCACCAATCCTTCCAACTGCTGCAGAGGGCCGTAAAGTTCTGCCCGCGTCATCGGTGGCGTCAGGTGATCCAGAATCACCGCTTGGGCCCGTCGCTTGGCCTGGGCTCCTTCCCCCGGATCATTGACGATGAAGGGATAGAGGTGGGGCATTGGCCCCAGCATCGCCTCTGGATAGCAATTTTGAGACAGCCCGACCCCCTTGCCTGGCAGCCATTCCAGATTGCCGTGTTTGCCGATATGAACAATGGCCTGGGCTCTGAATTGAAGTCTTAACCAGAGGTAAAACGCCAGATAGTCGTGGGTCGGTGCCAGGTCCGGCGAGTGGTAGTTCAGGGAAGGATCGAGGTCATAGCCCCGGCTGGGCTGAATACCGATGAATACATGACCCAGCTGAAGACCTGCAATGGCAAACCCGGTACAGTCAGTCCCACGCTCCTGGTCCCTGTCCTCTGGTCTGCCCCAGCGTTCGATCAGGCCGGTCCTGACCCTGAAGGGCAGTTGCTCAAAGTGCTGCCGGTAATCCTTCATCGATAGGGACTGCTGCATCGTCCGAAAATCTTTTCCCTCTGGATCGTTGGTTATTCCAGTGGTCAGCCGTTGAATCAGCTCATCTCCGGAAGCGGGCAGATCTGTTAAGTCGTAGCCCTTCTGCTGTAAAGCCCGAAGAATTTCCACCGTACTTTGAGGTGTATCCAGCCCTACACCGTTTGCCAGGCGACCATCGCGGGTTGGATAGTTAGCCAGCACTAAAGCAATCCGCCGCTGCTCTACGGGGGTTCCCTTTAGGCCGGTCCATCGAGCTGCCAAATCCGCCACAAATTCCACGCGATCGGGCACTGACTCGTAGGTCACGACATCGGTTTCCAGGGCTGAACTTCTCCGGTTTGCCGTCTTGAACGAGACGGCTCTCGTAATAATCCGCCCATCGACCTCCGGTAAAGCCACGTTCATGGCAATATCCCGTGGCGATAGTCCCAGGGTTTGGCGATTCCAGGCGGCCTGAGTTCCCCCACTAAGAATGACCTGCAGTACCGGCAGATCAAGCCGTTGCCAGAGGTCCAGGTCCGGTGTAGCTCCATCCAGCTTGGCGATCGAAAAGCTGGTGGTGTTGAGCAGTAGATCAATGCCCTCCCCTGCTTCGGGTTGCAGGTACTCCACCAGCTCTGCCTGCACTTCCGGATCCTGTAGCGAGGAAACAAATATAGGAGCGGTAGACAGACCCCGTTGCTCAAGAGCCTCACACAGGCTGTCGATGGGAGCCGTATTACCGGATAGATAGTGGGCCCGGTAGAAAAGAAGGCCAACCCGG
>CAZPYG010000052.1:0-33778 GCA_964590465.1 uncultured bacterium | reverse complement strand
GTTTGCCAGATTTAATTCAGCGTTGATCAACCGACTTCCTCCCAAAACTCAAACCAACTACAACCTGTCATTCCGAACGGAGTGAGGAATCTCAATCCCTCAGCGAAGTCCGAGATGCTTCGACTCCACTGCGTTGCGCTCAGCATGACAACAACATCCCTGTGGCAATTCATCAAACTGACTCAACCGACTTCCTCCCGAAACTCAAACCAACCTCTAAATAAACCCCCAAATGTCATTCCGACCAGCGGGAGGAATCTCTGTGTATGCATGGGGTCTTGCTGCATAGGCTGAGATCCTACTCAAGGAGAAGCCGCTCTGCGTCTACGACTCCGCTGCGCTACGCTCAGGATGACATGTACCTGTTATTTCACCAGCGCTTAGGATGACATGTGTCTGTCATTCCTCCTTGAACCAATCCTCACTTAAATCCTTCCATTCTGGATTCATAGATTCAATCAGAGCAATCTTCTTAGCCCTCGTCCAGCCCTTGATCTGCTTCTCACGTGCGATCGCGTCTCTCACATTCTCCGTCTCCTCAAAAAACACCAGTCGGTCAATGTTATACCGCTGCGTAAATCCTGGAACAGCCTTACGCTTATGCTCTCCCACCCGTCTCATCAGATCATTTGTCATCCCGGTGTAGAGAGTCTTTGAGCGATTTGTCAGGATGTAGACGTAGTAAGTTTTAGGCATGGTTGCCGCCACTCCTCAACCTGTCATTCCGAACGGAGTGAGGAATCTCTGTCACTGCGTAGTTTACCCCTGCATAAACCGAGATCCTTCGACTCCGCTGCGCTGCGCTCAGGATGACAACTGTACCTGTCATTCCGAACGGAGTGAGGAATCTCTGTCACTGCATAAGCCGAGATCCTGAGCAGAGCGAAGGATGACGATTGCCTTTGATTTCAACCTGCGGCAAAGGCAAGGCAGGCTTTAATGTCTTCTGACGTGAGTTCTGAAAAATCCTCCAGAATTTCAGCTTCACTCATACCGCCAGCCATATATTCCAAAATGTCATAAACCGTGATCCGCATTCCTCGAATGCAGGGTTTTCCACTTCGTTTCCCAGGCTCAATCGTGATGATGTTTTGGTAATTCATGAATTTCCATACTCCCTTTCGCTATCCAACACCCAGTTCAACATCCAGGTTTTCATCGCTGTCTACCAGGGCCGAGAACCCATAGCGGGGCAGCATGTCCTCAAATGTGCGGCGAGAGACCGCCAAAATTTGACAGGCTTGATGGGCCGATAGTTTGCCGGTCGAGTACAGCACCGCCAGCACCGCCTCTTTAACATAGGCGGAATCAACATTGACCGAATCGGGTAATTCAAGCTGCACTTGCATCCTTCTGTCCTCCTGCTTTACGCTCAATCCTGCTCCAAAATACCCACCAGGGTCTTCACCAGGGCCGCCACATCATCCGGCACCTGATAGCCGCTAATATCCTGGGTGATGCGCTTCGCCGGGCGATTCAGCATCCCAAAAATCCATAAATTACCCATCGTGACGGCACCATAAATCGTATCCGAAGCGGTTTCGTCCATCGCTAAGGCAATCATTTCTACCGCCAGTTGGGTAAAGCCACGGGTCAGGTCATCCCGCTTGGCTTCTACCACCACAATTTGGTTGTGCCCCCGAATCAGATAGTCCAAACTGCCCTGCAGCCAGTCATTTACCTTGAGGGGATACTCAAACCGCAAAATTTGATGGACGAGGGTGGCCACCCGCATCAGCACCGGAGCGATCAGCACCTCTCGCTTGGCGCTCTCGCTGGTGAGCTGTACATAGGGCAGAGTTTCTTCGATCTGCGCCTTGAGGGCATCCAAACCGGGAATGTCTCGCTGGGTCAGGGGCAGCTGCAACCGCGTCTTGGCATAGTCGTAGCCAAACTCCGCCAAAATCTCATCCGTATCCTGGGGTAGCTCGAAGTAGGAGCGGAAGGTGTAGCTGACGCCTTCCTGCAAAATCTTTGACATGGGGTTAATCCTCCAGCAGAGCTGTCAGGGCTTCCATTTCGGTCATGGCGATCTGTAGCTTCTCCATTATGGTCGCCGCAATCTCCTCCGGTTCGGGCAGGTCGTCGGCAGACTGCAAACTCTCATCCCGCAGCCAGGAGATATCCAGGTTCTCGCCCCGCTGAGTGATGAACTCCCGGCTAAAGCAGCGCCAGCGGCCTGCTTCTCCCTGGTCGGTGCGGGGGGCGGTGCCGTTGGGGTCGTCGCCGTAGCAGGCAATGAACTCGGCAAAATGCTCAAAGGTCAGCGGCGTGCGCTTGCCAAAGCTGGGCATATTCGTCCGCAGGTCGTAGACCCACACATTCTCGGTGTTGCCCTTCTCGGTGCGGCCCCGCTGAAAGAACAGCACATTCGTCTTCACCCCCTGGGCGTAAAAGATGCCCGTGGGCAGCCGCAGGATGGTGTGCAGGTTGCACTTATCCATCAGGTCGGCGCGAATGCTCTGGCCCTGCCCTGCCTCAAACAGCACGTTGTCGGGCAGCACCACCGCCGCCCGTCCCCCCGGCTTCAGCCCCCGGTAGATGTGCTGCAAAAACGCCAGCTGCTTGTTTGACGTGGGGTAGGTGAAGTCATCTCGGGTGGGGCTGCCGCCGCCTTTTTTGGTGCCAAAGGGCGGATTGGTCAGCACCAGGTCGGCTTTGGGCAGCTGGGTGCCCTGGGGCGACAGGGTATCCCCCAGGGTAAAGTCGCTCTCGATGCCGTGGAGCAGCAGGTTCATCAGCAACAGGCGGTGGGCATCCTGCACCAGCTCCATACCGTAGAAGGCCTGGTAAATCTGAAACGACTGCTCGGCCTCCGATAGCTCAAACAGGTCGTCGGTGCGCTGCTTGATGTAGCGGTCGGCGGCAATCAAAAAGCCGCCGGTGCCCGCTGCCGGGTCTTGGATCAGCTCCCCCGGCTGGGGCTGCATCAGCGCCACCATGCAATCGATCAGCGCCCTCGGCGTAAAGTACTGCCCCGCCCCGGACTTTTTCTCTTCAGCGTTCTTTTGCAGCAGACCCTCATACAGGTCGCCCAGGCCCTCTTCCTTGGCGGAGTACCAGTCCAGCCCGTCAATGCTGGTCACCAGCTTGTTGAGAATGCGGGGCTGCTTGATGGCGGTCTGGGCATTGGCAAAGATCGCCTGCACCCGCCGCCGGGAGGTATCCTGCCCCAGATCCAGCAGCAATGCCCGATAAAAGTTCAACTGCTCCAGCCCGTCGCGGTGGGTGAGGTCGTTCCAGCGCCTGTTTTTCGGCAGTTGGGTGGCTTCTGCGCCAGTCTCCTGCATCATCTTAAGGAACAGCAGGTAGGTGAGTTCGGTGACGTACTGCAGGTAGCTGATGCCATCATCCCGCAGGACATGGCACAGGTTCCACAGCTTTTGGACGATGTCGGAGGTAGCGTTCATGGGCAGTTAGGCAAACCAGTTTTCGAGTTGTAGATCTTGAAACGCTTCAAAATCAGTGACGTTGCGAGTGACTAAGGTAAGGCGGTTGACGGCTGCGATCGCGGCGATCTGTCCATCAACATAGGGCGGTGTTCTACCCTGCTTGGTGAGGCGATCGCGTTCAGCCGCGTGCCAGGCAGCAGCCCGATCATCGTAGGGCAGAATGGGGAGTCCTCCTTCGAGTTGCTGCTGGATGTAAAGGTGGATGCGTTCTTTGCGCTGGGAGTCTGGCAGTCTGAGATACCCGTATTTGACTTCGTGGTAAGTGACGGCTGCGATCGCCAGCACGGCACCATGCTCCGCCAATTGCTCCATGACCGTGGGGTTAGGACTGGGCTTCAGCGGTTCTGACAGCACGTTGGTATCCAGCAGAAATTGAGGCACGGTCACAGCTCGACCTCTCGACCCGGTGATTTATCTCGCACGTCAAAGATTGCCTCGATTTCATCGTTTTCAAACCAGGGCTGACCTTCAATGTATTGTTGCCGAAACTCCCTGACCGCTTCGCCAAAGTTGGGACGCGGCTGTTGCAGTTTTTGGTACTCCGCGATCGACAGAATTACCGCCACAGGCTCACCGCGCCGGGTAATCTCCACCGAGTCCCCCGCTTCTGCCGCCCGAATGATTTGGGTCAGCTTATCTTTCGCTTGGGCAATGGAATATTGAGACATGACCCTGCCTCCCGCCATTATGGCTATCAATATGGCTATTTTAAGCTTTGCTGCCAAAAAGAGATCTCATGGAACTGACCCAGGCCCTAGAAGCCTCAACCAGCCAGCTGGAAGCAGAACGTCAACGGCGGGCTGAATTAGAGGCGGAGTTAGCCCGCTACCGTGAGCTCTTTGGGGATTTGGAGGGGGGAGTCCGCTGAGACTCAGTAGGTTTGTGAACTACGTATTGACATTTCCATGTTCGAAAGGCTACACAAGTATGTATCGCACCTTGACAAATCCAGCGTTGTTCTAGGCGTTCTTGCCAAACAGCCTGAATCCTTGAAATATTTATTCCCCAAGCAGCAGCTACTCCCATTGGGAGCGGACCCCCCGAATGATGGGGACAAGGGTTGCTCTTAGTCAGCATTCCCTTGCTTGGTTCTACTCTTCGTCGTTCGGGTTTTCCTGAATGCTCTGAACTTAGGCAGAGTAGCGCGTTAAAGATTTAGATCTTTAGCGGTCACGAGATTGAGGAATAAATATTTTTAGCATTCCTTTCCCTGTTTCTTGAGCTTCAAGACGACGTTTTAGTCCTCATCCTTGGATGGGGGCTAGTTTGGGCTACTCGCGGTGCGTGTTGTAAACACGTTATGGAGGCCATAATGGCTAAATTACCCAAGTTCAACAATGATGATCTACGGCGTCAAGCACTGACTCATCGTTCTTTGCCCAACCACAATGAACGTTTGGAGTTTATTGGCGATGGCATTCTTCAGGGCGTGGTTACGTCGCTGCTCAGTCAACGGTATCCAACCTACTCGGAAGGACGCCTGACCAAGGAGCGTGCCAGGTTAGTCAGTAACCGGGCGCTAGCCAAGGTTGCCAAACGATATCATCTGGACCAACAGATGCTTTTGGCGAAGGGCGCTGCGAAGCAGGGATGCCGTAAGAACTACAAAATCCTCGGTGGTGTTGTTGAGGCCTTTATTGGTGCTTATTTTGCCGATACGGGCAACAATTACGACGCAGTTGAGCAGTTTGTTCAGCAATTGTTAGATCTCTAGGAGAAAGATATAGAAGGACTCGGTCGGCTGGGATCCTCGATTATAGAGAGTCCCAGCTTACTAAAAAGCATTATTCATATACGGTTCTACGTGTCTGTCGTACCAGGTTCATTGCCCCAACTTTTATAGACTTTCCGGACAATATGAGCTGTTGCTGCACCTGCTATCCCTGCAGCAATTACGGGCCAAACAGGAGGAGAGACTAACCCCAATGCAAGAGCAATGCTACCTAGACTGGAAGAGCCAAAAACTGTAACTGAGGCTGCTGCCATACTTCCGCCTATTGCAGTACCAGCCATAGCACCACTTGCTATCAATGCCGTATTTCCTAGTGCATCTATTATTTTGTCTTCAGGAAGATCGGCTATTTCGTTAATTAATCTTTTCCAGCTATCTGAGCTGGCTGCTACTATTTCAACGGTTAGCTCTGGAAGATGTAGAATCCAATCCTTGAAAGAAGCAACTAATTCTTTAACTTCCTCATCTCCTAAAAACCTATTTGTGCCATCGACAATTAGTGCCGTCCCTAAAACGAGCAAGGATGATCCTTTCAGGGATAATGAATAATTAATGGGAGGCTGCAAAAATTTATCGAATAGATCTGAACCAGCATATCCAGCAGATCCTAAGAAAAGGGCACCACCCCCAATCAAAACAGCGGATGGAATGCCTATTCCCCCTCCCATAGCAGCAACACCAATTGACCCTACCGCGCTCATTGCGAGCATTCCCACGCTCCCTAGGGCAGTACCAACAGCTAATGGAACTCTGTTCGATAGCTCTGTTGCCACGACATGTTTCCCTAGTTCAATTGCCCCAGTTTGAACTCCCCAGCTAATAATGGCCGCTCCAGCAGCCATTTCAGCAATACCTATGGCCCACTGGTGAGTCGAGCACCAGTCTTTTATATATTCCAGAATTTCTTCAAAGATCTTCCTTGAGTCGTCTGAAAAATCAAAATCAAATATTTTCATCCTGCACTTCTCCTAAAAAGCCTTTGCTTTCTAATGTTTGCTCTTCCATAACCTTCTTCTCCAAAATCAGCCAACTTCCGCCCAGATCTCTGTATTGAGCTCGGCCAGAATGTCTTCTATCTGGTTATTGAATACCCTATCAATCCGACTAAAGCCCCCCTGGGTCTTAAACTGCCCCCTATCCAGGGCCGCTTTATCCACCACCGTCTCCTGCTTCAACTGCTGCCCAATCCGCTCCAGCCACTTCCGCTGGGGTGCTGTCCACCGCTGACTCTCCAGAATCTTCTTCAGCGCCCGGTCCACCCGTTCCTCGTAAGGCACCAGCGCATCCCCCAGGGCCGCCTGCCGAATGTAGCCGATAATTGACGCTGCAATGTCCTGGTTTGTGGCATCCCGCCAGGCAGATCGCAGCGTCGCCTCCGAATAGCCCGCCGCATCCAGGGCCGCTCGCAGTTCCTTTAGCTGGGCGCGGGTCAGCTCTCGGGGACGCTGGGTCACCACCAGCAGCGCTGGCATCTGGTTCAGGTTCGTCTCAATGAACCGCTTGAAGCTGTCCAGATAATCCTCCGGTCGCCCGTAGGCTTCCCCCGACTCTGAGACCCCATAGCCCCGCTCCACCCGCCGCAACTCATCGGCATGGTACGACACCAGCACCGGCTGGCTGCCCCCCTCCCGTCGGTCCAGAATCTCGGCGATGTCCTTGCGCTGCTTCAGCCAGGCGGCGGCTTCACCGGGGCTGCTCTGGCGCAAATGCTGCACCACTTCATCCACCGGCATCCCCGCCAGGCCCTCCAGGGTGTTTCGGCTGGTGTCGCTCAGGTGCCGCCGCTTCCGCTGCAGCTTGGCCGTAATCTGGTCCACAATTTCCGTCACCGCCTGGAGTTCGGTCACCGTCTCCAGTTCGTCCATGAGCTGGGTGAACGAAATCTTCGGATTCACCACCACCGGCTTCATGTCTGACACAGCAGCCAGGGTTTGGTACAGGTTCACCGCATCAAAAATCTGGAAGACCTCTTTGCCGATGTCGTCACAGCGCCGCGTCGCCCGTCCCAGCATCTGGGCATAGAGAATTCGCGACTTCACCCGCCGGATAAACACCAGATTGCAGATGGCGGGCACATCGATGCCGGTGGTTAACAGGTCTACCGTCACCGCCACCTTGGGGCTGACTTCATTTTTGTAGCGGCGAATCAGCTCCAGGGGCTTGTCTGCCGCCCCGGTGATTTTCACCACCTCGTCGTCATCCACACTGCCGTAGAGGTCGGTAAAGGCCTCCTTTAGCTTCTGGGTCACCAGGTCGGCATGGTCATCATTGACGCAGAAGATCAGCGTCTTTCCCGGCAGGGTGGGGTCAATGTGGTTCGCTAACTCCTCGCAGACCACCCGGTTAAACTCCTCGGTGATTACCTGCCGGTTGAACTGCTCCACGTCGATCTGAATTTCATCGGGGGCGTGGACCAGGTCGAGCTGCCCGGTCTTCGGGTCGTAGTAGGCTACATCGTCGCCGGGCTGCCAGGTAATGCCGTCTTCCGCCAGGGCCGTAATGATGCGGTGGGGTGGTTCGTGGTCAATCAGCCAGCCGTCAATCACCGCTTCCCGATAGCTGTAGGTGAACACCGGATCGCCAAAAATCTCGGTGGTGTGCAACGCTGGGGTGGCCGTCAGCCCCACCTTCACCGCGTCAAAGTACTCCAGCACCCGCCGATATTTCGACACATAGTCGTTAAAGTCCCGGAAGGTGAGTTCGCTGTCGCTCAGCTCCCGGTCCAGCAGGTAGCCCCGGTGGCACTCATCCACCACGATGCAGTCATACTGGTCGGTGGTGATGGGAGCACTGCCATCGCTGGGGTAAAGCAGCCGCTTCACAAAACTCTGCACTGTGGCGATGTGGACCTTGGTATCGCGGTCGGGGGCGGTGTCCTTCAGCTCCTTGATGTCGAAGATGTCGGCAAAGGTCTGCAGGCTCTCCATGCGGGTGTCTTTGAAGGCGTTAGATGCCTGCTCCCCCAGGGCGCTGCGGTCTACCAGAAACAGAATGCGCCGAAACCGCTTGGTTTTCAGCAGACGGTAGACCAGAGCAATGCAGGTTTTGGTTTTGCCGGTACCTGTCGCCATGGCCAGCAAGATTTCCCGCTGATCCTGGGCCAGCGCTGATTCCACTGCCTGAATCGCTCGAATCTGGTGATCCCATAGCCCGAAGTCATAGTTATAGGGTTCAGCCTCCAGGCGATGGCTAGCCTCATCCAGGTCATTGGCAAGGGAATCTACCAGCCCCGCCGGACTGTACCAGCTGCCGATGGCCCGCCGCAGATTTTCCGGTCGCCGCAGGTCACAGAACCAGATACCGCTCTTGGTCTCCAACTGCTTCAGGTAGGGTCGGCCATTGGTGGCGAAGACAAAGGGCACCTGGTACTCTCCCCAGGGACCACCGGGCAGGATTTCATCCCCTTTGATGACGTAGCCCCGGCTGTAGCGCTTGGCCTGGTCGATGGCTCCGTAGACATCCTTTCGCTGGCGCTTCGCTTCAACTACGGCTACCGCTTGCAGACCCACAAACAAAGCATAATCCGCTCGACCGTCGGCAGTGGGCCACTCTGCGATCGCCAGATTCTTGTTTCTCTGGGGGCGAACGCCTTTGGTGTAGGTCAGCTCCTCTGAGTCCACCTCCCAACCGGCGGCCCGCAGCTGGGCATCAATCAGGCGACGAGTTTCTGTCTCATCCAGATCCAGGTGCTGCTCAGCTTCCTGGGCCTGGGCAATGGTTTCTTGCAGTACCTGGGTCGGTTGTTGGGCAGCGGCAGACTGTAGCGTGACTAATCGTTCCTGGGCTGCTGCCACCTCGGCCTCAGCTGCTTCCATCAGGTTTTCGGCCAGCTGCCGCAGTTCCGCTTCCTCTGCGGCTTCCGCCTGGGCCGCTTCCGCAGCCGTCTGGAACTGGGCAACTTCGTCCTGGTAGCGCTGCACATCGGCCCGCAGACGCTCCATTTCCTGGCGCATCGTCTCCGATTCCTGCACCGGATCGGGGGGCGGCACGAAAGGCCCTGGCCGGAAGTTGCGATCGCCAAAGGTGCGGTGGAACCAGACGCCCAGCTTGCGAGCAAACTTCAGGGTGTCGAGGGCGGTGCGGTGGGTGCCCACCATGTCGTGGGTGGCGCGGTTACCCACCACCCGAATTTCGTTGAAGACTTCGTAGACCTCGCCACGAACGATGCCGCGATCGCGCAGCCGCCGAAGCAGGTCTAGCTGAGATTCCCGATCATCCCTATAAAGCCCTGCATTCGCCGCCGTCAGTTGGGCGAGCAGTTCCCCGAACTGCCGCAGCTTGATCAGGCAGGTACAGGGATCGTCCTTGAAATAGCGTTCGGCCAGGGTCCCCAGTCTCACTAGCTGGGGCTCATGACGTTTCAAGAAGACGAAGTTGGGCGAGAGAGCGGAATTGCTCATCTAAGATGGCCTGGAGCGTTAATCACATATTCCCAGGATGCCCGCTGCACCAGGAAAATTCCATAAAGTTATTGTTGGGTGGAACGTGGTGGCTAAGCCCAAAAGAATAAAGCCCTGGTTGATGGGATAGCTTTGGATATAGTTTTTGGCCTGGTGTCAGCAGTTACGCCCCCTATCGGGGACTTCGCGGAAAGGCCACACAGTACGCCATCTTTTGGCGAAAAATCTGGGAAAGCCCTCAGAGCAGACGGTTGAGTGCAATGGGATGGTTTTGGTTAGGGTGGCCAGCTGCGGTAGCAGATCAAGCCCCACCGGTGGGCCGATTTGCTGAATTTCTCGTAACAAGGCCCCTACATCCCTGGGGCTGGGCAGGCTGAGGCCACGAGACAAATGAATTTGTCTTTGGGGGCTTTCCCCTGGCTATAGCCGGGGGATTTTTGTATGGATGTGCCAGTCTATGGTGGTGTAGGTCTACTCTAGATACGCAACAGCCAGACCTTCGTCAAGAAGTTCCTGATTAAGGTTGTGCCATTTACCGCCAATTCGATAGTGGACTGTTCCCAGCAGTCGGCCGTACTTGCCGGTTGTATCTTTATGGGTTTCGATAATCAGTCTTTCGGCATCCCGAAGGCGTTGGTCCACTAAATCTCGCACAACTAATCCTTGCTCTCGCTCTTTTCCTCTCAGCTCTGGGGTGTTAATTCCGTAAAGTCTGATGGGTTTGTTAAGCTGCCAGATATTGAAGCCTAACGAGATATCGGCTCGGATTGTGTCGCCATCATAGACAGAGACTAACCGTGCTTCGTAGTGGTATAAATATTCATCCATGAATTACTTAGCTGGATCAGAGAAAAGAAGCTACAAGACCTCGTTATAGCTGAGATTGATCGAGCGAATTTACCCCTTACTTTGATTTGTGGCCTGGTGAGACTACTTCTGCACGGTCGCCCATTGACTCACCAATTGGACTAAGTCAACCAATACCCTGGTCTAATGTCCGGTTTCGATAGCGATGGCAATTCCCCTGAAGCGGTCAAGAAGTCAATGTGGTTTCGTGGATACAGAGATTAACTTTGTTGGAGTGGTTGCCGCGGGAGCAACTCCAACAAAGGCTAGGATTAGGATACTGGTTGACCGTCGACCTTCACTCCTCCCAATTACATCAGCCGAACCTTTTAAGGATGCGGTGAGGCCTTGCTCCTGAAATAATACTGCCAACCCCCAAGCTGTAAGGAGACTGGTCTATGAACCGTTTCGTCAAACCGCTGACGATACTTGTGATTTCAGCCCTGAGCGCCATGCTGTTTCTGCTACCGAGTCGCTCCGCCGAGCTCCCCGCCAGTACGGGCATGATTAGCGTACGCAGTGCCCATAGCATGGCAGACACTGCATCACGGCTCCAAGCGCTGCTCGAAGAACGTGATTTGACGCTGATAGCCCAGGTCGATCATGCTGCCAATGCAGCGTCTGTGGACCAAGAGTTACGTCCGACCCAACTGTTCATCTTTGGCAATCCCAACGCCGGAACCCCGCTGATGCAATGCAGTCAGGGTGTTGGCATTGACTTGCCTCAAAAAGCCCTCATCTGGCAAGATGCCGAAGGACGAGTCTGGTTCAGCTACAATCGCCCGGATTACCTGGTGCAGCGACATCACATTAGCGATTGCGCTGACGTCACGACCATTGAGCAAGCGCTCTTTAATCTGGCCCAAGCCGCCACTGAACAATAACCCATCGTGATATTCGCCTTATTCAATGTCATTGACCAGACAATATCTTGACCTTGTCAACCGCCAGTTGCCAGAGGCGGCCAGGCGCGATAGTCGTTATCCGGTTCGGTTGAATCACTGTTTTGCCCGAATTATTTTGGACACCCTCTGCGGGGATGAGTGGTACCAGTACATTCCGAAACCGGCTTACAAGCACATGTCAGAAAGACAGTTGCAGGACGCGATTGCCCTGGGTCATCAGTTTTTGGCTGATCCTCAAGCTTGCGTCGAGGCGAACCAGGCCAGTCTTCAGTATCGAGGCAAAGGTAAATAGCGGACTGTCTTCGTTTTTATCCCTACCCCAGGAACGTCTCAGATTGTTCAGGTATCAGTCCTGAACCCCATTTCTCGCAAGCTTTTCAGGCTTAACGATCATGGTTTGTCTGTTGCTACAACGGGGCCATTTTCAGGACCCTAGAGAATCAGACGAGAGAATAGTACACTTTTACTAAAAAGTGAAGGATTCTCTTGCCATGGCAACGCTTGTCTTAGAACTGTCAGAGGATGATTTGTCCAGACTTCAAGCTCTGGAGTCCGTAATGGGTCAGCCCCTAGAGGAGTATTTGATTAGTCTGGGATTAGAAGCCTATTATCAGCATGCCCCTGAGGGAATGTTGGAAGCTGCAAAGACAATGAGAGCAGAACATCGGCAGAGACTTGCGGACAGCCTTCAAATTGCCAGGATGCTACGCGAATTGAGAGAACGAGGGTATGAGTGAGCCATGAAACACAAGCAATGGCTATATTTTCATCCAAAACTGCGTCAAGCTTCCATGCTACCTCTGATCTTTAAGGGACTCTATAACAAGGTCCTTCATCTAAACAAAATACGAGGATGATATCACATCTTGTGTCGTCGTCATTGCATTCCCAATAAGTTCCAACAATAGCAGACTGGTCAGGATCGATATTAGGAGCTACTAGCACGTCCAAATTACGACTTATTTCTGGAGACAGTTCTGAAACACTCGTTAATCCTCGTGTAAGCGTAACCTCTGGTGCCTTTGGCCTACCTGGCAATTTATCAATCAAAAATTTACTTGGCTCATCTGCACTCAAGACTGGAGGGACAGCTACTAAAGTGACAGAAATAAGCACTAAAAGTCCAATAAATAACTTCTTTAATACTTCCATTTTTACCCCTCAAGAGTAGAAAAATTCAACTAATAATCAGGCTAACAGGACGATCTTTTCACTGACATGACCCGCACGGGTGTTCTCGTATCGAGGCTTCGAACGGAGTGGTCGAACTGCTCCAGGGCCGGTCGGGAGGGGCTGGGAATTGGGGTGATTTAATCGCTGATATCCCTACGGCAAAGCCCTATCGACAACGGCAGGGGCATTCTAAGCGAGTCGTCCATGCTTTTCTGAAAACTTTCTGTCGTATTCTTTTCCCTGACTGGCTAAAGCTGGGGGATTTTATTGTCCCTCCCCCATCAGATATCGCCACACTCCCACCAGGCCCCCGGCAATACATGCCCCAGCGACCATCAACATAATGGCGTCCCCCGCCCCATAGAACGCCCCAAACAGCAAAATGCCCCCATAGCCAATGGCCTGGGGGCGCGTCTGGCTCCAGTGGTAGCAGGCCACTATAGCCCTGGTGAGAGACTGAAGAACGCGGATCATCGTCTCAGGTTAAACAGCCCGGTCGGCATTTGGGCCGCTGTGGGTCTGGGTTGTGGGGTTTGCGGTCTGCTGCCTCCCATCGCTGGCTGGCCATCGGCCTTGCCATCAATCAGATAGCCGTACATGTTGGTGCCGTAGAACAAGAACTCAGGCCCCAGCACATTGACCCAGACCGGAACCGCGGCAAGGGAGAACAAGGCCCTCAAGGGCAGACCGAATGCCGCGCAGGTGGTGTAGAAATCGTAAGTGTAGACGGCCAGGCCGCCGCCGATCACGATCACAATAGCGACCGTGACAATCAGTGCTCCCATAACCTTCGAGGCCTTCGCGCCGCGAATCGCTCTGACCTCTTCCACAAAACTCGCCAGACCCGATGGGTGAATCAGGATGCCGAGCAGGATCGTGGCAATGATGGAGACGCTCAACGCCACCACATATCGCCCCAGGGTCATAGCCAGCCCCTCCTGGGCCAGGGCAGGCGGAATTAGTGGATTGCCCCCCAGGCTGGCAATCTGCTGGATGGCGACCGCGGAAAAGTGGATGTTGGCCAGGTAGAGGCCACCGGCCAGCACCAGGCCCAGCTTGTTGATGCCCTTACTAAGGATGGGGTTACGCCCGAGAAAACGTCCTGATTTAGCCATGGTTTAATTCCTTATACAGCTCTCGAATGCGACCACTTTTGCCACCGCCCCCTTTAGAAACGCCGAACATTTCGGTTTGAACTCTGCTCTGGGGAACACCCGCCTTGATCGCTTTTTTGATCCAGTACTTGGCCTCATTCAGTGCCCTTAAGCCGTGGTCATCGGTGATGTCTTTTGGGGGCACTTCCAGAGGGAAATATATATCGTTTTGAGTCAGCCAGTCCTCCCATAACTCGCTGGGGTTATGGGTGACGTTATGGGGAGACGTCACCGGCTGTAACCCAGTTATCTCATCGGTTACGATGCTTTCGGCGGGAGGACGGGACGAGGGGACATCCGCGGGGGCAGCCCCCGTCCTCTGCGTCTGTGGGTACACCCTCACCAGGTCCGGAATCGACGAGACATCGACATGAGTTCGGGTGCTTAAGCTGGGATTGATCCAGGGGGAATCTTCCCCACCCACGCTGTCGATAAACTCTCTTTGAGCTAACTCTTTTTGTCGATCATTTTCGAGGATTTGAACCCACGCAGAGAGTACCATTAAGGAAACAAAACCGCCCCACAGAATGGCCAGTCCAACCATGGATTCCTCCTCAATCTGACGCCGTTGAGCCAGCCACCAAAAGCCCGAAGACAGCCAGCCAAACTAATCCAAACCCCAGCGCCCAGCTTCCTCCATACCCGTTGTCCTGCTCACTATGACTGGTGGCCTGAGCTGACACGCTGGGGTGCAGGTCGTTGTAGTTATACACATCCGGAGCATCCACCCAGATATTGATATCGGGTGGTTCGGGCGGATAGTAGGACTGGGGAGGGTAAGTCGGCGGATACGCCTGCTGCTGAGCCTGCATCAGGGCCCAGACCTCCTCCAGAGTTAAGCCTTGATGCACCGGTGCCGGCACGGCCTGCTGAGCCCTCAGCGCCTCGAGCAGGGGCTGCTGAGCCTGCTGCAATGCTCGAGCTAACTCGACCATATCCATACTCGGGTGGGTAGTATGGTAGTGGTTTTCCGTGTGGTTCACCACGATTACCGAAAAGTCAGGGCGGAGACCTTCCCTCTGGCACAGGCTGAGGAACTCGGTGCCGCTGTGGTGGCAGGCCTCCCGGATGGTTTGCAGGTTGTCAGTGGTCTTGTGTATCAGGGGCAGGCTGTCCCAGGCAGTCTTGGCCAGGGCGGCTTTCGTCGTGGCTGGCTGGATGTCGATGATTTCGGGGGTGATGACGTCGTCCTGATTCATGGTTTGAGGGGGCAAAGAGGATAAACGCAAAAATAACGACCCCCAGCAGTGCCAGGGGAATCCAGGGGATAGATAGTTCAAAGGGTTCTAGCTGCTGCGACGGGAGGGCCGATGCGGTTATCGCAGCCTGGGATGGGCTGTCAGCGCACCGAGGGATACCGCCCGGGGCGACGTTGTGGACCGGGCAGTCCCGTAGTTCCGCAGCCTGTTGTGGGCTCAGGGGAGCACTTTCGGTGCCGTCGTCGTAATGAAAAATGACCTGCTGCGACATAATGGGTGCTCAGGTTGAATTGAATTTGCTTCCCCGCCGCTCATGGGCGGGGTTTTTGTTGGGATAGGGTCACCCTTCCAGCAGTTTCAGCTCTGCGATCTGACGACTGGCCGACGGCAGCTTGGCCCGTTGCTCGATAGCGCGGTCCAGGTATCGCTGAAAGTTGAATTCCTGCCGAAAGGCTTGCTCTGCGGAAGCCAGGGCAGCCAGGTTACGGCGGTACTCGTTCTCGTAATGGGCACCCGAGAGCACGAAATAGTCCTCGGCGGCATCCTGCAGGGCGAGCTGGCTCGATAGGGTTTGCAGCTGCCCGACGACCTGATGGCGGCTGTAGGACCGGGCGACCAGGCTATTGGCGGCATTTTCCAGGGTCTGGGTGGCCAGTGCCGCTGCCGCTTCATGGGCAGAGAGTTCAGGAGTTTCAGTAGGAGAGGTGGTCGCTGAAGCGCGATCTTCCTCCTTCCCAACTTCAGGCTGTGGACGATTTACATGGCCAAAACCCTTGTCAGAGCTGGTGTTTCGGTTTCTGAGCTGTTCTGCTGACTTAACTGCCATTGTTCAAAGGCCTCCAGAAAGAGCTGATTACGTCGTTGAGTCCGTGTCTTTCGTTCCCCTCGCTTGGCTAATTCACCAGCTCGTCCCCACAGCACCAATGCCATGGCTTCTTCCAATGTGTACTGCCTGGGTTCATTGGGGTCGTAGGGCGGAATATCCAAAACAGCCTCCATCCAGGCATTAAGCGTTGATGGAGCCGGAGCTTTCCCGGTGTGCTGCTGAATAAACTGCCGTAGTTCGGAGTAACAAAAGAGCGCTTCAGGTGAAGTCATCTTTACTTCAGGTGAAGTCATGGGTATAGTGATAGCATGATTTCATGCATTCATGCAAAAATGAAAAAATGAATTTTAGTTAGGCGTGAAGACCTGTGGCACTATTGAGGCAACTAGAATGGATGAAATGTTTGATGGCTGCAAGCCGCAGGGCCGATCCCAACTTCACTCAGGTATCCGGATATGTTCCAAAGCCGTTGGCTTTGGACTTTAAGGTTGCTTACACCAGAGCTGAAATTAACCAGAGTGAAGCATTAGAGCAGGCAATCGCACTGTGGTTAGCTCAACAGGGAGGCGATCAAAAATGACAAACGCAAGCAGCAGTTTTCCAAGCGACCGGCTAGACCGAATCGAAGCAATCTTAGCTAGCGTGGCTGAATCCAATGCGGCTAGCAATGAACGCATGAATCGACTTGAGGCAAATCTCGAACGTACCGAGGCCGTTACCGCCAGCAACGCTCGGGCTATTGAAGCCTGGTCCTCCCGCATTGAAGAGGGCATTGCTGAAGCTGAAGAAGTCTCCACTGCTATGTCAGCCAACACGAACCGGCGCATGGAGGAAGCTATTTCAGACACCGTAGAGTTAGTAAGCAACTTAGCCAACCAGTTCGACCAGGACCGGCAACGCTTCGATCAACTCCACAGTGAGCACAACCAGCGGTTCAACAACCTACTGGAGGACGCCAGGGCAGATCGGGAGCAATCTAATAGACGCTATCAGGAATGGCAGCAGAAATATGAGGAACAGCTAGCTGAAGCCAGGGCAGATCGAGAGGAAGCCCGACAGCAGCGAGAGGCTAACGCAGCAGAACACCGAGCTTTTACACAGAACATACAAGTCTTGTTAGCGGAAATATCGCGGCTCTGGCAAAGACTGGCCGGTTAAGCCACAAAACTAAGCACTGTGCTTGATCTGCAATGACCCATCCGCTACAGTTTTTCAATTAAGGAAACTTACAAGGAGGTGATGCGTACTGAAAGCAAGGACAAAGAAATTCCCCTTTAAAAGCAAGAAACGATAGCCTCTCCCGCCAAGAAGTGTGCTATCGCCTCTGCTCTTCTGAACCGCTTCACCCGGTTACCGGGCGTTGCAGGGAATTTCTATATCTATTACAGCAGATTTTAACCGATACCGATCGGTGGTGCAATAGTGCGCCTGTTTTAGGCTGACCAATTTTTTTATACAAGTGTGATATCACACTTGTATAAGTGTGCAGATTGCAGCCTGCATACACCAGGGGACATCCGATACGACCCCTGAGGCTAAAGACAGTGAGCATTACAGCACAGCCGGTCACCAAACCCTACAGACCGACCAAGCAATGAACCCAAAAGCACAAGCTCAAGACATGAGTTTGGTGCGCGAGAACCTGGTAGCTGCTCTAGGAGAGTTACCCGATAACTGGGCACTAACCCCAGTCCACAACAAACGAGCCTTACGGAAGGACTGGCAGACAGAACCAGCCCTAGACCATGGCCACCTCGCACACCAAATCCTCAACGGAACTCTCGTTACAAAGGACAACGGCACGGAATACACCCAAACCTGGAATGGCTACGGCATCAGGACAGGTAACATCAGCAGTGGTCTGATTGGCATCGATGTCGACGGCCCAGATGCTGAACTCCTACTCCAGAAAATCTGCGCCGGTGAGCTACCGACAACCGTCAGCTGGACCTCCGGGAAACCTGGCAGAATAAACCGTTTTTACCAGATCCCAAAAGACCTTCAAGAAGAACTCGCCAGTTGGGGTGGCAAGAAATTCATCATCGGATCAGGGCAAAACCTGCACTTTCGCTATAACGGGCAACAACAGGTCCTACCACCATCTATCCATCCCGAAACCGGCAGCTATACCTGGATCAACTCTCCGACCGAAACAGAAGTCGCACCAGCTCCTGCCTCACTGATTAAGCAAATTCAGGAATGGATCGCGCCCAGTGAACCAGCAACCAAAAGCACAAAAGCCCCCAAAGCAACCCAAACAACCAACGACTGGCCACTGCTACCGCCAATACGGATCAACGGACCAGGAGAGACTAACGACTGTCTACGACAACTGGCCAACTGGGGATACAACCGACTCAATCTAACCACCCCAGAATCCCTAGGAGACTACATCACAGAGAACGCTCCCAAACTCCCTGGATGGAAAGAATTTGTGTCAGGCGAATCAAAACTGGACCTGGGGAAAAACTGGGGCTATCGCTGGGCTAAGTCAGCCTGTAAGTATTGGACATCCCCCAGAGCCCAATACCGACAAACTGCACCAGACACCCAATGGCAGGACTGGCTGCAAGAGGACTCAATGAGGCGACTGCAGTGGTGTATCGACAAGGCCAAAGTTATAAAGGAAAAATTTCCATCTCTACGACAGGCCGGAAATTACATCAGCAAATTAGCTAAGGACCAGTTTGGGAAAGCCTTCTCCAAAAGAACTCTCTGGAAAAATAAAGAGCTGTGGGAATGGCTAGTTTATCAAGATCAGAACCAGACCCCAATCAAAACCGATCCCACAGCAGAACAAACACTACCAGAAGTTCCTAACAACGCTGTCCGGTACCAATTGTTAGATAAGGGTTTGAGGGCGGTACCGGACCAGAAATTTGAGATTTCTCAGACATCAGTGAGATTGGTTCTGGAGAATGCCTCAGCAGTGCCTCAAGAAGCTTCCACACCTTTGGAATATCGCAAAGGGGATAGGGTCATTATTAATGACGGAACATGGCTGCCTTACTGCGACAAGGTAGCTACCGTACAGGCGAGGGTGAAGGACGACCTGGGCAACCGGTGTTATCGTCTGGACCTAGACTACCAGGGCAGGCGAGGGACGAAAGCCCGTAAAATCGAGGCTTTACCGCAGTTTCTTTCACCAGCTCCAGTTTTGGCGACCCAGACATCTCAATCGGTTGCAGACCTTCTGGAAGCGACTACAGAACAGCTTGACGTTATTCTCGGAGCTGCTAATCCTTTCAGTGGCCCGAATAGGCTCTGGCAGGTTACACCGGCGGATATTGGCAAGCAGGCATTCAGGCGGTTGAGAGAGTATGTTCACCGGGGTGACGTCGCCTATGCTTAGACAGCCTTCCTGTTGCACAAACCAGATTTGGTACACAGTGTCTGCAGAATTGGCTAATGGTGCAATAGTATTAGGCGGCTGGGGCAGTTCTCGATGCCGGGGACTTGTTCCTATGCGCGGCTTTTTAGACTACCTGCTATATGTCCAAAACTCCCTCTCTGTTTCCCGAGGATGAAAATTACAAGGTCTTTTTCAAAGACCTTAAAACGCGCATACGCCAGGCTCAAATTAAGGCCGCTCTCGCTGTTAATAAGGAGCTGGTGCTGCTTTACTGGCAGATAGGCCGTGAAATCCTGTCGCGCCAGCAGCAGGCCGGATGGGGAGCCAAAATCATTGATCGTTTGGCCAAAGATCTAAAGCGAGAGTTTCCAGACATCACCGGCTTCTCGGTGCGCAATCTCAAGTATATGAGGACTTTCGCTGAGGCCTGGCCCGATGAGGCAATTGTGCAGGAGGTGCTTGCACAAATACCCTGGTATCACAATCAGGCCCTGCTCGATAAGCTGAAAGCCCCAGAAGAACGGCTCTGGTATGCCCGGAGCTCCATCGAAAACGGCTGGAGTCGCAATATTCTGGTGATGCAGATCGAAACCGGTCTGTATAAACGCCAGGGGGGAGCCGTCAACAACTTCGAACGCACTCTGCCCCCAGAGCAATCAGACCTGAGCCGAAATTTACTGAAAGACCCCTACAACTTTGAGTTTCTGACCATCGAAAGGGTAGCCCAGGAGCGGGATATCGAACGGGCCCTGGTCGACCGCATTCGTGACTTCCTGCTGGAGTTGGGCGTTGGTTTTGCCTTTGTCGGTAGCCAGTACCGCCTCGAGCTGGAGGGAGACGAGTTCTTCCTTGACCTGCTGTTCTACCACACGAAGCTTCACCGTTATGTGGTCATTGACCTGAAGGCCACCGAGTTCCGCCCAGAATACGCTGGGAAGATGAATTTCTATGTGAAGACCGTCAATTACCTCCTGGCAGATGAACGGGATGACCCAACCATCGGCATCATTCTCTGCCGATCGAAGAAGCGCACTATGGTGGAGTTTGCCCTCGACCTGATGGATAACCCTATTGGGGTCTCGACCTATAAGCTGCGGGAAGACTTGCCCCCGGCGCTGCAGGGTAGCCTGCCGACCGCTGAACAGCTGGAGCTGGAGCTAGAAGCTGCTATCCGGGAACTGGAAGAAGATCCTCCTGAGTAACCCATCTTCTTAGCCTGAAAGCGTAAGGTCTATGCCGATCTTGGGGGCAAAGCAGCAAAGATCGGCATAGACCTTGCTGAGGACAAGGCAGAACCTGGCCCAGTTGTACCCAGTTGTACCCAAATTAGAAATTCTATAAAGGTTAAAGTTCTAAACCTATTAGACCTTTAAGAGATAAAGACATTGACTGGCCATTGAGCACTGGGGAGAGACATCAAGCTACAGCGTCACAAAATAATCTATTAATTACATAAACCTATTAGACCTTTATAGGTTTAAGGTCTTCTTCAAATCATCTACGTTGTGAATGCTTTCCCAATCAAGCTCTTGGGCCTTGAGCAGGTCTATGGCAATTTGAATCAAATGCTGAGGGTAGACCCGCTGGTCTGGTGGTACGGCTTCTGCATTGTTATCCCTCACCTGCTGGGCCGTGTCCTGAAGCCAGCGCTGCTGGGAACGAGAAACTTTGATATTCAGCGTAGATAGAGTCTCCTTCCGCTTACGTTTAGCTTTAGCCTTGGGCTGGGGTTCGGGTTTGGGGGCTGCCGGTGGTGCTTCTGGCGCTTCTACCACAGCTTCTGGTTCCGGCCCTGGGGCTGGCTGAGTTTTAACACCACCAAACTGGCCCAGCTTCATGCCGCCCATGCGCTTACGATCTGCCATTATTTCAACCCCCATGCTTTCATCAGTTCTTTAGTCAGGGACCGGTAGGCCTTGGCCCCGATGGATTTTGCATCGTACTCCCGCACCGGCACCTGGGCGGCCACCGACTCGGCAATGGCAATATTCTCCGGAATGGTGGTGTGCAGCAGGTTAAACCCCAGGTCGTGGCTGCCCTCAATCAACATGTCGTCGGCCTCGCGGCTGAGCACCAGGCGCTGCCGGTAGCGACACCGCAGCACATCGATGGGGATGTTGGGGCTTTCTGCCCGAATCAGGTCGATGGCTTCTGATAGCCCCTTCAGGGCCGCAGGTTCTGACAGGGTCGGCATGAGCACTCGGTCGGCATTGAGTACGGCTTGAACGCTGGCATACCCCAGGCTAGGGGGGCAGTCCATCAGAACCACATCATAAGGTATTAGACGTTTAAGAGATATACCAATTAAGTCTTTATCAGATGAGAAGTTAAACATCTCTATGGCACCGGGCACCAGGGCCAGACCTTTGATGCCGGTGGGCAATGGCTCAGCCCCATCGTTTAGCCAGGCCAGGATGTTGGGCTCAGCCCCATCCATAGCCAGGGTAAAGGACAGAGTTCTCTGTCCATCAAGATCGATGGCCGCCGTTTGAAGTTTGGCCTGCGCCAACTCTGCCCCCACATTTTGGGCCGTGGTGCTTTTGCTGGTGCCACCCTTAAAATTCCAGATTGCGACCTTCAGCATTGGTTGTTGTGTAGCAACGCTGAAACTATAAAGCAGTTATAGGTTTCACCGAAAAACTGTTAAGCCCTTAAAGGTATTAGACCTTTAAGGGCTTAACTAATAGTTGCTTTATTTCTTAAGCCTCTTAGTTGTTTAGATTTTGCCTGTAAATCGCCAAAGGGCAAAAGGGCAAAAGGGAAGAGGGCTATGTCCTCGCGCCGCCGCACACCACCCGAAAACCAACGCCGTCGTCAGCGGAGCCGGGCGCGAGCCTGAGGCGGAACGCCGACCGGCAGCCCTCTGGATCGTTGCTCCAGGAACCGCCCCGCAGCACGCGCTTTTCTTCGGCGTCTTCTTCATGAACCAACCAGGCACTGCCATCGACAGGGGCACCTTCATAACTCTCATGCCACCAATCCTGGCACCACTCCCACACATTGCCATGGATGTCGTACAGGCCAAAGACATTGGCCACTTCAAAACTCCCTACCTCGGTTGTCTCTTCTCGATACTCACCATAAGGGCCATCACCATAGGCTCCAGGATAAGTTTTGCCTTTATACTCCAAATCGGTGCCCCGATAGTTAGCCAGGTCTGTGGTGATGGACTCACCAAAATGGAATGGGGTCGTGGTTCCGGCGCGAGCCGCATACTCCCACTCGGCTTCTGTAGGTAAACGGTAGGGGCGTCTAGTGGCTTTTTCTAATCGGCGGCAAAATTCTACGGTGTCATACCAGGTGACTTGCTCTACCGGACGATTATCACTCTTGAACTTTGAAGGATCTGGGTTTAGCTCACGCTCGACTTGGGGGAGTTCTGCAACGGCTTTCCACTGGGCCTGGGTCACCGGGTATTTACCCATAAAAAAAGGTTGGGCAATCGTTACTGGGTGCTGAGGACCTTCAGGACTGTATCGGCCTAGCTCATCCTCAGGAGAGCCCATCAGGAAGCTGCCAGGGGGAATGTAGACCATGTCTAAGGGGGTTTGCCCTATGGCCAGGGATAGCGCGTCTTCAGTGAAGAACTGGGCGGTGCGATCCCGGTATTTGATGATGGGTTCTGACTTTGTCGTTGAGGGTACGGCCATGGGAGGAAGTTAGGAGTTAGAAGTCAGGAGTCAGGAGTCAGGAGTCAGGAGGATGCTACTGCTTTGAGGAAGCTGGCTGCTAGATTCTGGATTCTCTCCTCCTGTCTTCTGACTTCTCGTTATGGGTGGGCTGAGCAACCGTTCAGCCAGGCTTACCAGGCTACTCAGCCCTGTTTTCTATTTGGATGCCGTCACCAGCATCACCGGACCAGGACTGGACTCCTCTTCGCACGCCCGGCAAATTCCCATCTGCCAGTTCTGGCCCAGAAGAGTATTTCTCCTCCGGAGACGCTAGCGCGAACGCGCCACCGCACACCACCCGAAAACCAACGTTGTTGTTAGTATTGTCGGGCGCGTTCCTGTTGCGGTTCGCCGACCGGCAGTTCTCTGGATTGTTGTTCCAGGAACCGCCCCGCAGTCGGGGGGCCTGCCCCGTCTTCACCGTCTCGAAAATACGAGATCAGCAAATAGCTGTTTGCGGAGTTGCCAGGTATCGCCATGGTCGAGGTGGGCCAGCCAGCTTTGAATGGACTGATCCAACTCTTTGAAACCAATCTTACCGCTGGCATAGTCAACCTGAAGCTGTTTAAGCCTACGCCTACCCCGGCGCAGATTTTCGCGACGTACTCGAATGCGTACATCCTTGGGAAAGGTGTCACCCACAGGCAGCACTCTAAACCCCAGGAAGTTGGCCCCGTGGCGGGTTTCAAAGAGCTGGCTTTTGACTGGATGAATGCGTAGCCGTAGCCCGGCCAGGTAGTCTTCTACGGCCAGACGGGCATCCGCAAGGAAGCTGCGTTCATGGCTGAACAGGGCATAGTCATCGACATAGCGGACGTACTTTTTGACCTTAAGCTGCTCTTTGACAAAGTGGTCAAAACCATTGAGATAGACATTGGCAAAGAACTGGCTGGTCAGGTTGCCAATGGGGAGCCCCCGCCGACGCTGAAGCATGGTCAGCAGGTCATCCCCCGGAAACAGCTCGTGAACGGGCATTTGCTCGTTGCTGTGGTCAATGATGGTGTCAATCAGCCAGAGGGTGTCCGGGCACTTGATTTTACGACGTATCAAGCTTTTGAGGACTTCGAGATCAATTGACGGAAAGTACTTTTGCACGTCGCACTGCAGCACATAGGGCGTTGTGCGCATGAAGTCGATGAACCGCAGCAGGGCACGATGGGTGCCGTAGCCAAGCCGGTTGGCGTAGGAGTCATCAATAAAGGTGCGCTCGAAGATGGGCTGAATGATATTGCAGAGGGCATGATGAACCACCCGGTCCCGGTAGGGGGCCGCAGAAATCATCCGCAGTTTGGGATCGTAGATTTCAAAGGTGGTGTAGCCGCCCGGTTTGTAGGTCTTTGTGGTTAGTTCCCGCTGTAGAGCCAGTAGCTCAGTTTCGCGGTGGTAATTGAACCGTAAGACGCTGACCTGCATCCGCTTGCCCAGTTGAGCTTTACGAGCCGCCAGCAGCAGGTTCTCAAAGTGAATGATTTGAGGCCAGAGATTTCCGTAGCGTTTCATATGGATAGGAGACAGACCTTAATTCCTAACCGCCTGTTGCTGCCGCATCCAGCCGCCCAACTCCTGGCCGATACCGTCGATTAACTGGCTGACGTATTTATACCGCTGGGCCGACATCAGCTCGAACTCGAATAGCAACCAGGTTTGATGCCGCAGCAGGTCCAGACGACCATTCAGGGCTTTGAGCTGGGGCAGCTTATCGCTGCTGTAACGGGCCAGAATTAGCCCTTCTAGCAGGTCGTAGAGGCCGGTGATGATGCGATCGCCCAGCAAAAACTTATGGTCGCGGGGCAGTTTGTTGAGAATGGGCACGTACCACTTCACCAGATCGTAGGTCTTTTGGACGATGGGCAGCTCTCGTTTCATAGCCTTTAGAGATGAAGAACTTTTGTACTTTGTTTGTCTCGCCAGAGGGCAAGAGGGCAAAAGGGAAGAGGGCTACCCCGCGCCACCGCACACCACCCGAAAACCAACGTCGTCGAAAGAATAGTCGGGCGCGACCCAGAAGCGGACCGCCGACCGGCAGATCTCCGGATTGCCGTTCCAGGAACCGCCCCGCAGCACGCGAAGGGTTGAATCTCCCCCCTGCCAGGTGCTTCCATCGGTCGGAGAACCTTCGTAATTCTCATGCCAGTTGTCCTGACACCACTCAATTACATTGCCATGCATGTCGTAAAGGCCAAAGGCATTAGCAGGAAAGCTACCGACCTCGGTAGTTTGCTGTCGGTACTCGCCTTCAGGGCCTGAGCCATAGGTCACATTAGCCTGATAGTTGGCCAGGTCAGATGTAATTGTTTCTCCAAAGTGGAATGGCGTTGTTGTACCCGCTCGACAGGCATATTCCCACTCGGCCTCAGTGGGTAACCGATAGTCGCGCCCTGTGTGCTGACTGAGACGAGCACAAAATTCCACCGCGTCGTACCAGGTGACCTGCTCCACCGGGCGGTTGTCACCTTCGAAGTTTGAGGGGTCAAGGTTAAGCTCTCGCTCGACCTTAGGCAAGGCCACAACGGCTCTCCACTGAGCCTGGGTAATGGGGTATTTTGCCGTAAAAAAGGGCTGGGCAATGGTGACTAAACGTTGAGGACCTTCGCTGTCTTTACGGCCTTCCTCGTCTTCAGGAGAGCCCATGGAAAAGGCTCCAGGGGGAATAAGCACCATAGCCAGATCTATCCCCTGACCTAGGTCTTCGATAAACTGCTGAGCGCTCTGAGAACGGCGTTGTATTAGCAGTTGAGACTGGCCAGACTGCACTTGCAACGTAGCGGTTTCAAATTCAAACCATTGAAGTTCATACCTAGTTGCTTCTGATTCTGGAGGCTGCTCTGGCGACTGTTCAAAAGCCAGGGTTGCTTCCCTAAAGGTATAGGTTTGCAGTAGCGGAAACAGGTCATCAGGGTCAGGGAGTGGCGGTGGCGGAGTGACTTTGGATGCAGCCCCTAGCTGCTCAGCAATCTCCGCATATTCACCCCCCATACGCTGCAAAGTGGGAATAGCGATTTCGGCAAAGTCCACAACTAGATCTTGCGCTGATGGATTGTCCTGAAAATCAAACCGGAGTAGGGCTTCAAAGCTTCTGGTGTTCAATCCCAGGCGTTCTGAGATGTACCGGGACACGGCATCCAGTACCGATTCTGTACGGCTTCTGGAAAGGGTATCGACCAACAGAGACCGTACCCCCTGGGCAAAGTCATACTCCAGGGTAGACTCCTCCTTTGCCTCATCTATTACCTCCTGGACTTGCATCAGCCCACCCATGTAGACCTCTGCCACATGGACTGGTTCTGCCTGAGGCAACAAGGTCTGGCGAATTAAATCTACAACTCGTGGGTTTACCGGGGCCGCTGACATTAATTCGGCTAAGCGCTGGGCCATCAAAGAAGCCGTAGTTCTAAAGATTTTCACCCGCTCTCTTGCGGTGGGTGAAGCTGGCATTGGCAGCTTTAAAGGTAGACCAGTCAAACTGTACCCCCAGGGTTTGACTATCGCCGGCTCCGGCTACTACCCTGGCCCACTGCTTGAGGGGTTCTGCCTCCAGGGTCACAACAGGTACCTTTACTCTTTGGGTGGGCGGAGCCTCGGTTAAAGCCAGTATCTGCTGAAGCAAAGGCATCCGAGAACGCGGAGTGAGCTTGGAACTGACCGTACCAGGCTCTAGGGAACTTAACCACACCCAGGTACCCTGGGCCAACGCACTCTGAGACCAAAGTCGTTCTGGTAAAAGCTGAATCACAGCAGTGGGAGCCTGTTGACTGCATTTTTCTAACCACCTGACCATAGAGCCGTTGTACCATGCCTCAGAAGTACAATCACTAACCAGCAGAATCAAGCGCCGCCCAGCAGCATCCCACAGGTGTTTGGCCCGTCGGGGAATCTGACGCCCCGGCGAACGGTGCCAATGGGGAAAGAGCTGGGGGCTATCCTTAGCCTCGGTCTCTAACCGCCAGGTGGTTACCCGTCGAAAGGCCCCCTGTCGCTCCAACAGGGTTTGAAACTCACTAATGGTCTCTTCCCATAGGGGCAAAGAGGTCATGGCTTCGACCACCAGGGCCACCTCTAACCATCGCTCTGGAACAGGTTTGAGTACTGGAATCCAGACTTGCTGATCGGCAATTTGGTCGAGGGTGGCAGCTTCATCAAACTCCAGCTGCCCCGGAGAAGGTACCTGGCGGCGCAAAGGACGCAGGGCTCGGGCCAAGTCTAATCGAATGCGTAGGGCAGGAGCTGCGGGAGCTTTGATAGGAATACCCGATTTAGATTGGCTGCCCCTTCCCTGGGTCTGGCGGGTAGGCAAGAAGACCTGGGCTTGTCTATCCTCGTCGTCGTTTTCGTCACCCTCAATAAACTCTTCTCGAATATCGATCCGAGTTCCCTTACTGCCTGAGTCTTGATCTTGCTTTTGTACTACCCCAGAGAGGTCTCCCATATGGCTAGCCAGCCACAAAGCATCGGCAACATCCTCGGCACTAAAGTCTACCCCCGCCTCCTTGAGCAGCGTGGCCAGGCCATCAATATCTTCGACCTTAGGCTTACCGGGCCTCATGCATCCTCGGTACTGGAGAGATACTTCATTAAAGCCTCAACCAGTTTATCTTTGGTCTTTTTCTCAGGTACTCGCTCGCGGGTGACAAAGTAGATGGCATTGAGCAGCTGATCGGTAGAGAGGTCGCCATTCTTGCTGCGATCGCAGAATTGCTGAATTAGCTTGGTAGCCTCAGCTACCCTGGCTTTATTGTTCAGGTCATCCTGCAGGTGAGCCTCAACAATTTTCTTCAGACGGTCGGGCTTGGGTTCACCCATATTCAGCCGCAGACAACGACGCAAAAAGGCGGGCGGAAAGTCACGCTCACCATTGCTGGTCATCACCACAAAGGGAAATGCACCGCAGCGAAAGCGCCCGTCGAGAGTTTCGGCCCACTGCTTTTCATCCGTTTCGGTATAGGCAGTGCGAATACGAACGGGCTGCTTAGCCTGTTTGATCTCCTCCTCTAAACGCACAATTTCAGGAATCTCGAATTCTCCATCTTCAAATAGATGGAGTAAGTCGTTGGGGAGGTCAATATCACTTTTGTCAATCTCGTCAATTAACAATACTCGAGGGCGCTTAGCATTGTCTGTGGGCAAGAGTGCCGTACCCAGTGGACCAAGGGTAATGTAACTACCAATGCCCTGCTCTTTTTTCAACTGAGCATCTCTCAGGCGAGCAATGGCATCGTATGAGTAGAGACCATCTTTGCGGGTAGTACGAGTAGTAATTGGCCAGTAAAGTACTTCTCCCAAGTTCAGCTCATAGGCTACGGCATAGGCCAGGGAGGTTTTACCGGTACCGGGTTTGCCCGTCACTAATAGGGGACGGCGCAGGTAAAGGGCCGCATTGACCATATCGATTTCATCATCGGTAGCTTGAAAGGTGGCTCCCCGCCGTTGCTTTTTGAGACTGGCAACGGTCTCTTTTGCCGCCAGTTCAGTTCCAAAGGGTCGCCAACTGGGTGGATCGGGCAACCGCTCTACCACATAGTCTTTGTCTTCATGGGGCGTGCGAGTGCCCTGAAAAATTCGCCAGTCTGGGTTGGTCATGGCTATGGCATTACTAGGAACATTTCGGTATTGGGCGGAACCAATGCACTTGGGCGCTGGGTGGAATTAAAGTAGGATCATCCCACAGGAAAGATAGATGATGGCCGATATGGGCATCTTCGGACTCGCCCACAGCATCGGCGCGAGCTTGCTTAATAGCTTCGGGCAACGTAGAAATTCTACAGTTGAGTAGCTGATCTAGGGCTGTCTCAGTAGAAACCGTATTAGCCCACTGGTCAGTTCGCAGCCAGAGAGCAACAGGAGTACCGGTGACGATCAAAATGACAAATAGCTGAGGATACTGACTCTCTTCATAAACAGTTGATAGTTTGAGGCCAACACTGGTCGACCGCATCAGCTTGGCTTTAAGTTTGGTTTCTAGAGCAACCCCATCCCCTGGCACAAAGGCTGGACAGGTCTCACCACTTTTCAAAGATAAGAGTTTATCCCATTTGTTTTGCCAGGATTCTCCAAATAGTTTGAGCATTTTAGGGGTAAGTCGTTCAGTAATACGCACCGCACAACACAGTTGCTCGCCAATACGGACCGGGGTTTCTTTTAGTAGCGCCAGCACAGGATCTTCGGAGCAATCTGCATAGGGCCAGCGGTCGCACGCTTGATGCAGCCAATTCAAAGGCAAGATCAGATGCAGCATTAACCGCCTTGCCCCTAAACCTAATACTTCATCCAAACAAGCCCTTATAAGGGCCGGTAGGGTGTCTATAGTAACTTTTTCATTAAAGGGATCTTTTCCTGGGGCCTGAACCGGTTCACCACCTTCATCGGAACCAATTTTGTACTGGTTAGCATCACGTATAAACAAAGCAGAAACAAAACGAGCATCTGGCGATTCATCTCTGACATAGATCAGCAGATGGGAAGGAACGTCAGTGGCGTGTTCTGCCTGATGCTGGTCCAGAATGCGCTGTGCTTCATCTAACAGAGGCTGAGCATTCCCAAATCGCTGATTCAACCAGCCCTGTAATCTTTCCCTAATGTCGGCATTAGAGTTTAAGGCAGGCAAACTTAATAACCCTACAAACTGCTCGATCGCTTCAAATAGACGATCTCCCCGCTGCACATCCTGAAGGCTGGTAAGTGTATCTTTCAGGCTTTCGGGTATCTCCCAACCCTCAGGACAGCAGAGACGGTAAGCCAGTTTAATAGCATCAGCTAGGGCTTCTGCAATGTCAGTCAATAAGGCCAACAGACCAAGGCTGTCTAGCTCCCGGCATACAGCCAGAAGTCGCCGCCCCGGAACCATAAAGCCGATCTTGGCCGCAGGCTGGTCTTTCTCACGGGCTACCACCATGCCTACCACTGTTCCAGCGGCCTCATCCCATACAGGAGTGCCACTAAATCCAGGTGAAATTGCCATTCCTTCGGCTTTAGTATCTTCCATTTGTACCAGGCCGTTAGGTAATTCTTCTAATAGCTGACCATAGGAGGCAATTCCTCTGGCATGGCCTTTAGGAAACCCCAACACCTGATAGGGACTACGAAATTGGTATCCACCCAGTATTCTGGCCGAACCCATTACCACAGGCAATGGCTCCAGGATTCGTAAACCAGCGATGTCGTCATCCGGTGTCTCGTCACTTTTGTCATAACGGTAGAGCAAGACTTCACCGGTTAGCTTCTGGCTCAAGGAAGCGTAGGGAAAATTTATTCTGACTGTTCGGCCTAGGGCTGAGTCCTCTGGCTTAAGAGCTAGAGCATCACGAATAACATGGGCACAGGTGAGTAGATAACCACCCTCAACCAAAAAGCCAGCTCCAATGACCATATTTCCTTTATAGATGCGAGCAATTGCTCTCTTGCCCGGTAGATTAGGCTTAACGCTGGGGTCAGCCATACCAGGTATTTAGCCCCTTTACCTGACCATTTGAGGGTAACTTCAAAATTTACCGCGCCACCTACAGTGGAAATAATAACGCCAGACTCAACACTCAGATCCAGCCCAAACTTAACTTCCACTTCATCAGCAGCTCCTGCCTTCAAACTCGTCATCACCGATGTGGCAATGGAAGAAGCCTTACTCAAAGCAGATTTAATGCTCTGCTCACTTTTGTAAAGGGTTTCATCTAGAACTGAAACTTCTTCCACAGCACTGCTATCTAGTGGCCTGGGTACCTCGACTCGGACAGTTGTACCGTCCTCTAACAAAAACTCAGCCAGTGCTCTATCGTTGTCCATTGCCTTGCCGCTTATCAAAATCTGAGATATCTCCCCATTGATAGCATTTCGAGCTATGAATGGCGATTTTTAGACCAGTCCAGTTACACAGGTGGCTCTGTATTTACTAGCCCTCATAGAACAACGAAGCGATGGGTCTTCAGTTACCCACAGCCAAAATAGACCGACTAGATGAGTATCTATCTCACAGAAATCTAATCATAAGACAGCGATCGCCAAAACCCTCATTCTGTCGTTGTCTCAGATGAGACCGTTCATTCTGCATGAACCCCATTCTTCAAAACCCTGATAGTTTCGTGGATTTTTACCTGCTGTTTTGGTAAAAGAGCAGGTAGACTGGGGAAGAGTCTTGGGGTAAGTCTATGTTCACTCAAGCTGATTTTCAGATCGGGGCGGTGGAACTGCCAGCGGCGCGCAAGCATAACCGCACCGGTCAGGCTCGCCACCTGACAGAGGAGAACCTGGCGGCGTTGTTTGAGTACTTGCCGGCGGCGAAGTGGAAGTGCGTGTTTGCGATCGCCTACTTCACCGGCTCTCGTATCAGCGAGGTGCTGAGCCTGGAGGCGGCAGACATTGGGACCGACCGAATTACCTTTCGGCGGGAGAAGACGAAGACACGGAAACCCCGGGTGGCGATGATTGTCAGTGGGTTACGGCCATTTTTGGATGCCTATGACGCACCGACAGTAGGATATCTGTTTCCAGCCCGGCATAATGCGAAGCGGCCCACACACATTAAGCGGCAGTCGGCAGACCAGGTACTGCGGGAGGCCTGCGAATTTGTGGAACTGGAAGGGGTATCAACGCACAGTTTTCGGCGGTCGTTTGCGACGAATCTGCACCAGCAGGGGTATAGCCTGGCCAAAATTGCGCGGTTATTGGGGCACAGTAGTGCGTCAATGACGGCTCGATATATTGAGTAACCAATCACAAAAACTGAGAGAGAACTCTTTATAAAGGGCAAAGTTTTAATTGTCATAACTAAATCATTAGAAACAAATCTTCATCTAATTACACTGAGCAGAAAAGGCAAATTTCAGTCGCAAATCATTCCGTCTAAACATATTAAAGCTAGATAAGTCAAGGAATTTGAAGCATTTGGGCAAAGTATATGAAGGCATCAGGAGTTAGATAGGAATCAGATTAGGGCAACCTTATATCAGGTCTTTGTAAATCTAAGCCTCTAGAAGCACTGAATCTCAGATCACATACTGTTTACCGACCGCATGCTTGCCTCAATGTATTGAGAGACGATACACAAGATGAAACCTACTATGACCAAAAAGATCACACCGCTTTTATTAGCTTCTATCGGTATAATCACCGGCTGTTTTAATTCAGATAAATCAGTAGATAGCTTAGCCAAAGATTCCTATGTTGGCACCTGGCAACTAGATATGGAAGAGGTCTCCAATGATCCGTTAACAATTTACTTGACACCAGAACAAGAAATATTTGCCGTAAGCGAAGAGCAAGGAGAAGACTTAGTAGCTTATAGGTTACCACTCAAAAAAGTTAGCGATAGTTGGCAAATTCCTGAGGGTGTAGCAATCATTGACGTCCTAGATGAGTATAGAAACCAAGGGCACAAAGCGATTGAATCAGAAGCCAAAACATATGTCGGCTCTATCAATCGAGCACAACAAGCCTATCAGCTTGAAAATTCTACGTTTTCCAGAAATATTCCCAATCTGAATCTGGGTATTCGACAAGAAACCGACAACTATTCATACTCCGTACTAAGTTCTAGCGAATTTCAGGGAGTTGCTTTAGGTAAGGCTAAAAATCAAGATATGGTTAGCTACATAGGAATCACAGCACTTACTGAAGATGATATAACTGTTGCAGTTTTGTGTGAAAGTGCCCAGCCAATTGACAACATCCCTAATATTGCAGATCGAAGATCTAAGCACGCTCCATTGCCGAGTTGTCCTCCAGGTTTTACAGAGTTATAGATTTGACACTTGGTTGCGGAACATAATGCCCAGCTTTGTTCCATCGAGAAGACTAACGGAATAAGTTTGTCCTGACTCTTGCCGGCTCATGACTGAACTTATAGACTGGACCCAAACAAGCAAGCCTCAGTCCAATATTGGATTATAGCCAAGATAGTATTCGGCTTTAGGAGACAGCTTACTAACAATACAATAGGATGTTACAGTAGTGACTTTTATCGCAGTCACCGACTCCATTGATATTTCCACCTCCGTTTAATTCCTTGGCCGTCACATGTCACACGATGGTCATATTGCCTTGGGATGAGCTTTATCTTCAACTCTCGATCATTCTCAATACGCAGCAGCTAAGCGTACATATATTTATTATCCGAGACAAAAATATTTATTGATAAATAACAAGGAATCAAGCCAAATCCCTTCATCCACAAGGGTTTAGAACAACAAAGGAAAAGGCGAACAAATCCTAGTACCCCTCCACTGTTACCAACTATTGACTTTCTTGACCCATGTAGTTCTTGTGTACTAAAATCTTGTCAGCTAAGCCCATAGCTGGTTTGATCTTCCTTTAGTAGCCGATCTCTCCACTTGGGGCTGTGGGAGGATTTATTAATGGCTGCACCCCAAAACATTCTCGAAGTTTGGACTCTTTACCAGCTTCATATAGAAACGATACACAAGCCGGTGAAGGCCAAACGGATTCTCAATGAAAGCCAGTCAGCTGTCATGCGTATTCTATTGAGAGGTTTAGGCTATGAACAGCAAACTACTGGCAGGAAGATGACGCAGGCTGAGGTGAATGCGGCCAAAGCTTTTATGGAATCTTTGAGTATCGAGAAATTGATAGAAGGGCGTACAGCTGCAGATGTTGGCCTCGATGCACTGAGCCTCTCAGAGGCTAGCCGAAAAACATATGGAGGCCGATTACATCAGTTTCTCACTTGGAGTGAACAGCAACCTTGGTGGGGAGAACTATGGGCATGCACAATTGTTGGAATGAACCAGGCTCAACACTCACATTGCCCTCCCTTAAGAAGAGGATACGGTAGGTCCCGAAATCACCGACAAACTAATCGTCAGCCTACTTATAGAAGATATCAAGTTCAGCCTGAAGATATTACTACGGATTTAGAAAATGAGTTGAGTGATTTTTATCATTTTCTAACTGCTCCTGAGAGATACGACCGCTGGACAGGAAAGATATCCTCTTCATCGGCCAATATCTATTTAGACCACATTCGTCTAATACTAGGATGGTTCCGCTTACAGGGAACTCCCAAAAAAAATTGTAAGCCTTCAAGGGTTACGACGAGATTGGGGTTTCACGCTCATCAGTAGGT
>CAZPYG010000051.1:27971-34181 GCA_964590465.1 uncultured bacterium | reverse complement strand
ATGGGCCTACCACCGCTGACTACGATGAACTGAGCAACCCCTGCCTGGGAACAAGACGCACTCGGCCTGCGTCCATTTCACTCATAAGTAACTCAAGGGCTTCTGAATCCCCAACGGGTAAATACCCCAAACGGGTCAGTTCAGAGTTGATGCCCTGCTCAATTTCAGGGGTCAACAGTTGAAGGTACAGTGCCTTTTCAACAAGCTTACGGATAGTTCCAGGAGGCAACATACTCGGCTTTGGGTGGGGTGTCGTCAGGGGCAACTATGATTATTCACGCCATCAGATGCCTGTACAGTGACGCAAACAGTAGACAAATGTGACCTTAATCGTTAACATTTCGTGATTTAAATCACGAAATGTTAACGAGCCTGTCGGTATTCTCAGTGAATCCACTTACTTGAAACTTTAAAGAGAGTTGAAATTGAGTCAAGATTTGGCGAAGTTTAGTCAGGTTCATGGGCATCCTAGGATTTGACGGTTAACTTCGATGTCATCAGGTCAATTTTTTCGTAATATCACGGTTTCTTTTTTAGAAATTTGGTTTCGGATTGAACAGGAGTATATCGGGTATGCGGACTATGATTAACTCTTTAGCAATTGTGCAAGCTCAAGGTTCCTTAAATGCTTCCAACGCTCAGGCTTTCCAGGTCAGCCTTTTAGAGCATATTCACCATGAAGGTTCTACCGGCTTGGTGGTTGATATGAGCCAAGTTGAATCCCTCGATAGTGCTGGGTTGATTTCCCTGGTTTCGGCGCTCAAGCATGCCCGAGAGCGTAGTAAGCGGTTTTGTTTGTGTTCAGTACCTCCTGCTATCCGGATCGTTTTTGAACTGACCCAACTTGACCGGGCGTTTGAGATGTTGGAAGATACGCCTCAGCTTGCCATGGCGGCTTAAATTTCTGCCTCCATAGGATGGCTTCCCTGAGGTTAGAATTTGGTTTACTCTAGCTCTACCCCCTGGAGTTGATCGAACTTTGCTGGTGGCTTTCCCCTTAATCTAGCTACCGTCAACCACAGGTTTTACTTAAATCACCGTTTGCTTCTTTAAATTAAACAAGTTGGCCCCCTTGAGATCTGCGTCCTGCGGTCTGCTGCAACTCCAGAATTGCTGACATAAAAGTCTCCCCCGACTAGCCCTTGCCGCTACTAAGCTGTGGCATGGGCTTTTTACTATGCGGGTAGGAGTATGTTTCCTCCGTCTCTGGGTGAAGCTAGTTAACCTTTTTCGTTAGGATGAACTCTGTTGTGCTGAGCATTGAAAATCGTGCCTGTAGCAGTTGATACTTTACTTACTCCCGATATTGCTAAACCCGCCCGCTATTTAGGCAATGAATTAGGTGCCGTCCATAAACCCTGGTGGGAGGCTACTGTGCGCTGGGCCTTGACTTATCCCGAGGTTTACGAGGTGGGTGCCTCTAATTTAGGACACATCATTCTCTACAGTATTTTGAATGCTCAGCCGCGGCAGTTGTGCGATCGTGCGTATCTTCCCGCCCCCGACCTGGCGGCAAAGCTCAAAACAACCCAGACCCCCCTCTTTGCCGTGGAATCCCAGCGTTCTCTGGTAGATTTCGACATCCTGGGCTTCAGCCTCAGCTACGAGTTGGGTGCCACCAATATTCTCGAAATGCTTGACCTGGCGGGCATTCCCCTCACCTGGCAGGGGCGCAACCAGGCTGGTTCCTTCAATGTAGAACAGGGGTCCTGGCCGTTAATTTTCGCTGGGGGCCAGACCGCTACGTCTAACCCGGAACCCTATGCTGACTTTTTCGACTTCGTGGCCCTGGGAGACGGGGAAGAGTTATTACCCGAAATTGCCCTGGTGATGGAAGAGGGTAAAACAGCAGGACTCAGTCGAGAAGAACTGCTGCTGGATCTGGCCCAGGTGCCGGGGGTATATGTTCCCCGCTTTTATACCATGGGTGAAGACGGTGCGGTGCATCCTAACCGAGCTGATGTCCCTGCGCGGGTATTGCGCCGGGTTGCCAGTCCTATGCCAGATTACTCCATGGGACTGGTTCCCTACGTGGAAACCGTCCACGACAGGCTAACGGTGGAAATTCGGCGGGGCTGTACCCGGGGCTGCCGTTTCTGCCAGCCAGGGATGTTAACCCGTCCGGCCCGCGACGTCGATCCCGAAACCATTGTGGATGCCATTGAAACCGGCATGCGCAAGACTGGGTATAACGAGTTTTCTCTGCTGTCTCTGAGCTGCTCCGACTATCTGGCGCTGCCTGCGGTGGGAGTCGAAATCAAAAACCGATTAAAGGATGAGAATATTTCCCTGTCTCTGCCCAGCCAACGGGTCGATCGGTTCGATGAAAATATTGCTCATATTGTCGGTGGAACCCGCCTGACCGGGCTGACCTTTGCCCCTGAGGCAGGGACCCAGCGGATGCGGGACATTATCAATAAGGGCCTTACCAACGAAGAACTCCTGCGGGGAGTCAAAATCGCCTATGAACAGGGTTGGGACCGGGTCAAGCTGTATTTCATGATCGGTTTACCCGGTGAGACGGACGTCGATGTGGTTGGTATCGCCGAAACTGTTCGCTGGCTGCGACAATCCTGCCGTTTACCAAATCGTAAGTCTCTTTCCTTCAATTTGACCATTTCTAACTTCACTCCGAAGCCCCACACCCCGTTTCAGTGGCATTCCGTATCCACGGAAGAATTTAAGCGCAAGCAGGCCCTGCTGAAGGAAGAATTCCGGCGTATGCCCTGGGCTAAGGTAAACTTCACCGACGTACGCATTTCGGCTATGGAAGACTTTGTGGGCCGGGGAGACCGGCGTCTCGCCACCGTTGTCAAACGGGCCTGGGAACTGGGGGCGGGCATGGATGCCTGGTGGGAAAGCCTGGATAATGCCTTCAACGCTTGGTCCCAAGCCATTGACGAGGCAGGTCTCTCCTGGAAATATCGCCAGGTGACCAACGGAGAGTGGAACATCATGAACACCTCCGACCCAGAGGGTGTCAGTAATCTGGATGATCCTCTGCCCTGGGATCACCTGGACACTGGTATTGATAAACGCTGGCTGCAGGAAGATTTGCGCCGGGCCCTGGCAGCCGCCACCGTCCCGGATTGTTCCTTTGAAGGATGCTCCCACTGTGGGGTGTGCGGTACCGACTTTGGCCACAATGTGGTTGTAAAACCCCCTGAGATTCCTCAGTTTGCGGGTCATTTGCAGCCGGGCCAGGGGCGGGTGCAGCGGTTGCGGGTCACCCTGGGCAAGCTGGGGGCCATGGCGTTAATTGGTCACCTTGACCTGGTGCGGTTATTTGATCGGGCTATTCGTCGAGCTAGTTTGCCGATTTCTTTCACCGGGGGCTATCATCCTGGCCCTCGCATTTCTCCGGCCAATGCCCTACCTTTGGGGGCCACCAGCAGCGGAGAAGTGGTTGATTTTGAGCTAAAAGCCTGGGTTGAACCAGCGGAATTTCGGCAACGGTTGGCGGTTCAACTCCCCGAAGACGTTCCCATTTATGCCGTGGAAGAAGTGCCGCTGTCTTATCCCTCGGCTACGAAGACCCTCGATCGGGCCGAATATGTTTTGGGCCTTGCGGTGGAGTCCTCTCACCCCCAGGCATCCCAGTGGGCTAACTGGATTGAAGCCGTTAAAGCCAAAAACGAACTGCTCTGGGAGAAGACCACAAAATCCGGCAGGGTGAAGACCCTCAACCTGAGGGAATGGTTGTACCAGCTGGAGCTTATCTCGGGAGAAACCGATGACCGCTGGATGCCATTGACACCCTCCTCCAATACCGATGAAGTATTGGTCACGTTCACCGGCAGCAGTCGCAACGATGGTACGCTGCTCAGGCCGGAACAGGTCGCCTGGATGCTATCGCAGGTGGCTCAACAACCCATTGAAATCAGGCGGGTTCATCGGCGGCGGCTAATCTTCCAGAGCCATAGCTGAATAGAGGCGGTTAGCGTGAACCGTGGTAAATGGACAGGGCGCAGGGTCTTAACCATCGTCGGCAGTTTTGGCAAGGGTGTATCTTAGAAATAGCCTCCGTTGGTCATGGATTCTTGCCTAAGGCCACAGGGCATAACTTGGGTTCTCGATAGTCGAGGGCGGCTTAATGGGGCATGATCAATATCCATCACTCTTTTCCCGATTGGCAGCATCTGCTGCCAATCGCCGCTATTTGCTGTGGACCAGGTTTGGGCTTCTATGGGTGGTCGGGCTGAGCTGCCTGGGGGGAGCCCCTGCGATCGCAAATATCTCTCCCCTGCCCGACGATCCGTCACCTCAACCACAGGTTACATCGGAGGATGTGGCTGAGGCCTGTGGGCCTTTACCGATTGATGCTTACGTATCCCACGACTCTGCCCCCCTTAGACATGCTTTTTGTCAACTCCTGACCTTTTCGCCCTTCAGCTTTTCCTCCGCAGATAGCCTTCCAACTGAGATTGTTCCAGGGTCCTTCGTTATTGATGATGAACCCTCTTCTGAGAAAATGACGCTTCCCAGTCTCTGGTGGAGCCGTAACTCCCTGCCGCGCCAATTCGGCAGCTATCGTTTGGTAGATTCGTGGGCATCCTACGAAATTCAGGCTTCAGCCATCCGGGTGATTGATGTTTACATTAATCCCCAGATCTGGCGCATCCTCCAGTATCCAGAACGATATGGGGCAATGACTCACCTAGCCGAAGAAGCGCGCAATGCTGGGTATAATTTGCGGCTCTACAGCAACAGCCTTCGGAATCCACGCCTGATTGGTCTTTACGTATGCGATTTTCCCGCCTATGGCACCGCAACCAATGCGACCGATTTGGATATCCCAGAAAGTTGTGTAGCCCAGCTGGATGAGGACTCCATTGCTCGCTTGCAGGATAGCCTCGAAGCCGCGGAGGCAGTCGCCCAGCCCATGGAGGAGGCGAACCCTGCCGAAGCTTCAGTAGTCGGCGCGCAGCCTCCAGAACATCAGCCGCAGACCGATACCATAGACAATTAAGCTGACTCCCGCAAAGTTTTCCACATGTCCCAGTATCGAGCCTGAGCAGCCTCTGACAGGGGCAACAGGAAGTCGCTCTCGGCCTGGGTTGAAGGGTGAGGGCTGAGGAAGGGATATTTCTGAAGCGCGTCAGGTAGCTGCTGTGGAGATAGCCCTAACCATCGAGGCGATACGCCCTGACTGTAGCCGGCCAATAGATCCGCAAACTCCGGACTGAGGCAAAAGTCAAGCCAGCTATCGGCAAAGGCGATGGTTTCTGCGGCTTTAGGCTGCACCCAGAGGTCGGCTCCAACCAGCGTGCCAGGGCCGGGCACGACACCGGAAAACTGCCGATACTGCTTTAATACCGGCTGTATCTCTTCGGTCCAACCGACCACAGCACTGGCATTCCCAACAATTAAGGTCTCTAGGTAATGGTCAGAGCTGTAAAACCGAACTTGCTGGTGTAATGCCTTTAAAAAGTCCACCAAACCGGGAACCTGGGCCGGGTCATCCACATTGGCTGACGCTCCCATGGCCTTCAGCCCCAACCCGATCACTAACCGGGGATGGTCGGGGAGAACAACTCTTCTGCTTAGTTCGGGTCGTAACAGGTCTTCCCACTGGAGGAGGGAAGCATCCCGGGCCAGCTTAGAGGGATCGTAAACCATGGCCAGATTACTCCAACGATAGGGAACTCCCCAAATGTCGCCGGTTTGCGAGAGTTGGCCGACAGCGTCACGGCGCAGCAGCTCTATCCAGGGTGCGGGTAAATCCCCCCAGTATGCCAGGCCATTGACATCTATCGGCTGAATGAGCTGCTGCTGAATGGCCGAGGTCAGCCAATAGTCTCCCAGAGTGAGCCAGTTAGCCACAGGCTGAAGGGTCGGGGGAGTTTCCGTATCATGCTCGTCTGGCCGTTGCCACCCCTGCAGCATTTGGTAAAGCTTGAGGAGTGAATTAGCCGGGATCACAGTAACCCCCTCCGCCTCGGAGCGCTGGCCCTTAAAGGCTTGAATCAGCTGGGGCGGCACAGAACCCTCCAGCATGGCAATTTTCAGGCTGTTAGCCGGAACAGACTGACAACTAGCGGCCAGGGCTACCAGCGAGACTCCACCCATAACCGTGAGCAATTTTCGGCGACGCATTGAGAACGGCAAATTAACGAGAGAATAGGGGCAAACCAGGTTTAAACCATAGCGTTTTAGGGGACCGTCATGAATTCTGTGCGCGATTTTGTCACTGTTGCCATTGCCATCGTA
>CAZPYG010000051.1:24517-27871 GCA_964590465.1 uncultured bacterium | reverse complement strand
GCCAGGGAGCGCATGCAGGCGGTAATCAATCGTCTCCCGGCTCAATCATTAACGACTGTTTAAGGGCTGTTACTTCTCTAACCGTTGAGGAAGATAACACCCTGCTACCAGTTGGAGTTGGCAACAACTGCATCCACCTGGGCTGCACTTTCCCCTGGAAGCCGATAGCTAACCAGTTCCAGTGCCCCTGCCACGGCTCTCGTTATACAGCAACCGCAACGGTGGTGCGAGGACCGACAAACCTGCCCCTAAAGCTAGTGCATGGGAAAGTCGAAGGAGATGCGATTTGGGTTTATCCCTGGACGGAGCCAGATCCGAGGTCTGGGATAAAGCCCTGGTGGGTTTAGTGAAGAATGGGGGTGAGGGTTAGCGGGGCGACGCAGTGATTCGGTAAAGCACATGCTGCCCCAGGGGATGCCCTGGCGGCAACCGAGGATGGTCAAAGTCATCGGCTCGGTTGTGGGTCATGCCAAGTCGCTCCATGACGGCGATAGAAGGCTTGTTCACTTTTGCTGTAAAAGACACAATTTCGGGCAGTTTCAGAACATCAAAACCATAGTCTAGGACCTGATTTGCTCCTTCAGTCGCATATCCCTGCCCCCAAAAAGGGCGTGCGAGTCGCCAACCAATCTCCATGGTAGGGGTGAAGTGGGCTTCAAAGGAAGGAATATTGAGGCCGATGAAGCCAATAAAGTTGCCTGTGGCTTTTTCTTCCACCGCCCAGAAACCAAAACCGTGGGTAAGATGATGTTCCTGAATGCGCTCGACCAGAGCATCGGATTTTGCCCGCGACAGAGGCGACGGAAAGTACCGCATTACTACAGGGTCGCCATTTAAACGGGCAAAGGGGTCTCGGTCAGACGGTTGCCAAGCTCTGAGGATAAGACGTTCGGTTTGCAGCATGGGATAACCCTTACGTAGGCCAAAACCTGATTCGATGCTCATTCCTGAGGAGTTAGAACAGATTAACTTAAGATTGCTGGGACCTCGTACGGGGAACGGCCATTCCCCCGTACCGAAATCTTGGATGTGATTAGATCCTCGTTTCTTGGCGTACTCCGGGAAATAGTTATTCCACTGAGGGGCTTCCCGGCGGTCAACATGATACGCGGTGCCATGTTGGTCATGGTGTTCACCAAGCAACCCTAAAGGAGTAACAAAGCGACAGATCTCTGGCGATGAACTTTTACGCTGGGCAATGATGGTATTGGAGGATTAATCCCGACCTCCCTCGGTTCTAATCCTCCACCCGATACCCAAAGTCCTCCAGACGACTGCGGGATTGCCGCCATTTGGGGACGACTTTCACGAACATTTCTAGATAAACTTGCCCCATCACCAGCTTTTGAATCTGCTCGCGGGCGGCCGTGCCAATTTTTTTCAGCATGCTGCCCTGTTTGCCGATGAGGATACCCTTTTGGGAGTCTCTTTCCACATGGATGGTGGCAAGGATGCGGGTAATGTTGACGTCTTCTTCTACTCGATCAATGGCGATCGCAACAGAGTGGGGAACTTCCTCCCGGGTATAGGCGAGAATTTGCTCCCGAATCAACTCTCCCATGATGAACCGCTCAGGTTGATCGGTGACTAAGTCTGGGGGGTAATAGTAAGGTCCGGGTTCCAGGTTGTCGATTAGGCGTTGGAGCAATTCCTCTAGGTTTGCTTCCGTCAGGGCTGAAAACTTTACTAGGGGCCACCCCTGGGCATCAGCAATAGTCTGGTAGCTGGCATCGATGGCATCAGCGTCAGTGCTGGGTTGCTGGTCAATTTTGTTGACGCCAAGAATAATCGGCACGTCACTTTTGGCAAGGAGTTCCACAATAAACTGGTCCCCCCGCCCCGCCGGAACCGCACCGTCGACCACTAACAGAGTCACATCAACAGCCTCAATGGCCACCCGGGCATTCTTGACAAGGATTTTTCCAAGTTCGTGGTGGGGTTTATGGATACCGGGGGTATCCACAAAGATGATTTGAGCCTGGTCGTTGGACAGGATACCCCGCAGGCGGTTACGGGTTGTCTGGGCTACGGGAGAGGTAATCGCCACTTTCTGGCCAATTAAAGCATTCATCAGAGTCGACTTTCCCACATTGGGGCGTCCGACAATGCCCACGAACCCCGACCGAAACCCCTCTGGTGGAGTTGGAATAGCGTTATAGCCAACTGGGTCAAAAGTATCCACCATGTTTAGTACCCGCTCACATGGACAACCACGTCCCGAGTTGAACCTTGGGCCCGGTGTTCCCAGAGGTAAATGCCCTGCCAGGTGCCCAGGGCCAAACGCCCTTCCATAACGGGTATATTTTCTGAGGTGTGGGTCAGGGCGGTGCGAATATGGGCCGGCATGTCGTCTGGTCCCTCGGTGCTGTGGACGTAGTGGTGACCTTCGGGGACGAGTTGAGAGAAATAGTTTTCTAGATCAACCAGCACATCTGGGTCGGCGTTTTCTTGAATGATCAAGCTGGCGGAAGTATGCCGCAGAAAGACGGTGCACAACCCGGTCCCAATGCCGGAGGCTCTAACCACATCCTGCACCTGATGGGTAAACCGCTGCAAAGACTTACCCCGGGACTGGAGAGAAAGAACCTGCTGGTAATGCTGGGTAGTAGCGGTGCCGGAAGTCATACAATCAGCCTGGGTAACAGTCTTTTATTGTGTCAGATCTCGTCTAGTTTGGTAGCCGAGTTCATATCTTAAAAAAGGGATACATCCCAAAGGATGCATCCCTTCCAGCTTCATGGTAACGATTTCACCTTCAGTTCTTAAGCCTGCTTAGGTGCTAAATGTGCCTGGCAAACCTCTTCAATGAGCGGCTAATCGCCAACCCAAGGGGCGGGTTCCTAATCATCCATGGTCAGCCGTAACAATTGGGTCTCGCCATTAGAGTCGTCTACGCCATCGTTATCATTCACGATCAGTGCAGTCCCATCTGAGAGCACAGCCAGACCTTCAATTTTTTCCAGTACTAACCCACCGGGAACCTGCAGATCCGGCAGTAGGTCACGCACGAGGCGCTTGTTGACAACGGGGAAAGAAGACCCCTGGGCTTGGGGGGTCAAACCAGCAATAGAGAAACCGTAGATCCTCTTGATGCGGGCATCGGGTCCAGCCTGGTTGTCGCGCTCAATGACGACAAAGGTATTGTCATTAATCGCGGTTAAAGAAGACAGGCCAACCCAGCCGCCATTGGGGGAAGTGGGGTCTTCGATGGGATAGTAAAAGAAGCGCCACTCCTGGCTATTCGTGTCGTAGCGACCAATGCGCACCCGATTCTCCGGATCACCGGCCCATTCGCGCTGGAAGGCAACGTATACCAATTCATCATCGCCAGTGCCGGTGCTGGTCACCCCTTCG
>CAZPYG010000051.1:13341-24417 GCA_964590465.1 uncultured bacterium | reverse complement strand
CATCATTCGGGTCAGCCGCCAGGTCTGACAGGGCACCCCAGGGAATGGGGGTGCCGTCAGATCGATTCCCAGAGGCAACGGTGGGATAGCTGGGCGCGCTGTTAGTAACTTGATAAATGTTGACCACCGAGCGGAAGCCATCTTCCCTGGAATCTCCCTCGCTAGCGGCAACGAATAACCCGCGGTCGGGAATCGCTAACAGACCTTCTGGACCAACGCCAGCGGGAAGTACCTGCACCAGCTCAGGGGCTCGATTGGGGAAAACTCGATAAACAAAGACAACGCTGGAGCGTTCAGACGCTACAAACAACAGGTCATTTTGTCCATAGCGGCCATACTCAACGTTCTCGGGTTCGTTCCCTTTATTTTCCGAGCGTTCTTCAGGGTAATGGCCTAACCGGGTGACGATTGCTTCCAGGTCATTGCCTGAAGAGAACACAACCTGCTGTCTGGTGTTGAAAATGGTGAAGCCCCGGCTACCCCCATCGAGGTCACCTTCGTCTGCCGTGGCGATAAAGTTAGTACCGAGCCAGGCGGCCCCATCGGGTTCACGGGGAATATCAGCCAGACTGCTGTTGAGTTCAATCAGTCCGTTTTCGAGAGTGTCGATCTGCGTAAGGTCTACCGTTCCGGCGCTAAAGTCTTGAATCACATCTCCCCGCCGTAAATCAACCAGCACAATGTGATTGTTCTCCTGCAGGGTAACGGCTGCAATGTTGTTACGGTTAATGTCGACAAATTCGGGCTCCGGATCATTGGGGAACAAATCCGCTACCCCATCCAGGTTGACCTGACGCACCTGCCAATTGCGAGGGTTGCCATCCAGGTCTACGATACTGAGGAATCCGCCGGGTGCCTGGGGAGGACGTCCATCCCCCAGGTCTTCATCCCGTTCGTTTTCAATGGCGATGGCAGCGTAGCGACCGTCGGGGCTGACGGCCACTGCATCCGGCTGTCCTCCCAGATCAATCTGGCGCACAATGCGTTGTGTAGGAATGTTAACCACCAACAGCTTGCCGCTAGGCGCCACAAAACTGGGGGAGGTATTGACCGCCACCAAGGCAAAATTCCCGGTCACCGCAACGGAGGTCGGCTCACCTCCTAAAGGAATTGAACCGCCGGGTTGGGGTTGGCTGGGATTGCGAATATCCACAAAACCCAGTACTTCCGCTGGAGAGTCAGTGTAAACCAGGGTGTTGCCGTCCTCAGTGACGGAAATAATTTCAGCCGCCGTTTCCAGGTCAATGTCGGTATTCAGGTAAACCGGAAAGGATGCTACCCGTTGGAAGTACTGCCCAGCGTTCTGATTGTTGCGCTCAGCGGCATTGCTGTTGTGTTGCAAATTCCTCAAATCAACGCACTGACCGTTGGAATCAATCATGTAGGAGGTCAGACCGGGGCATTCTTGGGCATTTCCCTGTCTGACGGAAAAAGCACCCAATGTTCCTGCCAGGAGCATGGATAGGGTGATAAGGCTTCTTTTCATAGGTGATTACCTGTAGATTTACCGACGGTGCTCCCACCTCATCAGACCCGGGCTAGACAGGCTAGGGCACATAGGTCTAGATAAGCGACAAAAACGCCTTATCCAGAGAAGACGCTAGCTCAGTATTAGCTCGTTGACTTTGGCGATACAGACCAGATAAACAGGGGGCATTGCCTACGCCAACAAGGTCCCCGCAGAGGCTGGCGAAAAACGGGAGATAAGATATTCCTCAAGCAAAGATAAGGGATCGGGTTGGGGCAATGCGTGTATAGAAAAATACAAAGAATAGGCCTGCGGAGATAATGTGTCCTAAAGTACAAAACCTGCCTTTGACGCCACCAGAGGTGTCAAAGTAACTCTCCAGGGCCAAGCCCTCCCTTGAAATGAATTAGCATCAGAACAGGCTTTTACTGTTGTCTCGTCCAAGATGCTATACCTCAACTCTCTCGGCCTAGCGCCCCCTTCTGGCTACGGGTGCCGAAGCTAATTCTAAAACCGCTGCAATATCAGGAAGACTATCGGCAGCAGTATAGCAATGTGTTTCGGGTCGGGAAAGCTTCACCACCCATGGTTTATGTTGCCGATCCAGAGATGATTCGGGAAATTTTTCAGGCTGACCCCTCCCAGTTTCAGATTCCCTCCCAAGGGGTTGGAGGAATTCTCACCGCTCTGGTGGGCAACAATTCCCTGCTGCTGTTGGACGGAGAGCGACACCGCCGGCACCGTCGGCTGCTGATGCCACCGTTCCACGGAGAAAAGATACGGGTTTATAGCCGGATCATCTGCTCTAGCACGGAGCAGGTTATGGATGGTTGGGCCCTAGACCGCCCCTTCAAAGTCCGGCAACCCATGCAGGAGATCACCCTGCGAGTAATTTTGAAGGCAGTGTTTGGCCTTCAGGATGGCCCCCGATACGAACAACTCCGGCAACTACTGAATCGGATGCTGGAAACCCTGGGAACTCCCTTAAGTGGCTTCTTTGTCTTTTTTGATGCGCTGCAGAAAGACTGGGGACCCCTCAGCCCCTGGGGGCGATTTAAGCGGATGAAAGCTCAAGTCGACCAACTGATTTACGCTGAAATTCGCGAACGGAAAGACCAGAACAAGGTTGCAGGGGACGACCTCTTGCGCCATTGGCAGTTTGCGTTAGTTAACCGGGCACCGGTTCAGCCTGTGCGCCGGGGGCTTACGATCGCTCCTCCCGGGAATCTGAGACTGAGGCCGGTAAAACGGAATTCTCTCCCCGCTGAAGCTGCTGTATTTGCCCATACCACGATAGCCCCCGGGAACCCTCAGGAATGAGCATCGAATCATAAAGGATTATCCCCCCAGTTTAAACTCATCGAACTGGATGACATCTGAGCCTGGTTCGCGGGTATCGAAGTAGTAGCTGCTGACTAAACCTGTCCCCGTGTCGAAAATGCTGAATGCGGTGATGTCATTACTGGCGATATAGGGCAGGGGTTGCCCGTTTTCGTTGCGCAGAGGGGCAATGTTTGGAACCACTGGCTCCAAACCATTGGGGTCTCCCTGGGCCACGTAATCGTCAGGGTTGAATCCTTCAAGGTTATCTGTGCCCTCAGGCGGTGGGACTGGACGGCTGTCATCTTTCCAGTAAGCGCCGTAGGAATTGCCTACATTGGAGGTTTCTAAATAATGAACCCCGGCGGGAGATTGAAACCGGTTCCACAGGTGAGAATGGCCGTAAAGCACCAGATCGACCCCTGCCTGCTCCAACAGGGGCACCAGATCCCGAGCAATGTGGTCGGCTTCCAGGGGATATTCATAACGGACGGCGTTAAGGCTACCATCGCCCCGCCGATCATACTTCACCACCGGATTGGTGAAAGCCGGCACAATATTGTCTCCCAGGGTGTGGGGAGGATGGTGGAGCATGACCACCCTGTAGTTGGCATTGCGAAACTCTTCCCTGGCCAGTTCCTGCTCCAGCCACTGATACTGCAGGCTGCCCCGCTCGATGGGCTCAAAGATGTGCTGCCCGTACCCCCAATTTTGAGGGGTATGGAGATCGGCCTCCCGTTCACGATAGCGGCCTTTTGCTTTGGGCCCTAAACCGGGGGTGCGCCAAATTTGCGTCACATAGAGGGAGACCAGACGCACATCTCCCAGGGTGATGGCGTAATAGCGAGAGGTTTCTTCAGGCCGGTCGGGATTCGGCACCCGGCTTTTCGGCAGGGTAAAGAGTTCTTCGTAGGTATCGGAGTTAAAGGAATTGTTGATAATCCACTGGCGACGCACGGTATCGTCACCGCTAGGGTTGAACAGGTCAGCCTGGGTACTGTAGCGGCGTAAGGCTTCTGCCCGGGGGATAGGGTCATTGAATTGTTCCCCTAGGGGAGCCGTTTGGGAAAAACGTCCCATCACCTCATGGTTTCCCAGGGCAGGGAACAAGGGCGCGTGTTGGATGAGTTCTCCGCCCTGGTACCGCACTGTTCTACCGTTACGTTCCAGGGCATAGTCGCCCAGTCCCTGCAAACAGGCAAAAAATGCACATCCCCGGCTATCGTCAAACCATTCGGAAGCACGGTCTGGAATATTGATTAAGTCCCCGGCAAAAAAGATGGCGTCAACCTTGCCAATGGTTTCCTGAACCTTTTGTAAATTTGCTGCGGTCATCGGCATGTTTTGATGGTCCGAAGTCAGCAAAATTTTAGTGGGCTGCCCCGGTTGAGGAGCCGGTGCCAGGGTAAATACCCGGCTTTCAATAGGAATGCCATCTTCGGTGCGACTGGTGACTCGGTAGGGTACTCGCTGCCCCGCAGCCAGGCCCGAAACGAGCGACTCGTGTCGCCAAATTGGGCGAGGAACTGAAAACTTTAAGTCCTGAAAATCGGGATGATTAATCCGAGATTTTTCATCTTCACGGGTTCGGCTGAGGCGAGTCGTGACCGCGACCGCCTGGTTTGGAAATCCTCCAACCACAGAATCTGGAGATTGGCCAGGCTGTCCCCAGCTGACCACGTGATCGGTTCCTTGAAATTCCGTAAACCAAACCACTCGCACTGAATCAGCGGTAGGAAATTGCAAGAAAGGATCGGTTAACAGCTGACTAGACATAATGGGTTGCCTCCCTGGGGGGAACAACGATGATACCCGGGGTTCCAGAACAATGAGTAATGCCGCAGTTAAGACCAGAAGAATACCTGACACCAATAACGTCAAATCTTCCTTTCGCATTGCTTTTGGCCATCCTTGGTAAAAGCCCCTCTGCTTAGCCTAATGGTAAATTGCGACAGTAAAAGAATTGTCTGTCCACTAATAACAATTACCGAATTCTGTGGCACCGTAGAAGGGCCGAACAGCTCAGAGTCGGTACCCAGGTGGACCCTATGGCCTTCCCTCCAAAACATAAGTTTTCGCGCTGGCGACCCTGGTTAGGGGGAAGTGGGCTGTTTGTCATCGCCTCCCTGGCGCTGCATGGGGCGGTGCTGCAACTTCCCGTCCAGGATGAGGCAGCCAATTTAGCCATCCCTGCAGCCGAAGTCCCTAACCAGCCCACTGAAACCATTGATGTGGTGCGGTTGCCGTTACCGAATTCAGAGCCCCAACCAGAGCCAAATCCTGCACCGGAGTCGCCTGTTGAGCCCAGTCCGGTGTCCCGACCCGTTGCTCCACCTGCTGCAGTTGTCCCGCCGCGGGTTCCTCAGCGACAGTCTGACCCGGTACCTGCACTAACCCCGGCAACTAAACCAGACCCAGAGCCCACTGTAGACTCAGCTGCGGCCCCAACACCAGAGCCATCCTCAGAACCAACCCCGCTCACCTTGGAGGAGCGACTGCAGACCTTTGCGGAGTATCAGCCCAACCATCGGGCTAAATCTCTGGCAACGAAAACCAATGAGTTTATGGATTGGTACTTATCCCAAACCTGGGAAGAGTTCGAAAATCCACCCTTACCCAGTCCTAAAGATTTAGCAGCACTGGTGGTCGAATATCCCCTGGATCAATGCCTGACTCCTGCCCCCACCGATGGGCAGTTAGAGGTGATTGTGAATCCTGATGGCAGCCTGGCACGAGAGCCCAGAGTACTGGGTAGTACCGGCTATGATGTGCTGGATGACAAGGCTGTCGAAAATGCAGGCCAGTATGAGTTTCCTGCCAATGAAGGGCGCGACGAACCTGCCCCTGCGGTGTACTGGCTGCCGGTGGAAGTTACCTATGACGGAGCCACTTGCACGCCTTAACCTCAGTTCGGGATAACTTTTGATAGCCATACCCTGAGCAACTTCCCCTTCTGGGAGGGATGCCCGTTCGTAAAGCGTTTTGTGTCAGGGAAAAATCGTTCTGCACCAGTCCAAGATGGTTCTTCACCCATATGGGTAATCATTGCGTACCGGCAAAAAGTCGCTCTGTCCCAGCCTTTTTTAGGGACATTTCATATTAATTGGAGTTTAAGCCAACTGCCGCCGAAACTGGCTGACACTGATGGCCATCAAAATTACCGCAAAGCCTCCCAACATCAGTACATGGGGCCAAAGCACCTCTAGCCCGACTCCCTTTAGCAAAATGCCGCGAATGATGGCGACGAAGTGGCGCAGGGGGTTAAACCAGGAGAGGCGCTGGAAAAAGATAGGCATGCTCTCGATCGGTGCGATCGCCCCCGACGTCTGAATCATCGGCAGGTTAATGAAAAACGAAATCAGCACTACCTGCTCCTGACTTTTGGCGATGGTAGCCAGCATCAACCCCACACCGATACCTACCGATACGTACAACCCGGCCAGCAGCAGATAAAGCAGCAGACTGCCGCGAAACGGCACCGCAAAAACCCCCCGAGCAATCAGCACCGCCAGCACCACGTCCCCCATCAGCAGCACGAAGAGGGGAACAATCTTGGCGGAAAGTACTTCCCAACTATTGGCAGGAGTCATCAAAAGCTGCTCTAGGGTGCCTGTGTCCTTTTCTTTTACAAGCGTTGTGGAAGAAACCAGGGAACTCGTCAGAGTCAGCACAATCCCCATCACCCCTGGCACTAGAAACCAGCTGCTGATCAAGCCGGGATTGTAGAAGAATACACTGCGAGTCTCGACCGGTAGTGTGGGCGGGTTCGGCAAAAGCGACAGGCTGTAGTTATTTAGAATTTGCCCTAAATAACCGCTGGCAATTCCTGCGGTGTTAGCGTCTACCCCATCGATGAATACCTGGATTCGGGCGGTCTCTCCTCGATCCAGCTGCCGGTTGAAATCGGGAGGAATAATTAACCCTGTCGTCAGTTGTCCGGTTTCTACCTGCCTGACCAGTTCCTTCTCATCAATACCTTGATACTGCACCTCAAAAATATCGTTTGCCGTGAGGGACTGCACCAGTTCTCGACTTTCGTAGGTGTTGGCGTAATCCACTACTCCCAGTGCGAGGTGGTCCACATCAGGACTGAGAGCAAAGCCAAAGATGAGGAGTTGAACTGTAGGCGGAAACAGCAGCAAAAAGATGAGTTGTTTGTTGTGAAAGATCTGGTTAATTTCCTTCACCACAATGGCCCAAAAACGGCTTTCAAGGAAACGAGTCAGCAGTTTCATCCTCAGTCCTTTAACTGCATTCTACTGAGCAATCTTCGGGCGATATTGAACAGCACAATCCCGATCACAAAAATCATCACCACCGTCCACCAGACTCCAGGCCATCCGGTACCCCGCACAAAGGCATCACGGCTCAGCTCAATGTAATAACGGGCAGGGACAACGTTCGAAATTAGAGACAGGGGAAACGGAATATTGTCGAGGGGGTAGATGAATCCCGACAGCAGCAAGGCCGTCAGGAAACCTACCAGCGCTACCCCCTGCACTGCCGCATTCTGGGTATTGGCACGGACTCCGACAAACAGACCGAACATCACCGCTGCCGCCAGAAAAATTAGCGTTCCCAGCACAAAGGGGGTGGGGTCTCCTGCAAAGCGTAGGCCAAAAATGAGGACTCCCAGGCCGACCACCACCAGTGCTTCGGCAATGCCTACCAGCCAGTAGGCCAACTCCTTACCTAACAGCAGTTCTTCCGCCGACAGATCCGAAGCGTAAACCTGAATAATGGTACCTCGCTCCTTCTCCCGCACCATGGCGATGGCCGCCAGCAGGGAGGGAAAGATCCACAGCACCACCCCAAATACTCCCGGCACGATATAGAGAAATTCCTCCCGCCCCGGATTAAACCACAGCCTTACATCGGCCTCTACCGGCAGAGAACGACGCACCAGTCCAGAGGATTGGTTAAAGACCGTGGTCGTCGCCCGAATGGAGTTCTGCACAAAGCGAGCGTTGTTGGCATCCGTGCCGTCGATCAGCACCTGTACCGCTACCGGCTCACCCCGGGTAATTTGCCGCTCAAAGTCGGGGGGAATCACGATCACGGCTCGGGCTTTTCCCTGATCAATGGATTCTGCTGGAGGCTGATCCAGCGGCCAGGGCACCGGTTGGAACTTGTTGGTGGCAAAAATCTGCTCCACATAAGCCCGACTGCGAGAGCTAATGTCCAGATCCTGAATCACGATGGGAATGTTTTTGCTTTCCAATCGAATGGCAAAGCCAAAGATGAAGAGGGTCAGCAGCGGCAGTACAACCGCCAGAGCTACGGTCAGGCGATCGCGCCGGAACTGGTTCAGTTCTTTTGTAGTCTGGGCCAGAATTCGTTTCATCGGGGGAAACACGCTTACGAACCAAGCCTATCGACTCCCCGGGGTCGATACAACTTTTCGCAACAAGGCTATGCATAGCTGCCCTAAAAAGTCACCGCCACCATCGGCGGAGCTTTTATCTTCACCCGCAATCCCCAGGAAGGGGAGTTGATGATTCGGGTCGCCAGCGATCAAGATCCTTAGAAAATTGATCCAGTGTTGAGGGTGGCTGAAATAAGCTGCGCTTAACCCTAGCCAATTGCCAAAAGCCTTTGCTGGCAAGCATTCTGTATCTATACCAGCCGCATCAGCACCATCATTGAGCGGGCAGCGATGGGAATAATTTGTTCCTCTGTAAACAGCCGTTCTGCTTTGATAAATCGGGGTTCCTTGGTGTCGATCACCACAGACCATTGATACTCTCGGAAGTGCTCTGGCAGGGCAAACTCGATCACCTCGTAGTGGGCGTTGAAGAACAGCAGAAAGTCGTTGTCGCTGATGCGTTCACCCTGGCTGCCGGGGCTGGGGATTTTGTCGCCATTCAAGAAGACACCAATCGATTTGATGAAACCTGCCTCCCACTGTTCCTGGGTCATGGTGGTGCCGTCGGGGTTGTGCCAGCTGATGTCGGTGATCTCAGCGCCGTGGATGGCGCGCCCCTGGAACCATTTGCGCCGCCGAAATACCGGATGCTGCTTGCGAAAGTAGATCAGCTCCCGGCAAAAGTTGATTAAATCTTCGTTGCCCTCTGCCAATTGCCAGTCGAACCAGGAAATTTCGTTGTCCTGGCAGTAGGCATTGTTGTTGCCAATTTGGGTGCGGCCCAGTTCGTCGCCCCCCAGCAGCATGGGTACCCCCTGGGACAGCATCAGGGTGGTGAAAAAATTGCGGCGCTGCTGCTCCCGCAGCTGCAGGACTTCCGGATCCGCAGTGATGCCCTCTTCCCCACAGTTCCAGGAGCGGTTGTAGTCGTCGCCGTCCTGGTTGTCTTCGCCGTTGGCTTCGTTGTGTTTTTCGTTATAGCTGACCAGATCGTTCAGGGTGAAGCCATCGTGGGCGGTGATGAAGTTGATGCTGGCATTGGGTTGCCGACCATTCATCTGAAAATACAGGTCGGGGCTGCCGGTGAGGCGGTAGGCAAACTCTCCCAGGGTTTCATCCTGCCCCCGCCAGAAGTCGCGCACCGTATCTCGATACTGGCCGTTCCATTCCGACCAGTTCACCGGGAAGTTGCCTACCTGGTAGCCCCCCGTGCCCACATCCCAGGGTTCGGCGATCAGCTTCACTCCGGCCAGTACCGGGTCCTGATGGATCAGGTCGAAGAAGGCTGACAGCCGATCCACATCGTAAAGCTCTCGGGCCAGGGCCGAGGCCAGGTCAAACCGGAAGCCATCCACATGCATGTCGCTGACCCAGTAGCGCAGGCTATCCATAATCAGCTTCAGCACTTGCGGGCTGCGCATGTGTAGGGAATTGCCGCAGCCGGTGAAGTCCATGTAGTAGCGGGGATCGTCTTCCACCAGGCGATAGTAGTTGGTATTGTCGACTCCCCGCAGGGATAGGGTAGGGCCCAAGTGGTTACCTTCGCCGGTATGGTTATAGACCACATCGAGAATCACCTCAATGCCGGCCTGGTGGAGGGCCTTCACCATCTCCTTAAATTCCCTGGCCTGCTCTCCCAGGTTGGGACTGGAACTGTAGCCCGAGAAGGGAGCAAAGAAGTTGATGGAGTCATATCCCCAGTAGTTACGCAACCCCTTATCCACCAAATGCCCTGGGCGCGACAGAAAGTGGTGAATCGGCATCAGCTCAACGGCGGTAATGCCCAACCGCTGCAGATGCTCAATGGCGACGGGATGGGCCAGACCGGCATAGGTACCCCGAATGGCTTTGGGAATGTGGGAATGGAGCCGGGTGAACCCTTTGACATGCACTTCGTAAATCACCGTTTCATGCCAGGGGGTGCGCAGCAGGGTATCCCCCTCCCAGTCGAAGGTTTCGTCTACTACCACAGACTTGGGCATGAGGGGGGCGCTATCTAGATCGGAGAAGGAGAGGTCTTCTTCGTCGCTGTCCCAGTCGTAGCCAAACACTTCAGGCCCGTTACCGACTTCCCCGGAAATGGCTTTGGCGTAGGGGTCAATCAACAGCTTGTTGGGGTTGAAGCGGTGCCCCTCTTGAGGGGCGTAGGGACCATGCACCCGGTAACTGTACTGCTGACCGGGACCAATGCCCGGCAGGTAGCCATGCCAGACGAAGTTGCTGACCTCGGTCAAAGGGACCCGGGTTTCTTCGCCGTTGGCATCGAACAGGCAAAGGTCAACCCCAGTGGCATGTTCGGAAAAAAGCGCGAAATTTGTTCCTTTATAGTCCCACTGGGCACCCAGGGGATAAACGCTACCAGGCCAAACCGCAACATGCATAGGGTACGTCTATTAAAGCTTTGGCCCAAGATAGCAAAATCCTACTACGAAAAGGATCTACCTCAAGGGGGAGTGGGGAGTGGGGGGAGTCAGTCCCACTGGAACAGTCGTGGCAGCTGGGACAAATCCAGCAGGTAATTGATGCCCCAGACAGCGATTTCGGCCAGCAGCAGCCATTGCACCCAGGCCAGGTCGGGCCGACCTGGCATCAGCAGAAATCCCTCGTACAGTTGCCAGAGTCGATAGGGCACATAAAGATAGGGCACCATCACCCAGGTAACGGAATGCAGCCGCCTCAGGGTTAGTGATTCAAATAAGATCTGCAGAATGAGCAGAATGAAGTAGGCCAAAAAGACCATCCATACCAGGGGTTGGTTTTGCCAGACTCCCCAGACCAGGGCGGCAAAGGGCGGCAAAATGCCCAAAAACTGTACGGAACCAAACCAGTATTTGAACCATCCCGGCAGCGGCTTAGGCAAGGCGTAGGGACGCCCATCGCGCCAGGCCCAGGCGGCAATGGCCAGGAAACCGGTGGCGATGAG
>CAZPYG010000051.1:0-13241 GCA_964590465.1 uncultured bacterium | reverse complement strand
ATCTTGCCTCCTATAGAGGTTGTAATTAGCTCAAATCACCAGAGGGCTACTTAATAAACAGCATTTCCTGGTAGGTGGGTAACGGCCAGTAGCTATCGGCAATTTCTCCTTCCAGGGCATCAGCATAGCCGCGCACCTCATCCATCAGCGGACGCACGGTAAAGGCGCAGTAGCGCATTTTTTCTTCGGTGTCGGCAAAGTCGTGCTTGTCGCAGGCGGCGCTGAGCTTGGCGACGGTGGCCATCATTGAGTTAGCCAGGTCAGCGATGGTTTGCGCCGGTCCCTGTTCCAGCATGACCCCAAGACTCGATAGACTCGATAGGGTCGACGCCAGCTTCGAGAGATACTCCACCGCGGCGGGGTAAATCATCGTCTTCGCCATGTTGGCCACTAGCTTGGCTTCCACCTCAATGGAGAGAATGTACTGCTCGGCGTAGACTTCGAACCGGCTTTCCAGTTCCACCGGAGTCAGCACCCCGGTCTTCTTAAACAGGTCCCCAATGTACTCCTGCTTCAGTACCGGCAGGGCATCGGCAGTGGTGGGCAGGTTGGTCAGCCCCCGCTCGTCCACGGCCATTTGGTGCCACTCTTCCGAGTAACCATTGCCGCCAAAGACCACAGCGCTGTGTTCTTCCATCACTTCCTTGAGGACGGTAAGGATGGCGGTGTTTTGGTCCAGGCCCTTGACATATTCGCTTTCCAGACGGTTGGCCATCCAGTCGAGGGAATCGGCCAGCATGGTGTTGAGCACAATTAAGGGGCCAGAGACCGACTGGTTCGAGCCTACGGCCCGAAACTCAAAACGGTTGCCGGTAAAGGCAAAGGGAGAGGTGCGGTTACGATCGCCCGCATCCTTTGTCAGGTGGGGCAGCACATCGACCCCTAAATCCATCACGCCCTTTTGCTTAGACTCGGTGACGGTGCCGGTCTTAATTTGCTCGAAAACTTCTTCCAGCTGGGTGCCCAGGTATACCGACATAATTGCCGGAGGAGCTTCGTTTGCCCCCAGGCGGTGGTCGTTACTGGCGGTGGCAATGGCCGCCCGCATCAGGGGGCCGTAGCGATGGACGCCCCGAATTACCGCGCCGCAGAACACCAGGAACTGAGCATTTTCGTGGGGGGAATCGCCGGGATCGAGCAGGTTGCCCTGGGTGGCATTGCCCACGGACCAGTTCACGTGCTTACCGGAACCGTTGATGCCGGCGAAGGGCTTTTCGTGGAGCAGGCACACAAAGCCGTGCTTCTTGGCAGTGTGCTTCAGCACCGTCATCAGCAGCTGCTGGTGGTCGCTGGCCACGTTGGCCGCTTCAAAGAAGGGGGCAATTTCAAACTGGCCGGGAGCCACCTCGTTATGGCGGGTTTTAGCCGGAATGCCCAGCTTGTAGAGGGTTTCTTCCACATCCTGCATGTAGACCTGCACCCGCTCAGGGATGGCCCCAAAGTAGTGGTCGTCAAATTCCTGACCCTTGGCGGGAGGCTTGCCAAACAGGGTGCGTCCGGCCAGCAGCAGGTCAGGGCGCAGGCTGGCGAAATTGGCGTCCACCAGAAAATACTCCTGCTCTGCCCCGCAGCTGGAGTTCACCTGGGCGACTTCTTCATTGCCCAGCAGCTTCAGCACCCGGCGGGCGGCGCTATCCATGGATGAGATCGACCGCAGCAGGGGCACCTTTTTGTCGAGGGCTTCCCCGGTCCAGGACACAAACACCGTGGGAATGCACAGGGTAGCCCCGTTGTCGGTTTCCATGATGTAGGCGGGGCTGGTGACGTCCCAGCCGGTGTAGCCCCGGGCCTCGAAGGTGTCGCGAATGCCGCCATTGGGGAAGGATGATCCGTCAGGCTCCCCCTGTACCAGCACCTTACCGGAAAATTCTGAAATCACCCGACCATCGCCCTGTACCGAAATAAAACCGTCGTGCTTCTCGGCGGTGAGGTTGGTCATGGGATAAAAGACGTGGGCGTAGTACAGCGCCCCTTTGGCCATGGCCCAGTCGCGCATGGCGGTGGCGACGGTATCAGCCACAGACGGGTCAAGCTTTTCACCGGTAACGATGGTCTTTTTAATTGATTTAAATACGGCTTTGGGGAGACTCGCCTGCATTTTGCAGAGGTCGAAGACGTTCTCAGCCCAAATTTCTTCTAGCCTGGCGGGCGGTTTTGGAGGCATCAATTCCCGGTTCACAATTTTGTGAATTGCCTGAGCCCGGCCTGGGTTTACACTCATAGAAATTTTCCTAAGGTCAACCGCCTGATATTACTGAACCCAGGATCTTCAATTCGCCATCTCTGATACCAAAATTTGGGTTTAAAGGGTCTTTTCTGGCTGGCTTAGGGGGATCCTTAAGATTTCTGGTTAGATCAACCATCAGGTGAGATAATATCTCTTCTCAAAATATCTATATTTGAACAAAAAAATATTCTCAAGCCCCTTTTTACATGGGATAGAGAGCCTTTTGCTATTTGAATTCCCCTTGCTACTCTCTACATCTAGAGGTGTCAAAAACAACAATATTGGGAGCCAGAAAACCTAAAAACCCATGGTGTAGAGCATCGTTTAAGGGAGCTAGATTGCGAAAATTTTTTCTGAACAACTATGGCCTATGGTGATGTTCCAGAGTCTGGGCCACCGCCGCCCCATGTTCGGGTAAAAAATCATCCCGGCTGACCAGCACATAGTCTCCCACCTCGAAAAGCGGCTTCAGTTCTACGGGTTCAAGCTGATCGTAAGGACTTTCTCCGGCTTTCCATGGGGCCAGTTCAGCTCGATGTACCAGGGCAACATCGAGCTGTTGGGTACTGATTAGACTGGCCAGACGCAACCCATTCTGGGCCCGAGTCACCTTCGCCCGAGACTCTGGCAGTTCGGTGGCCAGGGTCAGGGCGATGGCATTTCCCAACTCACAGGCCACGGCATCTTCCCGATTCACCACAATAAATAGATGCAGCTTGCGGTAAACCTTCCACTGAGGAAAGGGGGTATGGCCCAGCACCGGAAAAAGTGCCAGGGCACCCATCCCCCCCTGTAAAAACTCCCGTCGATTCATGGAGCCTGCACCCCGGCATATTCTGAAGTCCGGGTAGTCTCGGCAGACTCCTCAAAAATGGTCAGGGGCAGCACCGCTGACACCATGTAGTTGGGCACATCCACCAGTTGTCCAATCCGCAAATCTGCCGCCACGCTGGCGACTACATAGGCCTGCTCCCGGGTCAGGTCGTGCTCGACTACCAGGTAGTCCACCAGGTCGATCAGGGCATTGCGGGCGGCCAGGGTCAGATCTTCTGACAGGTTGCTCAGGGGCTCCAGTACATCGCTGTTCAAGTAGGTATAGTAGGGAGGAATTTCCCCTGCCTTTTTGATGGGAATGCCGGTGGTGGCATAGAACGCCTCCGGTGCCAGGGCCTTGAGCTGATCCCCCCCTTCAAACTGGGGAGACTTAATCTGCTCGCCCATACCCTTGCGAATTTCCGTAGAAACCGTCACATCGGCCCCCATTTCGATGGCGGTACCGGACACCTCGCCATCCCCCTGGGCGTAGTGCACATCGCCAATAAACAGCCCACAGCCATCCACAAAGCAGGGGAATAGCACCGTAGTGCCCACCTGCATCTGCTTCACGTCCATATTGCCGCCGTTTTCCCGGGGGGGAATGGTGCGAATACAGCGCTCTTTTTCCGTTCCTTCAGGACCACACAACTCTGCCGGCAGGGCTCCGGTAGGCAGGGGTTCCAGGGCAATGCCGCCCACCTCCGCCAGTTGCGCCTCACGGCTGAGAAATGTTTCCAGTTCAGGCTCTCCGGGCAGTACGCCCATGGAACCGGTAAACGGGGCAAAGGGAATTTTTACCTGGGGAATTTCTGCCGAAACCGCAACGTTGCGATCCAGACTCCAGTTGGCAATATAAGGCTCGGGAAAGAGGTCCCGCAGGAAGCCAAACCCGGGGGCAATGGCGGTATAACCGTAGGGATCTGGCTCGATATCTTTCACCGTTACGGCCAGTACATCCCCCCGTTCTGCCCCTTCGATGAACACCGGTCCGGTCATGGGATGCACCAGGGATAGGTCTGCTGCCACCACATCCTCGGGGGTAGCACCGGGACCGAAGGCTCCATCAAAGGCATCCCGGGTGCCAAACCGAATATCCTGCCCTGGCACTGCCGTTGCCACCGACGGAATATCGGGATGAAATCGGTTGAAACAATAGGGATCATCTATACAAAACTCGCCAGTGCGCTCCAGGACCAGCGGTTCAACGGTTTGGCTCCGCACCGCAGTGGTGCCCATCAGCACTAGAACAATGGCCAGAGCCAGGCCAAAACTTTTCCGTACGCTCCAGTTCCTCACACCTGCTCCAATCCCCCCTATGGGGATATCGTTAACGTTTGATTAACTACCAGGAAAAAGAGCCGGCCTGTGGCTATTTTCGCTACAGTTTGCTCAGTTTAGCGGTGACAGGCCTTGAATTAGGGGGTAGAACATGACCATGCTTTGTTTCTTTTAACCCAGACCACTCGGCCCATGGAGCAATTGTCAGCTACCCTGGCCGTACTTTCCCATCGCAACCCGTTCACACCAATGACCCCAGCCATGACGAAACCCACTTCTAAACAATCCGTGCTTTGGGCTCAGGTCTGGGGGCTGGCTGCGATGCAGGGGGCCATCACCCTGACCTGGGTGATTTACAACCTTTATTTGGTGGATTTGCTGACCCGGTTCGGGTTTCCCCAGGCGTTAGCCACGGGCCTGTTAGTGATTGAAAACCTGCTGGCTTTAATCATGGAGCCCTTGATGGGGTCCTTCTCTGACCAGTTACAGCATCGGGTGGGTACCCGGTTTCCTTTCATCAGTCTGGGGGTGATTTTAGCGGCGGGGGTGTTTCTGGCCATTCCCACCCTGGTGGTGTGGGGGCCGGACCCGGCCCTGCGGTGGTTGCTGCCCCTGCTGCTGGTGGCCTGGGCCCTGGCCATGACCCTGTTTCGCAGCCCGGCCATGTCCCTCCTGGGGCGTTACGCTTTTCGCACCCGGTTGCCCCAGGCGGCGAGCATCCTCACCCTGGTCGGGGGAGTGGCGGGCGCTGCCGGACCGTTAGCCAATCAAGCCATTTTGGCCATGGGGCCCCTGGTGGCGTTTGGGTCGGGTTCCGGGGTGTTGCTCCTGGCGGCCTTGGCCTTAAGCCGCCTTGGCCCCAATGCAACGGTTGACTCCCAGGCTTCGCACCCGGAAGAAAATCCCTCTTTCGACCTGTCCTTGTCATGGCGTAATTTGGCTTTGATTTTTGGCACGGGCATGGGCGTTGGCCTGGGGTTTCGCCTGGTCATGACCACGTTCCCCGCTGTCCTGAAACAGAACGTTCCGGCCCTGGCCCCGCCCCTGGTGATGGGGCTGATATTCATCGCCCTGGCCCTGGCCGCCATTCCTGCCGGTTGGGTGGCCACCCGTCTGGGCAATCAACGGGCTATGGTTCTGGGCTTGACGGTGATGGTCCTGCTCACCATATTGTTAAATACCGTGTCGAATGGAGCTGTGGCCCTGCTGGTCGCCGTGCTTATCGGCAGTGCCCTGAGTTTAGTTTTCAATGGCACCCTGCCCTTTGCCCTGACCCTGGTCCCTCCATCTCGGGCCGGGGTGGGGACAGGGATGTATTTCAGCGGGGGAGCTTTGGCGACGTCTATCTTCGCTGGGCTGCTGCAGGGAGTTAGCCTGTCGCCCACCGGGTCAATGGTGATTGCGGCCCTCGGGTTTCTGGTGGCGGGGCTGTGCGTAGGGGGAAGCGGTCGAAGCATTGTCTCCTAAGGGCTCGTCCTCTCGCCCGGTGGCTATTCTTCCAGGGCGACAACGGGTTGAATCCCCTGGGATGCTGTACCCACTACCCTGACCGCTGCATGGCTGATATAAGGCAGCTGGGATTTCAGCCGTTGTTGCACCCGGTCTGCGATCTCCTGGCCCGCCTGGACGGTAGAGTCTCCGGGGATGGATACCGTTAGCTCGACATAAAGGCGATGTCCCAGCCAGCGGGCGCGAAGGTCTTGCATCGAACTGCGGTCGATGTCAGGGTCGGCTCCATGGGCCAGGGCCTCCTGGATCGAAGCCAGGACATCAGGTTCTACCCCATCCAGGAGTCGGGTAAAAATCGTCTGTCCCGATTCCCAGACGATTTTCAGCAACACCCCGGTGATCAATAGCCCGATCACGGGATCGGCCCAGCCATAGCCCAGGGCAACGCCTACCGCACTCAATAGCACCGCCAGGCTGACTAACCCATCGGCCATGGCATGTTGCCCATCTGCCACCAGGGCCGCACTGCTGATTTCTCGCCCCACTTTCATGCGGAAGAGGGCTACCAATTCGTTGCCAATAAAGCCAATGCAGGCGGCGGCCGCCAACGCCCCCAAATGGTGTAACGGTTGAGGGTGGTAAAACCGCTCCATGGATTCGTAGGCCGTAATCATCGCGCTGACCAGAACCACCCCAATCACGGCCAGACCAGCCAGATCTTCCAGACGACCGTAGCCGTAGGCAAAGCGCTCGGTCGGTTGACGGCGACCAATGATGAACGCAATTCCTAAGGGGAGAGCGGTCAGGGCATCTCCGATGTTGTGAATTAAATCGGCCAAAAGCGCCACACTGCCCGAGAGCCAGAACACCGCTATCTGTAAGCTCGCGGTAATCAGCAAACCGACTAAAGACCATTTAACCGCCCACAATCCCCGGACAGAGGTGGCAATGGAGGGATCAATGGCACCATGGGTGTGGCTGTGCTCGTGGCCCTGGTGATGACGGTGCTCAATCTCTAAAGCGGGAACATTGTCTTGTGCTGACACCGGGATGGGAATTTGCGCCATGGATTACCTAACCTAAACCGCCTGCAGAAAAAATAGCGGATTTTTGCCCCCTTGAGGGATAGTTTAGTCACCAGATCGAAGCAAGCAGGTCAATTAGGCACGATTTCGGTCACCACTCTGCCCCCCTGGACCACAATGGTCTGATCCACCAGACGCCCCTCTGCCCGGGGTCCATTGACGCTGATGGTGGGGTCTACCTGACGATAATTTACCTCCCCTTCCGCCAGCAGGGTCTGCTGCTCAACGTTCCAGGTGAGTTGGTTGGCCGTCATTTGGGCCTGATTACGTTCCCCCTGGGCGTCCACATTCCCCCGCAGGTTGACGACTTGATTGTCCAGGTTCATCTGTCCCCGTTGAGCCGTCACCGTAATTTGGGCTTCAGGGTGGACCATCCGCACCGGCTGATCCAGTTGCACCAGTTGTTCGTCCACCTGCCATTTCAGGCTGTCGCTGGCCACGTTGAGAGGCATTTCCAACAGCTGCATCTGCACATCTCCGGTCAGGTTAACCACCTGTTCTTCCAGCTGCAGGGTGCCCTCCTGGCCCACCACCACGTCGGTGATGGTTTCATCTTCAAACTGTTCAACCCGTAGGGGTTGGGGACTGGTGACCAATTGCTCATTCCATTGCCAGTTCAGGGCCTGGGTTTGCAGTTTCAGCCAGGGCTCGGCTTTGGGATCTTCTACGACGGTGGTGGCGACCACATTCCCTTCCAGCTCCATACGGTTCTGGCGGTTGTACACCCGGGCCTCCTCGGCCACGGCGCGAATTTGAGGATGGCTACCGGTGATGTTGTCCCGCACGATCAGCACATCTTCCTCGGGTCGCCACTCCAGCTCATTGCCCCGCAAAATAGAACCGTTTTTAAGGCCCCGGGCCACAATATTGCCCCGCAAAAAAATGACGTTGCCATTGTCGCGAATTTCCCCAGTGTCGGCGGTCACCACATAAATTTTCTCGCCGTCCTGAAATAGCTCGCTATCCGGTTGGATGACCATGGCCACTTCCTGGTTGGGGCTGTAGGTGACCTCTTCCCCCCGCACTCGCCAGAGCAAATTGCCGTCATCATCGGGCTGTTCCAGGGTAACGTCCTGCAGGGTAAGGCCAGGGGTGATCTCCCCTTCTTCCTCAGAGGATTCGCCGGGTTGAGTTGGGGGCAGGGGACCCGGATTAAATAGGGCGTAGACCCCCACCCCAGCGGTCAGGGAAATAACTGCCGCGATCGCAACTGGTCGCCATCTTGCCATGCAGGTTACGGGTCTCCACCATTCAGGTCGTATTGCCCCGGGAACGGGCTAGGGTTCCTGGGATATTTCCTCACTATTAGTAACGCTATTAGTAACGCTGGATAGGGGACGGTAGGTATAGTTATGGGCCGGATGCACCGGGCCCCGGGTTTCTTTTTTGATGTCATCCTTGACCCCTTCAAGGTCAATATAGCGATCGGCAACGTTGATCAGGTTATCGCTGGTCATAGACCTGAGGCTAACCACTTCAATGCGGGATCCCCGATAGCTTGCGGCATCGGCAGCATAGGCCAGGTCGCCGTCGCCACTGACCAGCACAGCGGTGTCGTAGTAATCCACCAGGGCCACCATGTCTACGGCGATTTCTACGTCCAGATTCGCCTTTTTAGAACCGTCGGGCAGCTGCACCAGGTCTTTAGCAATCACCCGGTAGCCATTGCGCCGCATCCACAGCAGAAAGCCCTGCTGTTTCTCGTTGCTGCGGTCTACCCCGGTGTAAAAGAATGACCGGAACAACCGAGACCCTGCGGTGAGCTTACACAGCAGCTTGGTGTAATCGATCTCAATGCCGAGCTGAAGCGCTGCATAGAACAGGTTAGAGCCGTCAATGAAAATGGCAACTCGCCCCCGGTTGCCGAGCACTTGCTCGGGGGTAAATATCGTATCCTCGCCAATCAGCGAATGGGTATCTAACATGGTTTTATGAAAGAGAGTTTTTTTAATTGCCAGAAAGGAAAAAATTAACCCAAAAAAGGTCTAGTTCACCATTAAAGTTGATACCAACACCGAAGTTGAAAAATAGCCCCAAAGAATTAAGCATTCTCAGCAGCTACGGGTAACTCGATCCGTTGAAACACCGGTGACGCCTCACCCAGGGGTTGCCCCGGAGGTAAATAGCCCCAGGCCGCATGGTCTTTGTACTCAACAACCGCCGCAATGGCTTTCTGGTTGAAATCCACCTCAAACCCCAGCTGCCCATAAATGGCATTACAAATTCCCGGAATCATTGGCGACAGCAGGTAGGCCGCCAGGCGCACCGACTCCAGCACGGAGTACAGTACAGCTTCGGTTTCGGCCTGCCGTCCCTGCTTAAAAAGGCTCCAGGGAGCTTCCTCATCCAGGAACTTGTTGCTGGTTTGCACCAGGGCCAAAACCGCCTCGCACGCCTCCCGAAACCGCAACTCCTGATAGGCGGTCTGCACCGTCTCTGCCAGGGTTTGTCCCAGACGCTTCAGCCGATGGTCTGGGGTGATAGCTTCGCGATCAACGGTGGGGACATGGCCATCACAATAGCGCATGGCCATTTTCAGGGTGCGGTTGAGCAAATTACCCAAATCGTTTGCCAAATCAGCGTTCAGGACATTAATAAAGCGGGTTTTGTTGAAGTCGCCGTCTTTACCAAACTCAATTTCCTTCAGGAAGTAATAACGCACCGCATCGGCCCCGTAGGTTTCCACTAAGGCGATGGGATCCAGGGTGTTCCCCAGGCTTTTGCCCATTTTCTGACCATCTTTGGTTAAAAAGCCATGGCCAAAGACCCGGTCTGGCAGCGGGAGCCCGGCAGACATCAACATGGCCGGCCAATAGACCGCATGGAATCGCAAAATATCCTTACCAATCAGATGAATATTGATGGGCCACCAGTAGGCCACCGCTTTCTCCAGATTGGCCGGTTCGCTGGGATCCTGCAAAGCGGTGATATATCCCAGCAGCGCGTCAAACCACACGTACAGGGTATGGTCGGGATCACTGGGTACGGGGAACCCCCAGTCCAGGTTCACCCGGGAAATTGAGAAGTCCTGCAATCCCTGTTTGACGAAGCTCAAGACTTCGTTGCGTCGGGTCTCCGGTTGAATAAAGTTTGGCCGTTCGGCGTAGAGCTGGTCCAACCGGTCCTGGTACTTCGACAGCCGAAAGAAATAATTTTGCTCATCGCGCCACTCTACCTGCTTGTTGCTGTGAATCGGACAACGATGATCGTCCAGCAGGTCACGCTCCTCTTTGAATTCTTCACAGGAAACGCAGTACCACCCCTGTTGATGACCTTGATAGATATCCCCCTGCTCCCAAACTCGCTGGAAAAATTCTTTGACAATCACCTCATGCCGCGGGGAAGTGGTGCGGCTGAAGCGGTCATAGGCAATATTGAGCCGCTGCCAAAGCTGCTCAAAACTCGCTACGATTTCGTCGCAATGACTCTGCGGATCAACACCCCGGTCTTCAGCGGTTCTTAAAATCTTTTGGCCATGTTCATCGGTACCGGTAATCATTAACACCGGATGACCACTGAGGCGATAAAACCTGGACACCACGTCAGCGGCAATGGTCGTGTAGGCGCTGCCAATGTGGGGCACGTCATTGACGTAATACAGGGGAGTTGTAATTGCAAACGGGGATTTATCGGTGAGGTTCAGAGTCATAAAAACCTTGAAATTCAGGCTGTTTGCAGCTTTCGTTCATAATAGCAGTATGGGCAGTTCACCATACTGACATATCCAGGGCAGGACCAAGAGAGCCGTCACCGCAATGTCCGCCTTTTGGCCACCGTTGGGGCCAGCAAACTCACAAAATGATCAAACTCGCAACACTGGATGACATTCCGCAACTAAAATTCAAGCCTTCATCGGGGCGATTCCCTGCCCGGCGGTTGCCCGGCTAAATCAAATGTTCCCGATCCCAAACCGATACCGATCTTGCCCAGGCAGGCTCAGTTATAAATTTCCTATGGTTTCCATAAAAGATATTAATTTTATTTTCAGGGAGGAAATTTTTTTATTGAAAATCCCCTGTATCCCTTCCAGAAAGGCTTTTGGGGCTATCTCCAGGCGGCTGGATTTGACCTGTCTGGATGGATTAATCCCTCCATGGGGCTAGAATAGTCCTGTCGTTCAGCTTCATATTTTGTTACAACAAGGGGGATGTTCGATTGGTGTTGACCTCTATGCTCGGCGGCTTTACTGGATTTCAGTCAAATGCAGCTGGCGATTTTGGCGAGCGGATGATCAGTTCCGTGGTCACTCAATCGCTGCGGCACCTATTCACCAGTAGCGATTCGATGAATGTCTCCGTTCGCTGTTCTCCCCCCGGTAAGCTGCTGCAGGGAACTGTAGATAGCTTCCGCATGGAAGGGCGGGGATTAGTGATTCGCAAAGAATTTGAAACCGCTGAAATGATGTTTGAGACGGACGCCGTTTCCATTGATGTGGGTTCCATCATTAGTGGCAAAGTCAAGCTGCGCCAGCCTACCCAGGCCATTGCCCAGGTGGTGTTGACCGAAGCGGCGATTAACCAGGCCTTTACGGCTCAACTGGTGCGTCAACATTTAGAGAACGTTGAGGACGAAGCCGTAACCAACCTGTCGGGTGGCGACCCGGTGACCTTCAGGGATATTTCGATTGATCTGCTCCCGAATCAGCGCGTCAAGATTTCTGCTAAGACCGATCTGCCGAATCGTAGTGACGTCCCCATTCAGCTAATGGCCACAATTGCAGTGGAAAAGCGGCGGCGTATCCTATTTTCGGACCCCGAATTTTTGCCAGACGGCATTCCCGATGACATGAGAGGCCTGGCCTCTACCTTAACCATGGCCTTCGCCACGGTGCTGAATCGCATGGTTGACCTGGAACGGTTTAACCTGGATGGGGTCCTGCTGCGGGTCAACCGTCTGGAAACTAAAGGCAACCAGCTGGTATTTAGCGGCTACGCTCAGATTGAACATTTCCCCGGTGCGGGCTAACCCTGGCAGAATACCAGGATGGAGCAGGTTTCCGGCGGGAGGATAGCAATCTTCTCCGGTCTGTCTGCTGTGGGCCCGTTGCTCCTAGCCGTCGCTCTGACCGACCGGGGCGATATTAGGGATGACATCTTCTAATGAGGTTAGAACCACCATAAAGAGGTTGGTCCATTCCAGTATGATTGGGCTGAATCTCACCGGGTAAGCTGATGCCAAACTTCTTTGTGGCTGGGGGCATTGTCATGGTGCCGCTGCTGCTGCTGTCGATGGTGACGGTGGCCCTCGTCGTTGAGCGGTGCTGGTTCTGGCTGCGGTTAGGTCGTCAGCAGCGACCCCTGGTAGAGGAAGCACTGGAGGCCCATCGGAAAAATCCTCAGCTGGCGATCGCGAAGCTGAAGCAGTACCCCAACCTGCCCATTGCCCGCATTTTTCTCACCGCCCTGGTGATTGGCGACGCCACCGCCGAAGAATTTCGCCTGGCCCTGGAAAGCGCTGCCCAGGCCGAGATCCCCCTACTGAAGCGGTTTCAGACCGGCTTCGAAACCATCATTGGGATTTCCCCTCTGCTGGGGTTACTGGGGACGGTCCTGGGGCTGATTCGGGTCCTATCTAACATTCGCCTGGGGGAAACGGCCCCCACCCCCACCGATGACGTCACCCTGGGGGTGGGGGAAGCTCTGGTATCTACCGCCGCCGGGTTAGTGGTGGCGATTGTGGCTTTAGTGTTTGCCAACTTGTTTCAGGGGCTATACCGCCGTCAGCGGGCATTTATCCAGGAGGCGGGGGGCAGGTTGGAGATTCTACATCGCCGTTACCTGCGCCAAACCCAGAGTAATCGGGATTTTCGTTAATGGTGAGCATCCCCCGGGCCAAGATCCCAGGATGGCTTTGGCCAGAGGGCCATGGGGTTTGCCCAAGCGGATGCCTCAATTGATACAATCCATGCCTTCTGCATAGGCTATAACTCTTTCCTGGCTCCTTGCTATCTCCTAAAGCTGTCGCCAGGGATGCATTTTGTGAAAATGCATCCTTTTTTGTGGCTCAGATTTGATGACTCAGACTGAATCTGCATGCAAAAAAACTAATCAAACGTCAGTTCGAGCGTCAGTTTGAGATAACGCAGAACAGCAGAAATCGTGGCTCAGTCCCCTCCCCGGAGGGGCGCCCGTAGGGTAGGGTGGGTCAAATCCACGACCGCAAATCCTGCCACAGACTGCCATTGCAATTACCCGCGAATCACCCACCGGGTCAGCACCCGCATCACTTCGTTGACTTTGCCGGTGGGGATGGGGCGGCTCCACTCCCGCACTTCGGCGAAGCCGACCCGGTAGAGTTCGTGGATGACTCGCTCGGTGCTGGGGGCGCTGCCGCGAACGGTGAGGGTGACTTTTTCGCGGGAGGGTTGTGGGGAAGGGTGGGTGAGG
>CAZPYG010000050.1:27601-35069 GCA_964590465.1 uncultured bacterium | reverse complement strand
GCAAGCTGATGAAGCTATTTAGCATGTACGACGCCGACAACACGGGCGTCCTGAAGCTGCACAATTTCCAGACCCTGATTGACCGGTTGGCAGCTCTGCGCAACTGGAAACCCGATAGCCCAGAATACACCCGCCTACAAACCAAATTGATGCACCGCTGGGTGCATATTCGGGCTGAGATCAAAGACAAACTCAAGGGCAACAAAGACGGCAGCGTTACCCTGGCGGAATGGTTGCTCTTTTACGCAGGGGTGCTCAGCGATGTTTCCTACCGGGATCATATTAATGAAAGCACCAACCTGATTTTTGATGCCGTTGATGTCGATGCCAGTGACACCCTGAGTTTGCTGGAATGGCAGCACCTGTTTCAGGTCTACGGCATTCCGGTTATTTATGCCCAGGAAGCCTTCGCCTGCATTGATCTGGATGGAGACCACTCCCTCAGCAAGCCAGAGGTCTTGCAGCGGGTGGAAGAGTTTTACTACAGCCAGGACCCCGATGCCCCTGGCAACTTTATGTTTGGGCCTCTGTAGCAGAGGGCAACCCCATGGGAACAAACTCATGGCATGCCTGGACTGCCCCTAAATGGCCAGTCATGTTGCCCCCCTACTGTTCCTGGCATGCCTGGCGATACGCCGAAACTCTGCGGGTTTAGAGCACCAACCCATGGTTGACTTAACTCGTGTTTAACCTGGACTTAATGCGAAGTTAATCTATTCTTATGCAAAGAATAATTTGCTTACATTAGCCTACATAGGACGCTCTTTTGTGGAAAACAAACACAAAATCTAGTTCTGAAAAATAGCCTGTAAAAAACATTGGTCAGCGGCTGTTAAACTTTGTCCTAAAGGAGAAATCTTCGACGGTGTTTGACAATTCCGCATCACCTGTGAGTCAATCTGAATTGGCTATTTGTTAATCGATTTTTCGAGCCTAATCTTATTAAGAGGGAGTTAAGAAGAGCATGCTTCTAACCAAGCGCAACCTACGAGTCGGTTACACCCTGGCATTAGCTGCATTAGTGGCCAGTGTGGCAGCCTGTGGCGGTGGCTCGAATACCGCCACTACCGACACCACAGAGGAAGGAACTGAAACCGCTGCCGCCGGAGGCTCTGACCTGACGGGGGATGTCCTGGTAGACGGTTCCAGCACCGTATTTCCTATCTCCGAAGCCATGGCCGAAGAGTTCATGGCCGTAAACCCTAACGTGCGGGTAACGGTAGGCGTTTCCGGTACCGGCGGCGGCTTCAAGAAATTCTGTGGCGGCGAAACCGACATTTCCAACGCTTCTCGCGCCATTAAGCAGGAAGAAATTGACCTCTGCGCCGAAAACGGCATCGAGTTCATCGAACTGCCGGTGGCTTTTGACGGCCTTTCTGTGGTGGTCAACCCTGAAAATGACTGGGCCATGTGCCTCACCACCGATGAGCTACAAACCATGTGGGAACCCGCCGCCCAGGGCACCATCACCAACTGGAACCAGGTTCGGGCTGACTTCCCCGATGCCCCCCTGGGGCTCTACGGTCCAGGTACCGACTCGGGTACCTACGACTACTTTGGTGAAGCCATCATCGGAGAAGCAGAAACCCGCGGTGACTTCACCGCCAGCGAAGACGATAACGTGATTGTGCAGGGGGTTGCTTCTGACCCCAATGGCCTGGGCTTCTTTGGCTTTGCCTACTACGAAGAGAACCAGGACAGCCTTAACCTGGTGGAAATTGACGGCGGTAACGGCTGTGTCGCCCCCAGTGCAGAAACCATTGCCGATGGCACCTACCAGCCCCTGTCTCGGCCTGAGTTCTTCTATGTGAAGACCACTTCCCTGGAAGACCCGGCCGTGCGGGCCTTTATTGAATTCCAGATTGCGGAAGAGAACAAAGACCTGATCCGCGAAGTGGGCTACGTGCCGGTGACTGCCGAAATTTCTGAGCGGGTAGCGGCACGCCTGGAAGCCGGTACTACCGGGTCTGTCTTCGAAGGCGGATCTACCGTCGGTGTCTCCCTCAAAGAAGTGCTCTAGCACCTCACTCCGGCAGCTCGGGGTCTTCAGGCTTACCGCTGAAGGCCCTGGGTTTTCTATTTGACCCTATGGTAATCGAGACATGACAAGTAATCTGCCTCCTGCCGCTGGTTCAGATCTCTGGCAGCCAAACCGGGCCCTCAGCAAAAATACGGAACTCATCGTTAAGGTGATTTTCGGTATTTTTGCCTTTATTTCCGTTGCTACCACCTTTGGCATTGTCTTAACCCTGATTTTCGAGACCTTTGCCTTCTTCCGGGAAGTGCCCTTCTGGAACTTTCTGACCGATACCCAGTGGACTCCCCTGTTTTCGAATCCGCAGTTTGGCATCTTTGTGCTGATCAGCGCCACCATTATGACTACGGTAATTGCCATTTTGGTGGCTCTGCCCCTGGGGCTCATGGCGGCTATTTACCTGAGTGAATATGCTGGTCCAAAGACCCGGAAACGGCTGAAGCCTGCCTTAGAGGTGCTGGCCGGGGTGCCTTCTGTGGTGTTTGGCTATTTTGCTTTATTAACTGTGACGCCAGTCTTGCAGGTGTTTGTTCCCGGTTTGCAGGGGTTTAATGCCCTCAGCGCCGGTCTGGTTCTCGGCATTTCCATTCTGCCCCTGGTGGCCTCCCTGAGTGAAGACGCCATCTACTCGGTACCCGGAAGCCTGCGGGATGGCGCCTATGCCTTAGGTGCCACCAAGCGAGAAACGGTTGTTTCTGTGGTCCTGCCGGCGGCCCTGTCGGGCATTGTGGCTTCTGTAATTTTGGCGGTATCTCGGGCCATTGGTGAAACCATGATTGTCACCCTGGCGGCAGGCCAAAACCCTCGCCTGGGCTTTAACCCCCTGGTGCCGGTAATGACCATGACCGCCTTTATTGTGCAGGTAAGTTTGGGGGACACCCCAGCCGGGTCTATTGCTTACCTGTCCATTTTTGCCGTGGGTATGACCCTGTTTTTAATTACCCTGGTGCTAAACCTGTTTAGCTTCTGGTTTGTCCGCAAATTCCGGGAGAAGTACGAATAATGACGGTTCAAGACTCTCAATCGCTGTTGGGTGATCAATTGGCTGGAAAAGCATCCTTCGTTCCTAACCTGAAGGGGCGCTACAAGCTGGATGGGATTTTCTCTACGGTGGCGCTGATTTGTACCTGGATTGGCCTGGTGATACTCGCATGGTTGCTGGTTGACGTTTTAATTGACGGCCTGCCCGTCATCAACTGGAATTTCCTCACCTCGTTTCCTTCCCGTAGGCCTGAACAGGCCGGGCTGCTGTCAGCTCTGGTCGGTTCCTTCTGGTTGATTGGCCTGGTCGCCCTGTTTGCCTTTCCCATTGGCGTTGGGGCCGGCATTTTCCTGGAAGAGTTTGCCAAACACAGCTGGGTAGCGAGCGTCATTGAAATCAATATCTCTAACCTGGCTGGGGTGCCCTCCATTATTTACGGTCTTTTGGGTCTGGCCGCGTTTGTCCGCCTGATGGAACCCATTACCGGCGGGCGCAGTATTTTATCGGGGGGGTTAACCCTGGCGCTGTTAGTGCTACCCATTGTCATTGTGGCCACCCGGGAAGCCCTGCGGGCCGTACCCGACAGCATTCGGCAGGCCGGGTTTGCCCTGGGGGCTACCCGCTGGCAGGTGGTGCGCGAACATGTGTTACCCCAGGCGTTTCCTGGCGTTTTAACCGGCACCATTCTGGCCCTGTCTCGGGCCATTGGCGAGACGGCTCCTTTGATTACCATTGGTGCCCTGACCTTTATTGCTTTTTTGCCCGAAGGGCCGCGAGATTCGTTTACGGCCCTGCCCATCCAGATTTATAACTGGGTCTCTCGTCCCCAAAAAGAATTCCACGCCCTGGCAGCCGGAGGCATTATTGTATTGATGGTGGTGCTGTTGCTGATGAATTCTATTGCGATTATTCTGCGCAACAAACTACAAAAGACCCGGTAGAAGGATCTACGGTACTTTTGGCCAGGTTTAGATCGACCGACTGATGTTTGACCTTGAAGTTGTGACCTTTTGCCATGGTTTCCCATACTGAAAAATCCACCATTACTGAGGCTGTGCTGCGGGCTCAGAACTTGCATGTTTACTATGGTTCGAGTTTAGCCGTGCGGGATGTCAATGTAGACATCCCTAAAAACGAAATTACCGCCTTTATTGGCCCGTCGGGGTGTGGTAAGAGTACCGTTCTGCGATGCTTCAACCGTACCAACGACCTGATTCCAGGGGCCAGGGTTGAGGGTAAAGTTACCTTCCACGGAGATGACCTTTACGCCAGAGGGGTTGACCCGGTAGACGTGCGCCGCCGCATTGGCATGGTGTTTCAAAAGCCCAACCCCTTCCCCAAATCCATCTATGAAAATATCGCTTTTGGTGCCCGCATTAACGGTTACCGGGGAGATATGGATGAGTTAGTGGAAACGTCTTTGCGGTCGGCGGCGATTTGGGACGAGGTAAAAGACAAGCTCAAAGAAAGTGGCCTGTCGTTATCGGGAGGTCAGCAGCAGCGGCTGTGTATCGCCCGTGCTGTTGCCATTGAGCCTGAGGTGATTTTAATGGATGAACCCTGCTCTGCCCTGGACCCGATTTCGACCATGAAGGTGGAAGACTTAATGCGGGAACTGAAAGAGCGTTACTCCATCATTATTGTCACCCACAATATGCAACAGGCCTCTCGCATTGCAGACCGCACCGCCTTCTACAATGCCGAAGCCACCGACACCGGCAATAAAGTGGGTTACCTGGTGGAGTATGACTTGACCGAGCAAATTTTCAATAACCCCAAAAACACCTTTACCCGCGACTATGTGTCAGGGCGATTCGGTTAAAAGGAGATCTCTGAGAAAGAGAGTACCAACCGGAGGGGCGAAGCATCTGGCAGGAAACTGACGTGACTGTTCCCATAGTTTTTGCCCAGATGCTTCGCCCTTACAGAGAACACCTAAGTTGTATATTCGGCGTTGATTTTCACGTAGTCGTAGCTCAAATCGCAGCCCCAGGCCTGACCTGTCGCCGGGCCATCGCCAATGCTGACCTGAATGGCAACGGTATCGGATTTTAGATATTCTCCCTGGGTCGCTGTTTTAAGATAGGCACTGGCGGCAGGGCGATCAAAGCCCAGGGGTTGGCCATGCTCCATCAGCAGAATGCCGCCCAGCTGGATGCGAAGATCGTTCTGGTCGAAGGCAACTCCGGCGCGTCCGGCGGCGGCGGCGATGCGGCCCCAGTTGGGGTCATGGCCAAAAATAGCTGACTTGACCAGGGAGGACCCGGCAATAGCACGGGCAACCTGATGGGCCGAATGAGTATTCACCGCCCCTGAAACCGTAACTTCAATCAGGCAGGTGGCTCCTTCTCCATCCCGGGCAATAGCCTTGGCGAGGTGTTTGCATACTTCTGTGAGCATCGCTTCGAGCTGTTCTGCTTCGGGGCCTTCGTCCATAATGGCGGGGGTGCGGGATTCGCCATTGGCCAGGGCAATCAGGGTGTCGTTGGTGCTGGTGTCGCCATCAACGGTGATCTGGTTAAAGCTGCGGTCGGCGGCGCGGCGCAGCATATCCTGCCAGAGGGTGGGGGAGACGGTGGCATCGCAGGTAACGAAGGCCAGCATGGTGGCCATGTTGGGATGGATCATCCCCGACCCTTTAGAAATGCCGCCAATTCGGACGGGCCGATCATGGATGATGGTCTCCATGGCAATGGACTTAGTCACCAGGTCGGTGGTGATGATGGCCTTAGCTGCCGCCTCTGACCCCTCCGGGGACAGACTCTCGACCAGGGCAGGAATGCCCGCTTTCAATTTGTCCATCTTAATAGGCTGACCAATCACCCCGGTGGAGGCAATCAGGACTTCTTCTGCCGAGATCTTGAGGGCCGCAGCAATGCTCTCGGCACTATCGACGGTATCGACCCAGCCTTGATTGCCGGTGCAGGCGTTGGCCTGCCCAGCATTCACCAGAATGGCCCGACAGGAGGGGCGGGCTTCTAGCCGCTGTCGACAGTAATCGACGCAGGCGGCCCGGACATGGCAGGTGGTGAAGACTCCGGCGGCGATCGCATCATATTCTGAAAAAATCAGCGCCAGGTCAGGAGCACCCGAAGGCTTTAGCCCTGCTGTAATTCCTGCGGCTTGAAAGCCCTTTGGTGCCGTTATCCCACCCTTAATCACCTGCCAATCTGCCATATCCTTTGATCCTGAATCGAGTTTGCCGGGATTATACCAAGGACGATCAGGCTCAAACCCAAAGGTTACACATATTTCCAGGATTCTTATAGCGGTGCAAGACTACGGGAATCATGACCTGTAATGGCAAGGTGATATCAATTCACTAGAGAAAAATAGGCAAGAAAAAAGGAGAGCTGATAGCAGCTCTCCCTACCATCAGGGTGCATCTGATTACCATATTAGCCCAAAAAAAGCATAAGGGGTGAAACCCCTTATTAAGTTTTCCTGATGGAATAACGTTTTTATTATGCGTTTAACTTTTTGGACAGCAGTTGATTGGTTAATTTGGGATCCACTCGGCCACCACTGCGTTTCATCATTTGCCCTACAAAAAAGCCCTGCAGCTTTTTCTTGCCTCCGCGATAGGCGGCTAGTTCTTCGGGGTGGGCAGCCAGAACTTCGTCGATCATGGCTTCGATTTTGGCCGGGTCAGAGATCTGACTGAGGCCCTTGGCTTCCACGATGGCTTTGGGAGAACCGCCGTTAACCAGTAGGTCGGGGAGCAAATCTTTGGCGATCTTATTGCTAATAGTGCCCGCTTCGATCAGCTGGACCATCTCGGCCAGCAGGTCGGGTTTTAGAGCCAGTTCATTAATGGTGAGTTTTTCCGCGTTGAGATAAGCCGCAATGTCCTGGGTAATCCAGTTGGCGGTGAGTTTAGGGTCTGCACCTGTGCCAGCGGTGGCCTCGAAGTATTCAGCAATGGTGCGTTCATCCGCCAGGACGCGAGCGTCATAGGGGGATAGCCCAAATTCCTCTTCATAGCGGGTACGCTTTTGGGCCGGAAGCTCAGGGAGTTCTTCCTGCCATGCGCTTTTCTGCTCGGTCGACACTTCAAGGGGAGGCAGATCGGGTTCGGGGAAGTAGCGGTAGTCGCTGGAGCCTTCCTTCGAGCGCATACTCTTGGTGCGCTGGCCCCCTTCATCCCACAGGCGGGTTTCCTGGATAATAGGTTCCCCCGCTTCAATGGCTTTAATTTGCCGCTGAATTTCAAAATCGATGGCTTTCTGGATGGCACTGAAGGAGTTCATATTTTTGATTTCGACCTTGGTGCCAAACGTTTCCTGCCCCTCAGGGCGGACGGAAATATTGACGTCGCATCGCAGGGAGCCCTCCTGCATGTTGCCGTCGCTAATGCCCAGGTACCGCACAATCCGTCGTAGTTCCTGGGCATACTCAGCGGCTTCCTGGCCACTGCGCATGTCGGGTTCTGAGACAATTTCCACCAGGGG
>CAZPYG010000050.1:1655-27501 GCA_964590465.1 uncultured bacterium | reverse complement strand
ATGGGGTCTACGTGGGTGTTGGGATCGGCCCCAAAGGCGGTAGAGGCCGGGGAAAAGATTTTGGTTTCGGTACATAACTGGCAGTGGGTTTCCAGACCGATGATGGCTTCGTACTTCGTCTTGGTGGGGGCTGCAGCAGGCATAGACCGTTCCGTTTTGAATCGCGGTTAACTTTATTATTCTAGCCTCTGGCGGGAGGGGGAGAAGGTGGGTGAGTAGGTGAGGTGGGTGGGTGAGGGAGCGGGGATAACGTCGGGTAGGTGGGGGCTCTGCCGCAACAAAAAAGGAGGCACCTGTTTCTGGGCCTCCTGGGAAGGAATTCATCCGACTTTGGCGAAGTAGCCGTCCTTTTTCACGGCTGCAAACCGATCATGGACTTGCTGCTTCAACGGTTCGCTTTAATTCGCTGTGTTGGCCTGCATACCAGCGGCTCGGGCTGCTTCGAGCCAGGCGTTGAACTGGTCCTGGTTTTCGGCGACCCATTCTTCGGCGTGGCGACGGATATCAGCAACGCTGTCTTCGCCGTCGCGCATGAGTTGGTTTTGGGCGCTGACATCGGCAATGGGAATTTCGACCAGGCCGAAGAAGGTGGCCGCTGACGGGTTTTCCTCAAAGAACGTTTGGTTGGCCAGGATTTCCTGCTGGTCTACGGCGAAGCCGAGGTTTACCCCTTCTGCGGTGGTGTCTGCTTCGGATACTTCACCCTGCTCTTCGGGGAGGGAGGTGTAGGGAACCTCCAGCCAGTTCACATCTTCGCCTTCTACGAGGACACCGCTGACCCAGAGGGGAGTCCAGGTATAGAACAGGATGGGTTCTCCCTGTTCGTAGCGGGTAATGGTGTCGGCCATGAGGGCAAAGTACTGGCCCTGGTCGTGTTGTACAGTATCCCGCAGGCCATACTCGTCGAGGTGGTGCTCGATCACCAGTTCACAGCCCCAGCCCGGGTTACAGCCGGTGAGATTGGCACGACCATCCCCATCGGTGTCGAATAGAGCCGCAATTTCAGGGTCCTGGAGCTGGTCTAGGCTGGTAATGTCGTATTCTTCAGCCGTAGCTCTGTCAATTTTGTAACCCTGGAGCACATTGTCGATGAAGACGCCGGTACGCTCGAGCTGATCGTCCCCACCGCTGTTCTCGAAGAACTCACTGTGCAACTGGGCCCAGTGGGCAGCGGTATAGTCGATGCCGCCGTTGGCAATATCCACATGCATGGTGGCGTATTCCAGCTCTTTACCGTCTTGAATGTCGTAACCTAGCTGTTCTAAACCAATGTTGACCACTTCGGTTTGGAACAGCTCTTCTAGCACTGAGTAAGCCGGGGTCACGTTAACCCCTTCGCCGGGCAGTTCTCCGGCAGCTTCGCCGCCTGCTTCAGGGGCGGTGGTGGTTTCCTGTCCAGCGTCACAGGCGGCCACAGTAGTGATGGTAGCGGCTGCGATTGCAAGGGCACCAACGCGCTTAGCCATGGAATTCTGAAAAGGTGATTTCAACATTTTCATTTCAATCAATCTTTAAACCAATCAACAATACGAGAAAAAATCGGCACAAAATTTACCCAGGGCAAGCCAGACGGGGGTCTGGCAACCCATAAATTCGGGTCTGAGGTGAGCCCACCTCTAGGTCGGGGACTGGTCCAGGAAGCTTACTGAGCCTCGACGGGGGGCGTTCTGCCGGCCAGGGCATTGCGTGCCAGGCCCACCGGCCCTCGCTCCTGCCAGGTCAAGCCATCCTTGGGGGGATTGCCAATGGCCTGGGTGAGACGGTCTAGCACTACTGCCATCAGCACAATGCCGATACCCCCGACAGCCGCCAGACCGACGTCTAAACGGCCAATGCCTCGGTTTACCATTTGACCTAACCCTTCAACGGCAATCAGTGAAGCAATTACCACCATAGACAATGCCAGCATAATTGACTGGTTAACCCCAGCCAAAATCGTCGGCATGGCCAGGGGAACCTGCACATCCCACAGCATTTGCCGAGGGGTAGAGCCAAAGGCCAGGGCGGCTTCAACAGCTTCTTTCGAGACCTGCCGAATGCCAATGTTGGTCAAGCGAATCAGGGGCGGAACGGCAAAAATGAAGGTTACGATTACCCCCGGCACCTTACCGGTACCAAACAGCATGACCACCGGCACCAGGTAAACGAACGCCGGTAACGTTTGCATGGCGTCCAGCACCGGGCGGATGGTATTTTCAACCCGATTGCTGCGGGCAGCGGCGATGCCCAGGGGCAGGCCAACGAAGATGCAGAGCACCACGGCGGTAATCACCAGGGACAGGGTGATCATGGTTTCAGACCAGGCCCCAATCAGGCCGACAAAGGTCATCGCCGCGATGCTGAAGATGGCTAAGCCTTTGCCCGCAAACTGCCAGGCCAACAGACCCAAAACGATTAAAAAGAGAATCGGGGGAACCCACAGGAAAAAGTCTTCGATGCCGTTCAAGAACCCGCTGATGGGCCAGCGAATGAGCTGAAACAGCCAGCGAAAGTTCGTCACCACCCAATCAACGGCGGCGGCGATCCAATCCCCCAGGGGAACGAGTTCGGTGGACTGGTTCCAAAACAGCCAGTTAAAAAAATCTGAGAGCCAGGTATTCATTTATTCAGAATTTGCGAAAAATACTTGCGAAAAAGCAATGACAGATCATGCCGTGACAGCAGTTAGGGCGGCAGCAGGAGAGGAGGCTGCACCGTTGCCATTCCGCTGAGTACTGATGCTGGAGAAAATATCGGAAGGCTCAACCACGCCCCGAAATTTGTCATTTTCGGCTAACACCGCCAGGGGAATGTTTTCTTGAGCAACGTGGAAAATTTCTTCCAGATTATTGTTAACATCCACCGTGGGAAAATCCGTCACCATGACCTTTTGCACATCGGTTACCCCTTGATGTACGGCGGCTTCCAGCTCATCCCGAATGAGCAGGCCAACAGGTTGCTCAGCTTCGTTCAGCACATACATGTGCTGCCGCTGATACTCCTTCATTTGTCGTAGGGCGTTGGCGGCAGGGCCAGTGCCCAGGTGGAAAGGGCGGGTTCTACGCAGGATAGAACCAGTTTTGAGCACCTGAGCCCGGTTCACGTCCAGGGTAAAGGCGCGAATATAGTCGTCTACCGGATTGGTCACAATTTCCTGAGGGGTCCCCACCTGCACCAGATAGCCGTCTTTCATTACGGCCACCCGGTCCCCAATTTTGAGGGATTCCTGAATGTCGTGGCTGATGAAAATGATGGTTTTGTGGAGTTCGTTTTGCAGACGAATGAGTTCATCCTGCATACCCCGGCGAATCAGGGGGTCGAGGGCGCTAAAGGCTTCGTCCATCAGCATGATGGGAGCATCGGTGGCCAGGGCGCGGGCCAGGCCAACTCGCTGCTGCATCCCGCCGCTAAGGCTGTCGGGAAAATATTCGCCCCATTCACCCAGTCCGACCGCTTCCAGGGTTTCCTGGGCTTTATCGCGGCGTTCTTTGGGGCTGATGCCCCGGAGCTGCAGCCCGTATTCAACGTTTTCGCTGACGGTTTTATGGGGAAACAACCCAAACCGCTGAAATACCATTGAAATTTTGGTGCGCCGAATGTCTCTCAGGCGCGCTTTGTTGGCCTTCAGAATATCTTCGTCGTCGATATAAATTTGGCCGCTAGTGGACTCAATCAGACGATTGATGCATCGCACTAACGTTGATTTTCCAGAGCCTGAAAGGCCCATGATCACGAAGAGTTCACCTTCGTTGATGTCGAGGGAGACATCCGCAACCCCTAAAACATTGCCGGTAGCTTTCAGAATTTCTTCTCGATTGCCACCTTCGCGAAACATTTTAAGAGCGCGTTTAGAATGCTCGCCATAAATTTTGACGAGATTTTCGATTCTGATTTTCGGATGTGAACTTGACATCGCTTACTCCTGATGAAACGCCAGGCAGCTTGTTTCGGTGTTCACCGCATAAATTGTGAGCAAACCACCTCCAGTCCCAACCTGGCTGGCTGGGAATACTTCTTCAGCATACAAAAAACTGGCAAAGGTCTTAAATTGTACGAGTCTTGAGAGAGATTTAGAAAACTTGCGTACCACAGAGAGGGCCTGGGTTCACCTATCCTATGGAAGGGATAAAATGTAACATTAATCCATAATTTTCTCGATGAAAAATTAATTTATCCTTAGGTTTTCCATGAATTCATCCAACGCTCCCCACCCAGATTCACCGTCTGCGGCAGAGGCCTCTCCTGGAACCCAGTTTGATGTGGCCACCTATGTTGATCAGGCAGCGGCTTTGGTGGGGGTGTCGTTACCTCCGACGTTACGGTCGGGGGTGATGGCAAATTTTGAGCACATCCAGCAGATCGCCCAACCGGTCATTGAATTTTCCCTGCCGGAAACCGTCGAAAGTGCTGCTACCTTTGAACCCTGAGAACACCCATGTCTGGAAGCCGTCGAACGATTTCATCTGGCTCAATTGCTTCAGCTGCCGCCATTGCCGCATCAGTCAGTACCGGGGAGGAGTCTGCAACGGCAGTGCTCGACCAGGCTTTAGCGACGATTTCCTCCGCAGACTCTCACCACAACTGCTTTACGGCTCTGACTACCGAACGAGCCCGGCACCAGGCCACCCAACTGGACCAGGCTATCGCCATCGGTTCGGAACTGGGTGCCCTTGCTGGTGTTCCCTTTGGGGTGAAAAATTTATTCGACATTGCCGGGGTGACCACTCTGGCCGGGGCAAAAATCAATCAGGACAATTCCCCTGCCCTTCGGGATGCCACCGTCATCACCCGCTTAGAGCAGGCCGGGGCAGTGCTGGTGGGTGCCCTGAATATGGATGAATATGCCTATGGCTTTGTCACCATCAACCAGCATTATGGGACAACTCCCAACCCCCATGATCCTGCTCGCATGGCGGGAGGCTCTTCTGGCGGGTCGGCGGCGGCGGTAGCCGCGGGGTTGGTGCCATTTTCCCTGGGCTCTGATACTAACGGCTCGATCCGGGTACCGGCTTCCCTGTGCGGAGTCTATGGGCTAAAGCCCACCTACGGCAGGCTGTCTCGGGCTGGGGCGTTTTTATTTTCCGCCAGCCTGGATCACGTCGGTCCCTTTGCTCGCTCAGTCCGAGACCTGGCCCTGGTCTACGATGCCATGCAGGGACCAGACGAACGAGACCCGGTCTGTACCGACCGCCCAGGGGAGTCGGTAATTCCCCACCTGGAGACGGGCATCGCTGACCTCCGTATGGCTCGTCTGGGCGGCCACTTTGACCGGGGCATGCAGTCCGTCGTGAGGGATGGCCTGATGCAGGTCGTCTCTGCCCTGGGCGTTACCGATGTGGTGGAACTGCCCGAAACCCACCGCGCCCGGGCTGCGGCTTACATCATCACCGCCTGCGAGGGCAGTCAGCTCCATCTAACAAGACTGCAGCAGCGCCCGATGGATTTTGACCAGGCGACTCGGGAAAGGTTCCTGGCGGGGGCGCTGATTCCCAACGGCTGGTATGTGCAGGCTCAGCGGTTACGGCGGTGGTACCGCGATCACGCCCGGGAATTATTCAAGTCCTACGATGTCCTGATTGCCCCCACCACTCCCTGTGTGGCTCCACCCCTGGATCAAACCATCCTGGATATTGATGGGGAAACCTATCCCCTCAGGCCCCATCTCGGGTTTTACACCCAACCCCTGTCGTTTATTGGTTTGCCGGTGATTTCGGTGCCCATTCATCCCCCGGGCCAGTTGCCGGTTGGGGTGCAGTTGATTGCTGCCCCTTACCAGGAAGCAAAGCTGTTTCGGGTGGCTCAGGCTTTGGCAAAACAGGGGATAATTTCGAGCTAGCTGGTGGGCATAGGGGATGCCTGGAACCGTTACGGAGTCTCCCCTTCAAAGGCTACGTACTCGCCCCCCAAATTTTCCACAATGGCTCGGGTGTTGGCCACCATCATGTTGATGTAAGAGTCTCCATCACTACCGGGAGCGCCGATGGAGTCGGAATAGAGTTCTGTGGGGGCCAGGGCGACCCCAGCTTCCTCCGCCACGGTGGTGATTAATCGAGGGTTAATGGTCGTTTCCGCGAAGATGGCCGGTACTCCCAGGCTGCTGATGGTCTCGGCCAATTGCTGCACCGTTTGGGCGCTGGGCTGCTCCTCGGTGCTGATACCAATCAAGGTGCCGGCTACCTCCAGCCCGTAGGCCTGGGTGTAGTACTGGAAAGCATCATGGGTGGTAATGAGCTGTCGCTGGTTGGGAGGAATCGTGGCAATTTGGGCTGCAATCCAGCTATCCAGCTGATTCAGTTCGGCTACGAATTCCGCTGCGTTTTGGGTGTAGGTGATCTCGTTGCCCGGGTCCAGTTGGATTAACTCATCGCGAATCAGTTCTACCATTTGCACAACATTGTCGACATTGCCCCAAACGTGAGGATCGGGCGCTCGCTGTCCTTCGTACTCAAAGTTCAGGGGCTGAATGATTTCCCCTAGGGCTACCTGGCGAGCCTCATTACCGCTGGATTCCATTAATCTGACCAGGTTGGGTTCCAGGTTATAGCCGTTGTAGAAGATGATGTCGGCATCTTCCAGGGCAACACTATCGGCAGGAACGGGTTCATAGATGTGAGGATCTGCCCCGGCCTCGAGAATCCCCACCAAGTCGATGGCATCGCCGCCTACTCGGGCGGTCCAGTCGGTGATCATGGTGCTGGTCGCCACGACATCCAGCCCATTATCGTCTTCACCGTTGATGACCGTGGATGGGGTGGATGAATCGCAGCCCACGACTGCGGTAGCCATGAGCCCTATTCCTAATGCTAACCAGGAGGTTTGCAGCTTCCCCCGGGACCGAAAAATGTTCATTCCCTGCATTTCATTATTGTTTCATTTTTGAGAATACCCTATACTCGTAGTGGTTTCATAATCGTTTCATATTTGAAGAGTTGCCTGAGTTGACGCTTTCTCCCTGCTCTGTGGGTGGATGGGATGGTCTCTCGGTATTTCCCGTTTGTTGTGTAAGGAAGTATCCATGTCCAATGTTGCTCCCCTCGTTGTTGATCACCTCAGCGTCAACTACCGCGACGTGCGGGCTTTGCGCAACATCAACTTTGTGGTGCCGCCCGGACAGTTGGTGGGTATCTTTGGGCCTAACGGGGCTGGTAAGAGCACTCTGATCAAGGCCATGCTGGGGCTTACTCCGGTGGTTACGGGGATGGTGCACTACGGGGAGCGGCGGTTGAGTGACCAGCGCGATCACACAGCCTACGTTCCCCAGCGGTCTCAAATTGACTGGACCTTTCCCGCCACGGTGTGGGATGTGGTGCTGATGGGGCGCACCCGCAGTACCGGATGGTTTCGCCGACTGTCTAACGTCAGCAACCGGATTGCCATGGAAGCCCTGGACCGGGTTGCCATGGCTGACTTCCGTAACCGTCCCATAGGGGCCCTCTCGGGGGGACAGCAGCAGCGGGTATTCCTGGCCCGGGCCCTGGCCCAACAGGCGGATATGTTCTTTTTTGATGAACCTTTTGTTGGGGTGGATCAGACAACCGAGGATGTGTTGTTTCAAATTTTTCGAGAGCTGGCGGCAGAAAATAAAACTGTGCTGGTAGTCAACCACGACCTGGGGGAATCCATTACCCATTTCGAGCGATTACTGCTGCTTAACAAAGAACTCATTGCCTTTGGGCCGCGGCACCAGGTCCTTACCACCGCCAACATGAGCCGGGCCTATGGGGGCCATGTGCAGTTCTTCTCGAATCATGTGGCCTAGGGATGAGGAGCCAACCACGGCAAAAATATCCCCGGGGCGAAGGGCCGTTCGCCCCCTATAAAACCTTGGCAAGGGTAAGTCACTCTGTTCTAAATCTTGGGCATCGATGGCACCGCTGGGATTCCTAAACTGGTTCATTGGGCCGCTGCAGTACAGCTTCATGCAGCGATCCTTAATGGTTGCTGTGATGGTGGGGATTATCTGCGCTGTGGTGGGTAGCTACCTGATGGTGCAACGGCTGGCCCTGCTGGGAGATGCCATCAGCCATTCCCTGTTGCCAGGGTTAGCCGTAGCGTTTTGGCTGGGTATCAATATGTACCTGGGGGCTTTTGTCGCTGGGGTCATCAGTACCGTGCTCATTGCCTGGATTCATCGCCGTTCTCCAGTCAAAGAAGATGCTGCCATGGGCATTGTGTTCTCGGCGTTTTTTGCCCTGGGCATTACCCTGATTACCCTGATCCAGAAGGACAACAAAATTGACCTCAATCATTTTTTGTTTGGCAATATTCTCGGGGTAACGGATGGTGAGGTGAGGGATACGGCCATCATTGCGGTGTTGGTGCTGGCCTGTGTGGCGCTGCTCTATAAAGAACTGCTGTTCTACAGTTTTGATCCCCTGGGTGCCCAGGCCAGCGGCTTACCGGTGGGGTTACTAAATGCCGGGTTAATGGTGCTGATTGCCATGACTGTGGTGGCTAGCATGAAAGCCGTAGGGGTCATCCTGGTGCTGGCGTTGCTGATTACCCCCGGCGCAACGGCTTATTTGCTGGTACCGCGACTGCATCAGGTGATGATGTTGGGGGCAGGGTTTGGGGTATTTTCCAGCGTTGCTGGTATTTACATCAGCTATTACCTGAACCTGCCTTCGGGGCCGGCCATTGTATTGGTGACGTTTGGATTGTTTATGCTGGCGTTTTTGTTCAGTCCCCAATCGGGGGTATTGACCCATCCCCGACAATCCTCTGGGGAATCGAACTTGGTGAAGGAAATTAAGGGGTTAATGGGTTTCTGAGGTGTTTTTTGGGGAAGAGAAACCCTGTTATTCTCTTCAAATGTTCCCACGCTGGATGACCACCGACAGGGTAGATTTTTCCCCTGCTATTCTCTCTATATAATCTCTATATAAAGAAGGTTGCCAGGCACAGTATCCCCTAACGCCCGATGGCCTTGACCATGCCAATCCCGCCAAAGTAGAGAAATAAAACCGCTCCCCCCAGCAAGCTCTGGGTCACCGGGTCGGTAGAGGGGGTCAGCACCGCTCCTAAAATTGCCGCCCCCAGCAGCACGTAGCGCCAGCCCGCAAGCATTTGTTTGGAATTTACAACTCCTAAGAGCCCCAGCAGCATCTGCAGTACCGGAATCTGAAAGGCTAAGCCGGTACTAAACAGCAGCAGCAGCACAAACTCAAAGTAGCGATCGATGGACCATAGCTGCTCCACCACATCTTCCCCATAGCTGATGAAAAAGTTCAGCGCCGCTGGAATCAGGGCGATATAGGCAAATGCCAGCCCGGCCGCGAAAAGCACACTGGACCCCAGCACGATAGGGCCAATAAACCGCCGTTCCCGCCGGGTTAGCCCCGGCAATACGAACATTACGATGTGGTAGAGGATAAAGGGGCTTGCCACCAGCAGGCCGCTATAACCGGCGACCTTGAGGGAAACAAAGAAGTATTCCCCCGGGGAAAGCTGTAAAAACTTGGCTCCCTTGGCAGGTACTTCCAGCAGTGCGACGATCCGGTTGACTTGCCAGAAACACAGGACGATGCCTGCGAATACGGCAATCAGGGAGTAGAAAATGCGCTGCCGCAGTTCCTCCAGATGGTCAAACAACGACATTTCCACGTCATCAGGGACTTCATCCAGCTCGATATCTGGCGTGAGAAACTTACCGTTGGTCTTTGTCGTGGGCTTCTCAGCGGTCTCAAGGTCGGTGGGAGGCGTCATAAGTCTGCAGGTAGACGGTCAAGGTAAGGGGCGTTTCCCTATTGTAAACACCCCTCCGGTCACCATGAGGCGAACAGGGCTAATATTCCCGCCGTTGCGCCGGGTAATGGCATTTCACGGTTGGGCCGGGCTAGGGATTGAGCATAGCGTCGGTATCTGAATCTGGGGTGATTTCCAGGTTCATCACCTCGCCAGGGTTGCCCAATACTACCGCCTCTTCGCCATTGATAGAAATTTCGACACCACCGGCATTACCCGTCGTCAATTCGAGGCTCTCTTCCGCGGTCCAGGTTTCTTCAAACCCTTCTTCGGGGGTGCCTTCAAACAGGTTTTCGCCGTCAGCGGTAACGCTGAGCCAGCTGCGTTCCAGTAGGTTTACATCCACCACAATGGGCGCTTCTAAGGGGGGCACTGGATTGTTTTCCAGGGGTTCCAACGCAGGTTCGGTGGGGTCATCGGGAATCGGAGCGGTCTCAAGGGAATCTGTCTGACCCGTGGGAGATGGAGCCTGATCACGGTTTGTGATGGCCCAAATACCCAGCCCAACTACCAGTAATAAAGCCCCAAGGCCAGCCAGCATCGGCAGGGGGGAACGACGGGGTAACTGGGGCGCAGTTGCCGGGTGCTCTGCCTTTTCTAAAACGCGAATGCTGTGGCGGGTTTCAGGTTTAATCACGCCGTTGGTGTCAGCCTGTTCCAGGAGTTCTGGAGTGGGCAACACATCGATGGGTGTCACCGAAAATTCACTCGATAGGGCCTGTCCATCTAACCCGAGGGCGTCAGCGTAGCGGCGGATAAACCCCTGCACAAAAACGGGTTCAGGTAGAGCCGCATCGTTTCCTGACTCCAGGGCTTGCAGTAAAGCCGGACGAATAAAAATTTGGTTGGCCATAGAATCTAGGGACAGGCCCTGTTCCTGGCGAACCTGCCGTAGATAGGCACCAATGGAGTGCAGTTGTTCGATTTGGGAAGGAGCTAACTTAGCCACGCGACCTCACTGAACTGAGAAATGAACGAGCCGGACACAACTCTGCATCTTGAATGTTGAACAAACCTTATTTTAGGGGGAAACGGGTTATAACGAATTAAACCGTTTTTGATACTGCTCTACTTTTTGAGCTATCTCAGGGTCATACAACCTGAGATAGTTCCAGTAGCCGCCAAATACTGCCCTCACATATCCCTCCGTTTCGGGGAACGGAATTTTTTCGACAAAGTCATCGGCATCAGTAAAGCCACCGCGATTAATCCATGTGGCGACATTGCCAGGGCCGGCATTGTAGCTGGCGACCGCAAATAAGGAGTGATTGTCGTATTCGCTGTGGGTGTAGTCCAGGTACCAGGTGCCCAGATTAATGTTGTCGTTGGGGTTATTCAGGTCATAGCCGGTCATGCCGGCCTGCCCTTTAATCCATTCTGCAGTGGCTGGCATCACCTGCATCAGCCCGGCTGCCCCGGCACTGGAACGGATTTTGGATTCAAACCGGGACTCCTGGCGCATCAGAGAAGTTACCAACAGGGGGTTCAACTGCCGCTGGGCTGACCAGGTTTGAATTAAATCTGCATAGGGGAAGGGATATACCCCCAGCCAGTAATCCGGCTTTTGCTTTAGCTGTTGATATTTAGCGATGTCTGCCGGGTCGTCTGCCCAGGCCAGGCTGGAAACCTGATAAATGCCGTCCAGGTTGTCGCCTACGCCCAGGCGCATCAGGCCATCCACGTACTGCTCTTCAACCGAGGGGTCCTGGCGATGGGCAAATTCAGTTTGCCAGCGCTCCCAGGCGAGGCCATCTTGACCCAGCAGGTAAAGCTCCTGCAGGGTATCTGAGCCAGCGGGTAAGGGCGATCGGCGGTTGGGCAGAACCACCCGGGGAGTTTCGAACCGCACGGTTTTAAAATCTCCCACATCCCATCCCAGGGCCACTGCTGCCCGCCAGGCGTAGTAAGACTCCGGGTGGGTGCCAATGACTTGCTCTAGAGCGGCTTGGGCAATGTCAGCCTGGCCCAGTTGGCGGGCCCACTTGCCGACCCAGAAGCCGGCATCGGCGGCGGGGTCACTGTGGGGACTGTACTTGAGCACATCGCGTCCCCAGCTCAGGGCCATGGTCAGGTCACCCTGCTCGGCGGCGTTGAAGGCATTATTGAGGCGGATTTCGGCGGCAGCATCGGCATCGCTGTAGTCGGTGAGAATAGCGTCGCGGGTGGCCTGGGCGGTTTCTGGACTCCCTAAATCCTCAAAGGTCTCTGCTTTGAGCAGCATGGCTTCTGAGGCCCGATCAGGAAAGCGGGTGATGACCTGATCTAGTACGCCCAGGGCCGCCTGGTCCGGCAGGCTAAGGGTGAGCCGCAGCAGCCCCGTGGCGGTTTCGGGAGCTGCGGGAAATTGCTGATCGAGTTGGGTAAACAGCGCGATCGCCCGGTCTCGCTGGTTTCCAATTTGTAGCCCCCGCGCCGCCCGGTACAGGTTGCGGGGTGAGGTCGGGGCATTGGCATAGGCTGGTCCGGCTTCTTTGTAGCTGTCCAGGCGCCAGAAGCCAAAGCCGATGGTTTGCCACTCTTCAGGAGTCAGCTGATCTTTAAATTCCTGGGAGAGCCGCACCAGGGAACTGCCCGCCTGGGGATGATGCAACCCGGCCCGGGCGATGGTCATCAACAGGGGCAGGGCATCGGCCCGGTAGGGATCTGCCGTCAGGCGCTGGTGGGCCACGTCTACCGCCGCGGGATGGTCGGGAAACTGCTGCAGCAGTTGGTCCCAATAGCTGCCATTGGTTTTACCCAGGTCGTACAGTAAGGCCGCCGTAGCGGGATCATCGCCGTAGGTTGTTAAGAGAGTTTGCTGGGTTTGTTGGGCTGCCTCAACTTGCCCCGCGGCGGTCTGGGCCTGGGCCAGAGCCAGCAAAGTATAGGGGGCCATGGCGGGGTATTCCGCTTCCAAGCCCTCAAGCAGGGGAATGGCGCTGCCTCCCCGATTGGCATTAATCAGATCCAGGGCCATCAGATAACGGGCCCGACTGCGGCTTGAGGTAGAGCGTCCTTCCACGAACTGCTGCAGTTGCCCTTGACGCTGTTCGGCGGGACGCAGGGCCAAGGTTAGAACCGGATCGTCCGTATCCAGTTGAGCCCCGCGGCTGAAGCCGGGAAAGGCTTCCCCAGACTCGACCGCAGGAGGGTCTTCCTGGGGAACCGTATTGACCAGGGCAGCAACCATGCCGAGGGACAGGGCACTGACTCCCGCGATCGCAAATAAGGGCAGGCTCGTTCTTAATCGCTTGAGCATGGCGCGCCGATAAACTCTTCTAAGGGTTTTAGCAAAAAAAACAGGGGATGAGCTATTTCCGCTTTTAATTACAAGACATCTCAATCATCATCCCTGAGCTCATATTTTGTAGAGTCTCCCATCATTACCAGCATCCCCCGTGATTACAGCCCATACCCGCTGGACTTTGGTTTATAGTGAACTAGGATTTTTGGGGCCTTCTAGCCAGGGGCCCGGCCCGGGGAAAAGTCTGTGCTAAAAGCAAAGTTTGCGCTAAAAGCATGGAGTTTCCCTCGGGCCGGAGACCAATTTTGCCCATGGCTCCCATCGATACCTGGTTTCCTTTGCACGTTAATTGAGCTGGTTTAAATGGAGTTTCACGCATCAGAACAGACCATCCTGAATTGGTCGGGCGATTGTCTTGTGGTTGGCCTCACCGAAGCTTCAGTGCCAATCTCTGGGGAACTGGCAGAACTCAACACCCAGGTGTCTGGACTGTTGCAAGAGTTAATTGACGAAGCCGAATTTACCGGCAAAGCCGGTTCCAGGGCTTCCATCCGGGTCGGTAGTGATAGCTCCATCCGTAAACTTGGTGTCGTCGGTCTGGGCGCCGTCGATCAGCTCAATACCGAAACCATAAGGCAGGCTGCCGCGGCGGCGGCCCGTTTAGCAAAAGCTGAAAAATGCTCGACCCTGGGCCTGAGCCTGCCGGTGTTAGAGGGGATGCCCTCCCTTGTAACCCAATCCATGGTGGAGGGGGCGTTTCTGGCCCTTCACGAGGATCAGCGTTTCAAATCTGACAAGGAGTCCAACGGCAGCAAAGTCCATGTCGAGCAGGTCCATCTCCTGGGAGTCGGGAACCAGGCAGAGGCCATCCAAATGGCTCAAGCCATCTGTGAAGGAGTGGTTTTGGCCCGAGAGCTGACCTCCGCCCCGGCCAATGTGGTGACTCCTGAATCCCTGGCCCAAACCGCCCAGGACATGGCTACGGCCTACGGCATGGAACTGGAGGTGCTGGAGCGGGAGCAGTGCGAAGCCATGGGTATGGGCGCTTACCTGGGGGTTGCCCAGGCCTCGGATATGCCGCCCAAGTTCATCCACCTGACCTATAAACCCAGCGGCACTCCCAGCCGCAAGCTGGCCATTGTGGGCAAGGGCCTCACCTTCGATTCCGGCGGTCTCAACATCAAAGGGGCCGGTAGCGGCATCGAGATGATGAAGATCGACATGGGAGGTGCAGCGGCAACCTTTGGAGCCGCGAAGGCCATTGGCCAACTGAAGCCCCATGTGGAAGTCCACTTCATCAGTGCCGCCACCGAGAACATGATTGGTGCCAAAGCCATGCACCCTGGCGACATCCTTACTGCCTCCAACGGCAAAACCATCGAAGTCAACAACACGGATGCCGAAGGCCGCCTCACCCTGGCCGATGCTCTGGTCTTTGCCGAAAAGCTCGGCGTCGATGCCATCGTTGATCTGGCCACCCTGACCGGAGCCTGCATCGTTGCCCTCGGGGACGATATCGCCGGTATGTTCACCGAAAATGACGAATTGGCTACCGCCATCAGCGCTGCCGCAAAAACCGCTGGCGAAAAGTTCTGGCGACTGCCCATGGAAGAGAAGTACTTTGATGGCCTCAAATCCATCGTGGCGGATATGAAAAACACCGGTCCCCGCGCTGGCGGTTCCATCACCGCTTCCCTGTTCCTCAAGCAGTTCGTTAAAGAAACTCCCTGGGTCCATCTGGATGTGGCCGGTCCGGTGTGGACTGAAAAGGAAAATGGTTACGTCAATCCTGGCGGCACTGGATTTGGCGTCAGGACTTTGGTGAATTGGGTCATGGCCAACAGCTAATAGTTAGCAAGAGAGCTGGTGCCTGGGATGGTACCCATTCAGCCAATTTCCGCTCAAATCGGGAAATGTTGTGGATGCACCGCTTCCGGGTCCCAGAACCTGAGGGGGCGGCATACTCCCCATCTAAAACCGAAAATTTCGCCGGGTCTGGACCATAGCGTTAGCCTCAGGCAGGGTGGCAAATCGTAGCCAGGGAACTGGCTGCACCTTTTATCCCAGGGGAAATTTCTGCCGACAGGATGCGCCAACCCTCTCCCTCGCAAGGAATGACAGAGTGCCCTATTCTTAATGGGGCTCAGAGGGCCATTTTTCTCTGGGCCAGTTGAGACATCGAGATCGATAGCGTTGTGAACAATTATTTGATTCTGATTGTTGTGGGCCTGCTGGCCGGGGTTCTGGCTGGATTTCTCGGCATTGGTGGCGGCACCGTTATGGTGCCGGTGATGGTGGCTTTGGGCCTTTCCGGGGTGCAGGCGGTGGGCACCAGTACCCTGGCGATTCTGGTGATTGCCCTGGCGGGGAGTGTGCAGAACTGGCGCATGGGCTACCTGAATCTTAAGAATGTGCTGCTGCTGGGTCTGCCGGCGGTGGTAACTTCGTTTTTGGGAACGGCTCTGGCCAACTACTTTCCGGAACATGTCTTGTTGGCGGCCTTTGGGCTGTTTTTGCTCTTCAATATTTACTTGATTGGAGTCAAAAAAAGAGTGGTTTTCCGGGCTAAACAACCCCAGGAGCCCGAAGATGCGGACCCATCCGATGCAGACCCAGAAGGGGCAATGAATCCCTTTATTGCGCGGGGCATTATTGGGGGTACCGCGGGGTTTTTGGCTGGCCTATTTGGGGTTGGCGGTGGTGTCGTGATGGTGCCTCTGCAAATTCTGCTGCTGAAGGAAGACATTAAAACCGCCATTCAAACCAGCCTGGGGGCAATTGTAATTACGGGTCTGTCGGCCTGCGTCTGGCATTCCCTGAACAACAATGTGCAGTTTGTGACTGGCATTATTCTCGGCCTTGGGGGGCTAGTGGGGGTGCAAATCAGCACGCGCTTTTTGCCGAAACTGCCCGACCGTTTGGTCACGTTTATGTTCAGGGCATTGTTAGCTTTACTTTCAATTTACTTTTTCTACAAAGCCTGGACCGGATACACTGCTTCACCCTCTATGTCTTAAGTTGCACCAATTCCCTGGGGGATATCTGCTTCAAGCTGATCTTCACGGAACTATCGCCAGGAAGCTGTTGCACCGCCAGAGCTGCCACATAATCGGTTTCAGGCTGCCATTGATACAGGTGGAAATTCTCCAGGTTCTGGTTTTTTACGCTTTCCAGAAATTTCCCCATCTGAACTTGGACAGGTTGAGGGGTAAGGGAGTCTTTGGCCAGTAACACCTCAAATTGATTCATGGGCTGGTTCAGGCCGACGCCTTTCGCTTTGAGCAGAGCTTCCTTGGTAGTCCAGTACTGCAGAAAGCGGTGGCAGGCTGATGCATCCTGAAGCGGGAGGACGGTTTGAGTCTCCTCAGGAGTCAAGCAATGGTTGCACATGCGATCGAGATTTGTTACCGGTCTTAACTGCTCGATATCAATTCCGACTGTCCGGTGGTGATGCAGGGCAATGGCAATCCTGCCCTCGGTGTGGGTCAGATTGAACTGCAGAGAAGGCTGTATCCCAGGCGTTCCAAGCTCAGGTTTGCCGTATTCACCCAGAGAAAATTCCAGTTCCCCTGGGTTTAGACCGATGTAAAAGCTCAGCAGATAGCGCAAACATGCCCGACTCAGCAGGAAATTTTGGCGGACGTGGGGAATTTTTAGTCGCTGGTATCGTTCTGTCTCTTGGGGAGATAGAGAAGCCTCAAAGTAAGCTAGATCCTCAGGTAAGTGGTCGTCTTGAGTCGCGATGGACCAGATGTGCAGGTCATCGGTACCCAGCTCAAAGTTGTGCGGCTCTTTTTGGGGAATCAGATGCCCTGCCATAAAACCCGTGGGAAGATGTGATCAGAGCCCATCGCAGGTGCGGTTGGGCCCTTAGCTTATGGTCTAACTGTGTCACCAAATATTCAAATAGTTTCTGGCTAACCCGTAGCGAATCCGCTTTCTGACAGTAGAATGGTTAATACCGATACATTCGTTAATTTAAACCTTGTCCAAGTCCAGAAGTGAGGTTTTGACTGAGGGAAAGCTCCAGTTTTCGAGCTGAACTTGGTATCTCTGTTGTCTATCTCATGGGAACCGCAATGAGTAACACCGCTAGTTCTGACCGCATTTTGATTTTCGACACCACCCTTCGGGACGGCGAGCAGTCCCCCGGGGCTACCCTGAATGTCGAAGAAAAGCTAACCATTGCGCGGCAGCTAGCACGACTGGGGGTAGACATTATTGAAGCGGGTTTTCCCTTTGCCAGCCCGGGAGACTTTGAGGCGGTTCAGAAGATCGCTCGGGAAGTGGGCACCGAGGCAGGCCCTACCATCTGCGGTCTGGCTCGGGCGACCAAACACGACATTGAACGGGCCGGGGAAGCCGTCAAGCCTGCGGTAAAGGGACGCATCCATACCTTTATTGCCACTTCCGATATTCACATGCAGTACAAGCTGCGCAAGAGCCGGGAAGAGGTGCTGCAGATTGCCCCGGAAATGGTGGCCTACGCCAAAACCTTCACCGAGGATGTGGAATTTTCTCCGGAGGATGCGGGTCGGTCTGACCCGGAATTTTTGTACCAGGTGCTGGAAGCCGCGATCGCAGCCGGTGCCACCACCGTCAATATCCCCGATACTGTGGGCTATCTGACCCCGGTGGAATTCGGCCAGCTGATCAAAGGCATCAAAGAAAACGTGCCGAACATCGACCAGGCGATCATTTCTGTTCACGGCCACAACGACCTGGGTTTAGCCGTGGCCAACTTCCTGGAGGCCGTCAAGAACGGTGCCCGTCAGCTGGAATGCACCATCAACGGCATCGGCGAACGGGCCGGAAATGCCGCCCTGGAAGAACTGGTGATGGCGCTGCACGTGCGGCGTTCCTTCTATAACCCCTTTCTGGGGCGTCCGGCGGATTCTGAGGACCCCCTGACCAACATCGATAGCCGCCAGATTTACAAAACCTCTCGCCTGGTGTCGAACCTCACCGGCATGTTTGTGCAGCCCAACAAGGCCATCGTTGGGGCCAACGCCTTTGCCCACGAGTCCGGTATTCACCAGGATGGTGTGCTGAAGAATAAGCTCACCTACGAGATCATGGATGCTACCTCCATCGGTCTCACTGATAACCAGATCGTGCTGGGCAAGCACTCGGGCCGCAACGCCTTCCGCACCCGTCTGCAGGAATTGGGCTTTGAACTGGAGGAACAGGCCCTCAACCGGGCATTCCTGCGGTTTAAGGAACTGGCGGATAAGAAGAAAACCATCACCGACTGGGATATTGAGTCCATCGTCAACGACGAGACCCAGCAGGCTCCCGAACATTACCATCTCGACCTGGTGCAGGTTTCCTGTGGGGACCGCTCTCGCCCCACCGCCACGGTGATGGTGCGCACCCCCGAAGGCGAAGAGCTGATGGATGCTGCCATTGGCACCGGCCCCGTGGACGCCGTCTATAAGGCCATCAACCGCGTTGTCGATATTCCCAATCAGCTGATTGAGTTTTCGGTGCAGTCCGTCACCGAGGGCATCGACGCCCTGGGGGAAGTCACCATTCGCCTGCGATATGAGGATAAGGTCTTTTCCGGCCACGCTGCCAACACCGATATTGTGGTGGCTTCTGCCTTTGCTTATCTGCACGCGCTGAATCGCCTTTATGCTTACCTGCAGGCTGGTCAGGGTATTCATCCCCAGCGGGATGCAGAGGTAATCACGGCTCGGGTTTAGAAAGGATTAAACCAGCCATGTTGTCGGTTTAGGAACTGGGTTTCTGAGAAACCCGGTTCCTAATTTGTGACCCTAAAACTATCAAGGCTATGCTTTGGGACTGCAATACCCGTTTATGGCTAAAGCGACCTAAATGCAGCTAAGAACTCTGAAGCTTAAGCCACAGGCTGACGGATAGATTGAATCGCCTGTGGCTGGTTGGTTCTAACAAGCCCAGCTATCAATAAAGCGTAGAGTCTTGTAGTATACCTGTACCTAAGACGAAAGTACTACAGAGTTAGAGCAACATTATGCAAGCGCTGCTGGGCATGATTTTGGGACTACTGCTGGGGGGAAGCTGTACCTGGCTGGTGCTGCGAAGCCAAATTCAGACGGCGAGGGAACGGGCTAAATCAGACCTGGTGGCCGAACGGGCCGGCATGATCGAACGGTTGCACCAGAAAGATCAGCAGGTAGAGGAATTACGGCTAACCATTCGGGAACTCCAAAATCAAGTAGAGCAGAGCCATTATGCCGCCCGGGATGAAGCCGCCCGCCGGGCCGCTGCTGAAGCCAGAGTCAGCCATCTGCCAGAACTGGAGCGGCAGCTGCAGGAACGGGATACCCGTTTAGCCCAGGCCCAGGGAGAAAACTCGTTACTCAAAGCCAAGCTCTCGGAAGTTCATACCCAGCTTGTCAACGAGCAAAAGGCGACCCAGGACAAAGTGGCCCTCTTAGAGCAGGCCCAGCTGCGCCTGGCGGATACCTTTAAGGCCCTGTCGGCGGATGCCCTGCAGCACAACAATCAGTCCTTTCTGGAGCTGGCCCAGTCTACCCTGGCAGCGTTTCAATCCCGGGCTGAGGGTAGTTTGAGCCTGAAGCAGCAGGCCATTGGTGAGCTGGTCAAACCGTTACGAGACGCGCTGATTCAGGTAGATGGCAAGCTGCAGGTGCTGGAGCGCGATCGCATCTCCGCCTACGCCAGCCTGACCGAACAGCTCAAATCCCTGGCCACCAGCCAGAATCAACTCCAGAGCGAAACTGCCAACCTGGTCAAAGCCCTGCGGACCCCCAATGTACGGGGTCGTTGGGGCGAAATTCAGCTCAAGCGAGTGGTGGAAATGGCGGGCATGGTGGAGTACTGCGACTTTGTGGAGCAGATGTCCGTGGAGTCAGAACAGGGTCGTTTCCGCCCCGATATGGTAATTAAGCTGCCCAATGGCCGGCAGATTATTGTGGATTCCAAGGCTCCCCTGCAGGCCTACCTGGAAGCGATGGAAGCGCCCGACGACACCATTCGTCGAGAAAAACTGCGGCACCACGCCCGGCAGGTGCGGACCCATCTTGCTCAACTGGGAACCAAGGCCTACTGGGACCAGTTTCAGGCATCCCCAGAGTTTGTCGTCCTCTTTTTGCCGGGGGAAACTTTTTTCAGTGCGGCCCTGGAGCACGATCCTCAACTGATTGAGTATGGCGTCAACCAGAGCGTGATTCTGGCCACTCCCACCACGCTGATTGCGCTGCTCAAGGCCATCGCCTACGGCTGGCGGCAGGAAAAGATGGCCGAAAATGCCCAAATGATCAGCGCCCTCGGCAATGAGTTGTATGACCGAATTCGGGTTTTGACCGGTCACTTCATCAAGCTCCGCAAGGGGTTAGAAGCCTCAGTCAAAGCCTTTAATACTGCCGCAGGTTCCCTGGAAACCCGAGTTCTTGTCAGCACCCGCAAATTTAAAGAACTGGGAGCCGCCGCGGGAGATCCCATTGATACCCTCGAAGGCATAGAATTAGCCCCCCGCATGGTGCAGGGGGCTGAAGAGGATGAAAGTGATGGGACAAATCCTTAACTCAGTAGATTTGTCCCATCATTTATCCAAAAAGAAGTTAGATGGTTTGAAGTCGTACTCTTCACCTATGGGTTTGGAGTAGGTTCGGCCCGGTTGTTAGGGCCTTGATCATCGGGGGAGAGAATCGTACCTTCCGTAGGATAATCTCCTTCGTCCATCTGGTTATCCATCTCCATTTGGGTATCGTAGGAGGGATCAAAGCGGTTGGCGTCAGAACGGCTGAAGCCGTCATCGTCGAACATCCTGTCTTCGGCGATGTCGCTGCTCCTGGTGGTTGGGATGGCCCGATTATTAGGACCTGAGTCATCGGGGGAAAGAATACCGCCAACCAGGCTGGACCCACGATACTCAAACTGGTGTACTTCGCCTTCGCCGTAGGTGTCGTCGATGGCCTGAGCTAGAAGATTGCCATCAATCTGGGCTTCGCCCACGGTATGAGTTTCGGCGGCCCGGGCAACTGAGCCTACCGCTACGGCCATCGTTGCTGACAAAGAATATAGAATAAGGCGTTTCATTGCGTCTCCTTTGCTGTCGTTAGTCTTCATGGTTTTGACAGAAAGCAAAGCCGTCATTATTTACCCTTTTCATATCCCAGGAAGATATTAAATTCTTGCCTGTATGCTTTATAGAAGGGCTGACTTTTTGCTCTCTTAACCTACTCATCAACTTAACAACTGGCCCTCGCAGGATGATCGCCTAATCGAGGTAGATCGTCACTTAATCAGAGGATCCTAGGGGCAGATAAAGATCCCTACCCTTAGGAAAAGGATCCTCGAATTGCTTGGCCTTAACCAGGCTTTAGAGTACTCCCAGAAAGTAATTATCCAGTAATCACTTAAGATGTTTCGACTCCGCTTCGCTTCGTTGCTCCTCTGGAGCCGCTGCGCGTTGGCGTAGCCTGTCTGAAAGACAAACAACATGACCGGCTGTGTCATTCCGTTCGCGAAGCGTCTCCCTGGGGGAGAACCAACGGGAGGAAGCTCGGTTGGATAACTTTTAAGTTGGATTACTCTTAACGGATAAATCCTCGATAATTTTCAATCTAGAAAATAAGGAAATGTCAGGCCATCCTAAATCCCAAGAGTACACACATCTCGCCCTCACCCCCTCAATCCCGGAGGCCAGAAGGGGCTGGGGGTAGGGCTTAGCCCGTGCGTAGCAGAGGGAGAACACGGGATTCTAAGACTTTCGAGACTTATGGGTATCTAGTAGCTACCGGGAGGGGTAGAGGTGGGTTAATCATGGCAATGCAGCTAGATCTTTCATACTCGGCTAGCGCTGGCCGGTAACGCTGCTCCCGGCTGCGACAGATCTTCAACCACGACTGGTGCTGTCCCATCCAGCAGTAGAGAGCGAATGAACCTGGCCAGGGCCCGTTGAGCTAAACCAGATACCACCTGTTGGCCCATATCGCGAGTTTCGGGTTTCAGCAAGAGGGTGGGTAAGCGGGTAGCTAGCTTAGAAGCATCGAACCCTTTAGTATCTTTCAAAATGTCAATGATGCGGTTTAAGTGGGCCAGGTCACTGTCATCTACCGCAGCAGTCTGAGGTACTTCTTTAGCAGGATGGGGCGCCCAACCCATGCGACGGCGCACCGTAGCGGTGAGGTTGTCCAGGGTATTTTGCCCCAACCCATCGATACCGTTGATCAGTTCTCTGACGATGCGATCGCGCAAAAACGCTCCCCGATCTGAGAACAAAAATTCCAGGGTCTGGTCCAGCACCTGATCCATGTCGTAATCGCTGCTGTCTTTGGCATTCCGCAGCAGGTTCTCCAAACGGTTCCAGCGAAAGTTGCCATCCTTAAACAGCAAATCCTGCAGGGACGACCGCAACTGGGGAGCCGGGTCTGTCAACAAGCGCTTGGCAATGTAGGGATAGGCCTTGCTGAGCACCTTAAATTCAGGATCTACGTTGATGGCAATCCCCTCCAGGGTCACCAGGGAACGAATGATCAGGGCGTAGTAGGCGGGCACTCGGAAGGGATACTCGTACATCAGCGCCGAAAATTCGTCGGTAATGCTCTTGAAGTTCAGCTCGGCCACGCTGGCCCCCAGGGCATTGCTAAAGACCTCCGCCAGGGCCGGAATAATCGGACTCAGGTCGGTATCAGGGGTGAGGAACTCAAGATGGACGTAATCATTGGCCAGCCCCTCAAAATCGCGGTTGACCATATGCACAACAGCCTCAATCAAGCCGTACCGCTGATAGGGCTTAACCTCGCTCATCATGCCGAAGTCCAGATAGGCCAGGCGACCATCCCGCATCGCCAGCAGGTTGCCGGGGTGGGGGTCGGCGTGGAAAAAGCCGTGTTCCAGCAGCTGGCGCAGAGAACACTGAACCCCCACTTCAATCAGCTGGGTGGCATCAATCCCCAATCGATCCAATTCATCAATGCGGGTCAGCTTAGTGCCTTCGATCCATTCCATGGTCAGGACCCGGCGAGCGGTGAGGTTAGGATAGATGTAGGGCACATAAATCCCTTCAATATGTCCGTACAGCTCCGCAAACCGCTGGGCGTTTTCCCCCTCGTGGGTGTAGTCCATCTCCTCGAAGATGCGGGCCCCGAACTCGTCCATGATGGCGACCAAATCGCTGCGAATGCGGGAAATATTATGGGTGGCGAACTTGGCTAGCTGCCGGAGAATAAACAGGTCCAGGGTGATGCGTTTGGCCAGACCGGGACGCTGTACTTTGACCGCTATGGCTTCGCCGGTTTTCAGGCGACCTTTATACACCTGCCCCAGGGACGCGGCGGCTACGGGGTTGGGGGAGAGTTCACCAAAAACTTCTGCAGCGGGAGCCCCTAATTCCTTTTCGATGAAGTGGTAGGCAATGTCGTTGGGGAAGGGGGGAAGCTGGTCCTGCAGACGAGTCAGTTCATCCAGATAAATGGGAGGAACCAGATCCGGACGGGTGGAAAGAGCCTGACCAATTTTGATATAGGCCGGGCCCAGGGCCGTCAACATTTTCCGCAGGCCAATGGCGCGACGGCGACTGTTTTTAACATCCCTGCCCAGGCGGGCATCCAACCACAGGCGCAGGTAAAAGGCGATGAAGGGGAAGAAAATTGCGACGAAGCGGAAAATGACCTGGAACGGACGTCGGCTGTAGTAGGCTGAGATCGATTCCGGATCGTAGGAAACGTCCCCGAATGGATCCTGCTTTTTCTCCTTCAGGGTTTGGGATGGCGGTTTAACAAAATCCACCGGTTCTGGTTGCCGGGGTGTCACTACTTCTCGATGCAAATGCTCAGTCACAGCCTCCCCGGGAACGGTAATGGTCGTCGGCTGATCAGAGGATGGAGAAAATGAGGTTGAATTAGAAGCCATATCCGCTTTTGGGGAAGGAGCCGTTGAGTAAGTAGTCACAGCCATTAAATCAAAATGTGTTCCTGTAAACTATTGTAACGGTGTTACCAAATAATCTCAGGTACAGACCTCCCTACTTGCTGGATGAGGGAAAATACATGGGTACTAAAGCCAAAGCCGCGATTCATCGCCCTACCCCTGGAGTCTGGTCACCCCTATGTTGACTGCCCTTCACATTGAAAATTTTGCCCTGATTGATCACCTCGACCTGGATTTTCAATCGGGGTTAAACGTGCTGACGGGGGAAACGGGAGCCGGTAAGTCGATCATCCTGGATGCCCTGGATGCGGTGTTAGGGGGCAGAGCCCATCAGCGACTGGTGCGTTCCGGCACCGATCGGGCCATTGTTGAGGCGGTGTTTGAGCAATCTCCGGCCATTCGGGCCTGGCTGGTGGAACAGGATATCCCCATCGAGGGAAGCCAACTGGTGTGCCGCCGGGAACTTGTGCTCAGCAAAACCTCGGTGCGCAGCCGATCGTACCTCAACGGTAACCAGATTAATAAGTCTCAAATGGAAGACCTGCGCCAGCTGTTGGTGGAAATTACCGCCCAGGGGCAAACGGTGCAGGTGGGGTCTCCCGATCTGCAGCGCCAGTGGCTGGACGAATTTGGCGGAGAACCCGTTCTCCAGCAGCGGCAAACGGTAAATCAAGCTTACGAGGCGGCAACCCAGGCCAAACGCAAGCTTGACACCCGCCGTCGAGCCGAACAAGAGCGCCTCGAAAAGCTCGACCTGCTGCAGCTTCACCAGAAAGAACTGGGGCAGGCGCATCTGGAAGAGCCGGATGAACTGGAGGCCCTAATTCAAGAAAACCAGCGCCTCAGCCATGCCGTTGAGCTGCAGCAAAACAGCTACCAGGTCTACCAGATTCTCTACGAAAGTGATTCTGAAGCGGCGGCCTGTGCCGATCTGCTGGGCAAAGCGGAAGCCATTCTGGCCGATATGGAACAGTACGATGGTGAAATGACCCCCATCCTGGCCATGGTGAGCGAAGCCCTGACTCAGGTGCAGGAAGCTGGTCGAGCCATTAACACCTACGGCTCGGCCCTGGAGGCCGATCCCGAACGGTTGGACGAAGTGGAGCAGCGCATGCGCCAGCTTAAGAGCCTGTGCCGTAAGTATGGCCTTTCCCTGCCGGAACTGATTGAATATCGCAATGAAGTGCAGGCCACCCTGGCGGACCTCTCCGATGAAGGTCAGTCCATTGATGCCCTGGCAGCCGAGTATCACCAACGCCAGCAAGCTTTGGAGGCTGACTGCGCCAACCTGACCGAACTCCGGCAGCAGACCGCCCAGGAATTAGAAACCCGTTTGGTGTCTGAACTCAAACCCCTGGCCATGGACAGGGTGCAATTCAAGGTAGATCTGCAAGCCACTACCCCCAGCGCCCACGGCGCCGACGCCATTCAGTTTTTATTCAGTCCGAACCCGGGGGAACCGCTACAGCCCCTGGCAGAAACCGCCTCAGGCGGTGAAATGAGCCGCTTTTTACTGGCCCTTAAAGCCTGCTTTTCCCAGGTGGATGCCATCGGCACCATGGTGTTTGACGAAATTGATGTGGGAGTTTCTGGCAAAGTGGCCCAGGCCATTGCCGAAAAGCTCTTTCAACTGGGGCGTCAGCATCAGGTCCTCTGCGTCACCCACCAGCCCATGGTGGCGGCCATGGCCGATGCCCACTTCCACGTTGGTAAGCATGTGGTAGATAGCCAGCCTATTCCACCTAAAACCGCAAAGAAGAAGAAGTCCTCCAGGTCCAAATCCTCTGATCCGGTCGAGCTAGCGGCCCATGGAGCTACAGCGGAAGTGATTCGTACCGTGGTCAGGGTGGTTCCCCTCTCCCCATCAGAGCGACGGGAAGAGTTGGCCCAGTTAGCGGGCGGTGAGTCTCATCAAGAATCCCTATCATTTGCCGAGGCCCTTTTGACCCAGGCCAGCACCATTCGTGAAAAGTTGGTGGCATCATAGGCAGGAGTTTTCCTTTTTTCGAGGATAGATAT
>CAZPYG010000050.1:0-1555 GCA_964590465.1 uncultured bacterium | reverse complement strand
TCCTTTTTTCGAGGATAGATATACTGTCAACTCAAACCCCAGAGCGAACAGGAACAATCCATGGATTTACTGGCTGCTGTTGAACCTGCCCTGAAAGATCCGGCCATTGAAGCGAATTTACGCCAATTTTGTTTGGTGTTGTCGGTGTCTTTGGGGGTCGCGACCCTATCCAGAGTGTTGAGCGTGTTGCGCAATATTCCCTATACCCTGCTGCTGCTGCTGGTAGGGTTGGGTCTGGCCGTGCTGGATGTGAGGCTGATCAACCTTTCTCCGGAACTGATTCTGTTCATTTTTCTGCCGCCGCTGCTGTTTGAGGCCGCCTGGAACCTCAACTGGAAGAACCTGAAGTTCAACCTGGTGCCGATTCTGCTTTACGCCATTGTGGGCGTGGTAATTTGCATCGTCAGTCTGGTGGTAGGCCTGAAAATGTTGGCGGGAGTTTCCCTGGCTACGGCCCTGCTGGTGGGTGCAAGTCTTTCTGCCACAGACCCGGTTTCAGTGGTCGCCCTGTTCCGCGAACTGGGAGTGGATAAACGCCTGACTATCCTGATGGAGGGGGAAAGTCTGTTCAATGACGGGGTAGCGGTCGTCGCCTTTAACCTGTTGCTGGTCATTGCCCTGGGAATTGAGCAGTTTGATGCCTCCATAACCGTGGCACGCTTCCTGGTCTTTGCTGGCGTTGGGGTCAGCATTGGTGGCTTGATTGGGTTTGGCATTTCTTTTCTAACCCAGCGGTTTGATATTCCCCTGGTGGAGCAGTCTTTAACCCTGGTATCAGCCTATGGCACCTATCTGGTCGCCGAGGAACTGGGCGGTTCCGGGGTCATCGCCGTTGTCACGACAGGCCTGATTCTCGGTAACTTTGGCTCTCGCATCGGCATGAACCCCCGCACCCGTCTGGTGGTATCAGAATTTTGGGAATTTGTGGCCTTTTTCATCAACTCCATCGTGTTTTTGTTGATTGGGGATCAGGTCAAATTCGACGGGCTGATCGATCAGCTGAACACTATTCTGATAGCCATTGCCGTCATCATTGTCGCCCGAGCCGTTAGCGTCTTTGTGCTGGGTGCAATCAGCAATCGCATTTCTGATGTCGATATTTCTCTGGCTGGCCAGACCGTACTCTGGTGGGGCGGTCTGCGAGGTTCCGTATCCGTAGCCCTGGCCCTGAGTGTGCCCATCTCCCTGGCTGAACGGGAAGAAATTATCTCGGTGGTATTCGGGGTCATGTTGTTCACACTGCTGGTTCAGGGACTAACCACTCAACCTCTGCTGCAAAAGCTGGGTCTCCTGGGCGACCAACCCCTGAAGATAGAGTATAAGCAGATGATGGCCCACCGGGTCGCCCTCAGCCGAGTGATGAAACGACTGGAAGAAATTAAGGAGAACCAGGAATTCGATCCGGAATTTGTGGGCTACCAAATGGCCCTGGTAGATGGTCAACTGGATGAGGTGAAAGAAAAACTTACCAAACTAGAAACCCAAAACGAAACCATCCGCGACTTTGCCACGGAACAGCTGAGGGAAGAACTGCTGGCCATTGAGTCAGATACCT
>CAZPYG010000049.1:32820-35167 GCA_964590465.1 uncultured bacterium | reverse complement strand
TGGCGCTCAAATTTGAGGGCGCTTTCACCATCAACAGCGGCTGTAGGATGGGCAAGATCCTGAAAGTCAAATTCGTGCTGTTGGCATCAAACGTAGATTGCCCATCAAGCTAACGAGCTGTAAAGAAACAAGTTCACGCTTTGATTTATTATGCCTGGCGACCTAATCTCAAAGACGAGGCAGACAACCATCTTATAGAGTTAGCAGTAGTCCAAGTAGGATGGGCAAAACGAAGTGTGCCCATCAAAGCCCTCATTAGTCTAGATTTGATGGGCACGGGTAAACCCTTTGCCCATCCTACTGTTACTACTGTTACTAACGGATTATGATCCGGTCAACATAATTACCATCAGAGGCCCACTCAATTCAACTTTTTTGTTGTTTGCATATGAACGTATTCTAAGTTGGATCACATTTTCTACAGAATGATTTAACTGAGTACTTGCCAATGCGGAAATAGAATGCCATGAGATGATTCTTGTAGAACCTATACCAAATCCCTTATTAGAATCATTTGGATCGACATGCAATATAGTTCCATTTAAGAAGATGGCAAATGCACAGCCTGTACCCTCTGCAACTTTAGTGTGCCCATTAGCAATAATCGTTGCATAGACATTGACGATAGGTTGCAGGCTATAGCTGAGTACCGTCTTCCATTCGGTAGACTCGTGCGAGTCATACCATTGACCGCTTTGAGGTGTGACCGCAATAGTTTTTAGTGCTGGACTTTGTAATGAATTGGCGATTACACTGCCATGCACAGTCAATTGCTTGTTCGCATGTCGATCTCCAACAATAACACCCTTGTTAGCGGAAATTGATAAGGTCGGAGTGGTCTCACTTGAAGTGATTTCTATGCTGCTGATTTTGATCTCCGATTCACTATTGCCTTCACCATCGATACCGTAGATCAGCACCCATCTAAAGTCATATATGTCTCCAGACAGAAGCTTATTGAATTCACTCCAATCGACACGATAACCAGTATTAGTTTTCATCAAAGCACTTGTATACTTTGTTTCATTATGCCGTTTATAATAAAAAATAAAATAATCAAATTCAGATTCTATCAAAGCAAAATATTGAAACTTAATTGCAGAACAAAATTGATTTGACAAATCAAGAACTGAACATCCTTTTGAGTAACCTATATCATATATATCGGTATATAAGATGTTCGGACGCTCATCCTTGACTCTCCAGCCTTCATCCGATGGTCGTATCGTTTGTTCTCCTTCCCCTTGAAAATCAGTATAAAGTAGATTCTCCAAGATTTGCTCTTTTGTATTATCAGAAAATCTTACTATTGACTGACTAAAACCTTCTGGAATTGTGTTTACAGCTTCTTCTTGAAAGTCATAAATAATTCTCTGTGGGCTTACGCTTTTGGGGAAAACTTTGAAGTCTATATTACTCTCGCTTAGCGTTAAGCTGGGTCTACTTCTTTTGTACAAAACTAAATCGCCGAGGTTGTTGTGACTCAAACCTGTCTCATTGTGACCAATAGCTAATGCTAACTGAGGATTTTGGACTCCGATACCAAGATTTCCTGTGATTATCGAGTTTCCGGTTCCATTAACCGAAAGAGTGCCAAAAATTGAAGTGTCACCTTCTACTTTTAGCTGTTCACTGCCAGGATTAGTTCCAATGCCTACTTTTCCAGTTAAGGTACTGGTCTGATTGACTGACAGCTTTTTAGTGATAGAAAGATCACCTATGATGGCAACATTACCTCCTACTTTAAGGTGCTCATTGCCAGGACTAGTGCCAATGCCAACTCTTCCATCTACATGGAGATTTTTATCACCAGGGTTAGTCTCTCCACCGATGTGCAGGCCACCACTCACCGCCAACTTCGCACCTGGGTTTGTAAAACCAATGCCAACATTGCCGTCATAGCGAATGGTTAGGGCATCAGTGATGTCGTCATACTGCCATGTCGCATCCTTGCGTACCCGAAAGCCCAAATCAGTGGCGTATTGGTTAGCATTGTTAGCTCTGGCAACAAGATAGGCATGTCGCCCCGGCTTGCCGGCGCTAGGGTGGTCGGTGGTATCGTGACCGGCGAGTTCTAGATCTACAACAGCCTGGTAAGGATCATCAGTAGATTCGCCTACTTTCAGATGGCCCATGACTAGAAGATCTTGGGCGATTTTGAGATCGCCCTGAATAGTGAGACTGCTAGAAAGTTCGGCATGGTCGCCTGCACCAGTGGACGTAACAGTGAGGGTCGTGCCACTCACGAATTTGAGACTGTTATTGAGGGTGAGATCGCCCTGCATGGTGAGGCTGCTAGAAAGTTCGGCATGGTCGCCAGCACCGTTGAGTGACCTCAAAGCCACTC
>CAZPYG010000049.1:0-32720 GCA_964590465.1 uncultured bacterium | reverse complement strand
CTGCTAGAAAGTTCGGCATGGTCGCCAGCACCGTTGAGTGACCTCAAAGCCACTCTATTATTTGCAGAGCCACCATTATTCGGATTCTCACTAGGCAGATAAATTCCTGAAAACTCTCGAACAACGGAAAAATCAGCATTTATTGTGGCAATTTTTACCGCGCCATCTGGTTTTCCCCCGCCAAGCTGAACAGTAACCACTTCTTCTCGTCGTACGGCACCTTTTTCTAAGTCATCGGTGCCAAAATCGTTGTCTACCTGGGGTCTATCTTCTTTGTCCTCAGGGAACGCAACAACATTGAAGGTCAAGTAAACCGGAACCGGATCGGAAGAACTTGCCAGGTTGAAGCTCTTCTTTTCTTTTAAGATGAGAAAATCTCCCTGGTCGTTAATGGCAACCCCGGCTTCAACCGTCACAGTCACATTAGAGCTTTCTTCCTTAACCGTAACCTTCAACCCTTCACAAATGCCTGCAACCCGCAATAATCGATTCGTCAGCTTTTGCCGACTAATGTGGTATTCTTGCTCTTCCTTAAAGTCAGCACTTTGTAAAAACTGACCATTAAAATAACGAGGATATTGGGTGATGTAATCGTTATGCTGAGTCATAGTGTTGCCTGAAAAAAAAGATGCTTGAACGTGACTAAGAGTTTTGAAAAAATTGAGTTATGAATCAGGTGTCTGTTGGTTATCCATATTATTTTTATTCTTGTCTAGTGTTTGCCATAGTTGATTTGAAGTTCCAAGTTCTGTATTAAACCCTAACCATAGTCCCTTTAATCCCTCCACAGGTTGAAGTGTTGGCCTGTTCTCCTTGGCAGAATTGATGATTGCTAAGTCATCCTCGTTTTGCTGTATTTTGTAATGGTTCTCATCAAGATCTACAATCTGCATCGTTCGGAATAGCAGCTTGACGCGGTAAAACGTATGGGCAGGCTTTTCCTGATTGATGATTGAAGTAATAATTAGTTTTTGCTCTTCCAGCCCTAACGGACTGGCAAGCTGAACCTCTACTTGAAAATAGTGATCAATATTTAAGAATTCGTAGATTTTCACGTTGTTGATATCAGGTTCAGATTTCGATAGATCTAAGTCTGGGTTAACGTATAGCTCTAATAGCCGCTCTAATCCTCGCTTTGTGCCCCGATCGCGGTACAGCTTTACCATGTGCTGAATAAACTTGCGCCGGGTCTTTTCGGTCCAGTTATCTCGCAGGCTTAGCGCCACCCAGTCCGCCAGCCAGGGTAAAAACTCTGCTGGCGTGGTTTGCGGGTTGAAATAGCTGGATAAATTGGCAATCACTTCTTCCAACGCATAAACTCGCGATTCTTGAGCTAGTCCAGTAGACTCAGATTGAGCACCTACCCCTTGCAAAACAGCAGGCTTAAACTCATAGGGTACCGTTGGGTTGCTGGCCTCTACCCCGCTTAACACCTGCTCAAAAGCCATCAGCAGTGCCTTAATGGCCGGGTCCATCTGCAAAATGGCGGGTAGGTAGGGCAAATAATGGCTCTCAGTAAGAGCTGGAATCGAGCTGGGAGTGAGAGTTGCCGGAACTTGTGACCCACGCGCTTGAGAGGTCACTGGGGCAGAGGGTTGGGTTACCTGCTTGGGTGGAGGATTGCTCTTGGTCAGGCTATTACTATCGAAAGCTGCTAGGTCCGCCAGCTGCCAACCCGTACCAACCGGCTCGTATAGGTTGAAGGTTTCAGGGGTTGGCGTAAATTTCACTAACTGATCTAACGCCACCGACAGGTCTACTTGTCCGTGGCCTGCTTCATTGGGGTTAAGCTTCAGCGCTTTTACATAGTCTACCCCAGACACCTCTTCCAGGAGTTTGTATACATCTGACAAATGCACTGACCGCCCAAAGGGATACCCCCGCCCCGACCAAAACTGCCCTGACTGGGTGGGGTGAAAGTAATCTTGCAGCTTCATTAACGCTTCTGACCGAGTATTTTCAGCATTTGCCCCTTCTCGCAGATATAGATTGGCCGTAACAAATAACTGAACTGTAGTTGCTGCCGTCACCTCAACTCTGGTGGTGAGTAATCTTTGGCTATCCAGAAATTTTTTTAAATCAGAAGGTAGATCATTATCTGCGTCCAGAGAGGCTTGAGGAACAATGGCGACCTGAATGGTGTTCCCACGGCTTGAGCTTTTTACCCTGGCAATTTTTGCCCGGTGTTTAAACTCCTCTAGCGTCAGCCTCTCAAAGTCTTGCAGCGTAATCGCCCGACTGCATTGCCGTAGCTCCAGCAGTGTATTGCGAATCTCTTGCGTAAGCGCCTGTAACTCTTCTGCCGACGGGTTAAATGACAGCAGCCAGGGCTCCCCCTTGAGCAAACTCAAAAATGCCGCCCGATGACTATCCGGGATTTGGTTCACCCGATACAGCACCATTTCTGTGAGCCAGGCCAGCAGCTCAATTAATATAATGCCTGTATCGCTGGGGTTATGGTCGGTCCATTCTGGCGCTTCAGCCGGTATAGAGGCAATTGCTTCCTCCACCAGCTGAGCATAGGTGCGATCGTCGAGATTGGGTAACGGAATTGCCATAGTCAAGACCTCCCTGGCTGGGATAACTCAATCTGGTGCAGGCCAGAATAAATCAGGGTATCGGCCTGTAACCGTGGCGCAGCCTCGTCATCCTGAATTTGTGGTGAATTACCCCCCCCAGAGCTAAACCAAACTGTCAAACTTTCCACATAGTCTACTCCCGGCACCGATTGAATCAGGCCGTAAAGGTCAGACCGATGGGGATACCGCCCAAAGGCCCACCCCTGCCCCTCCCCCCCAGTCAGGGGATGAAGAAACTCCGTCAGCCGTTGCCTGACCGCCACCCGCACCCGATCGGCCCCGGCCAAAGCAACAGGCGCGATATCAGCCCCAACAGTGACCTGTTGCCATTGGGGGCCAGTCACCAGCAACTTGACTGTAGGCGCACACCGTTCTTGCAAGTAAACCTGCACCTGGTTCAGCAGAGCAATACTGGGGGTGGGCTGTATATCGGCTGTATCGGGCACGACGATAACGGTAAGGGTACCCCCCGCCACAGCGGTGTGTTGAGCATTGGGATTGATATCATCAGCCACTTTCACCCACTGATTGGTATCAGATGCCTTCACGTCAATCCACTGGTCGGGATCGGAGGGGTTGAACGTGGTGAACGTGGAATAGCTTAAGTCCGGTGGAATGACTTTGACCCGCTTAACCTGGGTTGAGGCTTCGTAGGCCAGGTCTCCAAAATCTTGCCAGGTCACGGCCCGGTTGCCGTGGCGCAATTGTTTAGGCACTCGTGTTTTGAGCTGCTCCAGGGTCTCTTGCTCGGCACCGCCCCTGGCCGGTTCTAGATTGGTAACTGTGTCGATATAGGGCAGGGTGGTATTGAGCTGGTTAACCGTGTTAGGAGGCCGATTGCCTCGCCGCCCGCCGCCGGTTGGGTAAGTGATGCGAATATTGTTGGCCCCTGCTGGAGGAATGCGCCCTTGCAGCTCATCCCCAAACTGAATGGTGCCGCTCTGGCGATCGAGGGTATAGTGGCGATCGCCCGGTGCCGAGGCATAAAAATCTGGCACCTCCTGCCAGTGCACCCAGACGGCTTCCGGCTGTCTGGCCTCATCCAGAATGATCTCTACACTGTTGGGGTCTTGTTTGCTTAGCCGGGTGCGCTCTTCGGCAGGCAGGGTCAGCCCTTCCTGCACCTGTAGCTTCTGGCCCCCGAGCACGGGGGTGTGGCTGGTGGTAAAGGTTTGGTGTTTGCTGCCGTTACTCGAACCCAGGAGTTCTTGGGTGAGGGTGAGGGCCTGCACAGCCCAGGTGGTGTTGGTCAAAATTTGCCGCAGTCGGGGCGGTACTAAAAAGTTACCGTCGACCCATCGAACCCGTAGCCAATATAGCTCCTGGCCAAACTCAGCCGCAGCACCAAAATCGGCAGGGCCAATAAACTGAATCAGACCCGGTTGGGTAAAGGCCTGGGTTTCATCCTGCACGTAAAGGGGTTGCCAGCTACCACTGTGGTCATCTGATGCCGGGTTGGGTGGCTGGCTGCTGCGGTATTCCCAAACCAGGGTAGGCTCAGACCGATCTGCGGGGATTTGACTGGGCAAAGACCCCGGCAGGGGCGGATCGACTTGAGCGTAGAGGGTCACTGTTTGATTTCCGAAGGGGCGATCAAAACCTAGATACAGGCAAGGCTGTTGATCGGGGGTGGGGATAAAGGGTTGAAATTTCGGATCGTAGTCTTGCTCTGAAACACTGGGTCGAGATAGATGAAAATCATTGACTGCAACACAGTTTGCCAATTCTTCAATTTCAAATTTATAGTCTAATTTGATATCTGTAATGATGGGTGGATTGTATGTCGGTGGAAGTGTTTCGTTAATAGTCCTGCGACGCAGGACGCGATCGCCTGCCTGATAGGTATTGGCCAGATTACGGTTTAACGTTAGTTTTTTTTGTGCTGTATCAGGAGGCTCTGTAACTGCAGCCTCCTCTATATAAAACTGTCCTCGAGTCGATTGCACACGAATCACATCGTTTTGCTGAAACCCATCGGCTACTGCTACGGAAAGTTTGGTTTTATCGGCTTCTGAGGTTGTAGGACTACTTAAAAGGGTAATTTCTTCAAAAAAGTGATGCTGCGTCGGTGCCGGAGCGCTGCGATAGGCCTTGTCGTTAGAGATAATGCGAACCCGAATCCAATAGGGGATCTCATCATCTGCCTTAGGGGTTGGCAATGGCGCTGGGAGTTCGAAGGTGAATTCTTCAGGATTGTTTGTGGCTTCAGGTTCGCTTGGGGATTTTAGTGAGATCCACTGTGTTTCATGGCTTATTTCCCATGCTAAAGATGAGCTTGCGGCATTCAGGATAGCTTCAGTGGCATGGGCAATAGTGATGGTAACGGTTGTTCCTGGATTGATAAATTCTGAATGTAGAGCAATGTAAAATGTATCGTTAATCTGAGGTTTTTCCCCAAACGGATAGAACGGTTTACTCAAGTCAATCGGGGTCTCATTGAAAAGGCAGGCTACAGGTTTTTGGTCTTCCAACTCCACAGAAATGTGTCCTGTAAGCTTGGCTAGTTTTGGGAAATCGTCAATGTCTATTTCTGGATTAAGTTCTGCCCGTAACCATGGTGCAGTACGGCCATCAAGAATACTCCATTGCAGTGTTGATAAATTCCTAAAGGTAAAGACTGCCTCCGTATCGGCAGGGATACCTGGATCATTGTTTAAGGTAAGTATATTTCCACCGGGTCCATCTGTCCAAATCAGAGCATTTCTAACCACATCCCTTTGGACTGAGGATTCAGTAACGCAGGTAAGCTGAACATTTTTCAATGCCTGGGCAGGTAGGGCAAAAATCTGATCGAGCGTGACATATAGGGCATGTTCATTCTGAATAGCTACATCGTCCTCACCAGAGGAAGACAAAGAAAATAAGGGAGCCGAGGTCGTAATATCCTTTAGATCGCAAATACGATACCGTTTTGGATCTCTTACACATACAGTTTTTAGCTGCGCTGGCGTAACAACCAGTTCCTGCTCCGTTTCGAAAATTACATCTTCTGTTTCCCCTTCCTGGGCAGGGGAAGCCACCTGAACATGGGCTGGAACCAGAGCGTTAGCCTGTCGCCCGGCTACCAGGATAAAGGTGAGCGGCACACGGGCTGGTTGGGGTGGTTTGAGCTGGCCGCCCAGCAGGTCTAGAAAAGCCAGAAAGTTGCGGTCTGGTGCCTGGTTGAGGCGATCGCTGACTTGACCTGCCATGCGACTAAAGATGCGGATCAGGGCCTGGCCTGCGGGGGAATGGGCGATCGAATCCGCCACCGCTGCACCAGCATGGTGAGTGGCTCTCCCGTACATAAGATGATAAGTAAGACTAATAAACCATAAATCAAGGTCTTCAGCCTTCAAAGGTCGATCGACTTGTATCTTGAGATACCACTTCCACCAGAAAACCAAGAGGTCCTGGTGAGTTAACTGTACCTGGGTTTGCTGAACCAGATCCTGATGGGTTCGTTGGTCAATTTTGGGTGCCAGGTTCGACATACAGACAACGCTTAACGACTTAACCAGTTCTACACGGCAGCTTACTACTGCAAATAAAAGGGATATACCAAATTAAACACGTTATTGGTGGTACGAACCTGATAATTTATTTGGATCAAGACTCGATTGGGCTGGTTTGCTTCGGGGACAATATCTACATTCAGTACATCAATTCGAGGCTCCCATTCTAGTAAGGCATCTTGTACCCCGCTGATGATTTGCCCCACGGTGTTTAAGTGATTAGGCGCAAACACAAAATCGTGAATATCGCAGCCAAAGTCTGGGCGCATCATGCGCTCACCCTTAGCCGTACTCAAAATCATCCAGATCGACTGTTGCACAGCTTCTTCATAACGGCTCATGACAAACTGTTTATCCTTGGTAAGCAGCGGCAAGGGCCAGCCGACACCTAAAAAGTCCACATCCATCACATCACCTCCAACGAGCTGCGATTAATCTTAACTCCTGCCGCACAGTTGATAGCCATGCCAGACCTGGACTCAAACTCCCCCTTGGCCTTAGCTTTGATGGTGCAATTAGCCCCCGACTCAATCTGACAGTTTTTCTGCGTCTTAATCGAGAGATTCTGACAATCTAACTCGATATCTTGGTCAGTACTTTTAAAGGTGATTTTACCCTTCGCTTCAATGGTGATATCTTGCTCAACCTGAATATTGAGGGCGTTATTTTTAGAATCAATCGTAATTTTGTTGTTACCTGTTTTGTCTTGAATGATAATTTGCTCAGCATCCGCCGTATCATCCAGAATGATCTGGTGTCCACTGCGGGACTTAAACAGCCGCTGGTTGTTTTTTCCATCGTCGTTTTTGGCCGGGGGCGTATCTACCCCATTCCACAAGCTCCCCAATACGTAGGGAAACTCAATATCGCCCCGCTCAAAGGCCACCAACACCTCATCATCCACCTCGGGTAGACAGTACATACCCCGATCTTTGCCCGCCATAAAGCTGACGACCCTGGCCCAGTTGCTTTCATCTTGATCCGACAGCCACGGAAACTTGACCTTGACCCGCCCCAGCCCTTCTGGGTCCTGGTTGTTGGTCACGATGGCAATGGTGACACCATACATCTGGCGATTGTCTTGGTCGGGTAAAAGTAGGTCAAGTCCCATCATGATGCTGTCCTCTTGGCGTTAAAGGATGTGGTGTAACCCTGGTCAGGGGAAAAGCGATGCCGAACAGACGTTACCGAATACAGACCACTAAATCGCTTGCCTACGCCCACGACGGCAACAATCTTTCCGACTTGTAAGCCGGGCAAGCCAACACAGCTGCCCTCTGCCGTAATGTAGTTGCTGGCCATGGCTTGAAATTGCCCCAAAGCAATTTGCTCTGCCTCCGCCTGGCTAGAGACGGGCCGATCCACAATAGTATGGCTCGAAGCTCCAAATGCCTTGGCTGCCTTGGGGCCACTGGTCTTACCCCCCATCAGTCCTCCTTCCTGTCCCGCCTTAGCGCTGGCCGTGATCACCTTTTTTTCTTTCATGGACCACCCTTTAACTTCAGTCGTAGTAGTCTGCTGCATGCTGGTCAGCCTAGGCGAAAACGACAAGAGTTCTTCGCCATAGGTCAGGGTTAAGGCCTTTTTCTTCTCAGGGTCAACGGGTTGAAAATGAAGGGTATCAGCGTCAATATCCACCTCGTAGCCAATCAGGCTAGCCCGCGATCGCAAAAAGTCTAAGTCGCTCTGGTTATTCTGCATCAGGTACTCAAACTTAATTTTGGTTTCTACCACGTTGGGCGTGAGTCCTCGCTCTCGAGCAATCTTTTTGGCAATGTCGCTGTCGGTCATGTCAGAAAAGGTGCGGGTGTTGCAGTCTTGCAGTGCCGTGGGCATGGTGCTGTGCCCGCGTACGGTCAGGGTCGGGGTTGAATCTGCGCTAAATTCTGGTTCAAAACCGGTGATATAGCCCACCATGACTGTCTTCAGGTCCTGCTCATAGCCCAGCTGGATGTCGACTTTGCTTTTAAGGGCAAATAGAGCATCATCAACCCAGGTCCACTGCCCTGACACGAGATCCCAGGTCGCTAAAGCTAGGGAAAACATATCTGGCGCATCCAGGTCCAAACAGATGTCTACACTCATGAGATCAGCGCGGGCCTCAGGCGGTAGGGCCTGACCCTCAATCAAGATTTTGATGTTAGGAAGGAGCTGGGCGGCAGATGAGGACTGGGGCATGGTAAATCTTCTGTACTAGGGCAACCGTAGGGGAGGAACAGTCAGCACCTGCCCTGGATGAACACGGGGATTACTGAGCCGGTTTTCTTTAGCAATTACGCGCCAGAGGGCCGCATCGCCGTATTCTTCATGGGCAATGCTGGTGAGCGTTTCCCCACTGCGCACCATTCGTACCGGATCATCAATCAGGTGGGCTCTTTTTTGTTGTTTATTGCTGGGCTCCCATTCTTTAAATGTGCAGGTTAGGGTAGCCCGAACGGGCGTGCCATCTTCTAGGAAATGGGTTAATTTTTTCGTGACCTGTTCCAGGTAGCCATCAGGCATCAGCACGCTGCCGTTGCCCGAAATCGTGCCCCAGATCAGCTGACAACGGGGTGGACGTTTGGTAACGGTGCCAATGCTGGGTTGAACCAGGGCATAAACATCTTGCGTATAATTTTGCACATTTTCTGGCTTTTCCGACGGCGTACGGGGTGCGCCATTTTTTTTGAAGAGCTGCAGAGTGGTGTCAAAAAATAAATCTAGCTTGACGGTTGCGGGGGAATCGACTGCTCTTGGTTCGCTACTCCCTTCTTTCGTGGTCCAGCCACTTTTAGTAATCTCAATCTGATTCGGATTGAATAAAACCTTGAAATCCTTTCTAAAGTTATTTTCGCTGGTCTCTACTTTGATGGTGAGTTTGGTTAAAACCATGTTTTTCGGCCTCTACGCTCGCTTTCGACCACTAATCGCCGCATAATTCGTCGTTCTACCTGGTTAGAAAGGTGATCAATATCAATTTCTGAAGCAGACTTTGAGCTTGAACCAGGTGACTCGACCGCCCCCGGCGGCATGGGTGCCTCTGGTGGGGAGAGTGGTGTAACGTTATGGGTAGCATTGGCCGCCACGATTGGAGCTGATGCAGCGATCGCGGTGGATGCTGAACGCCCCTGGTGGGGGTTTTGCTGATGCGGGGAAGAATTGTGGGCGTGTGATGCAACCGCCAGAGGTAGCTGCCTGCGCTTGGCCAACCCCATAGTGGGACTCGCCTGAGTGGCCGTCTCTGGATGGATGCGCCCAGTCACAACAGGTCGGCGGTTTGATATAGTCTGACGGTTTGCAAAACCTGCGGATTTGGCCTGAGAAGGCGGGGTCACGGTGGTAGGGTTACTGGTTTTAGAGCGCGCTTGAGCAATGGGAGCAGTGGTCTGGTCAGAAATCAGGCGATGAGCGATATTGGTTTGTGGCTTAGGTCTAACAACCGGTCGCCTGGAGCCGTTGGGTAAAGACGCTAGCGGATGAGACTCAGAGGTGAAATGACTGGACGGTAAAGCTTTGCCCTCCTGTGCATCCATAGGGAACGCCAGCATTGCACCCTGCGATTGAGCTGTGAAGGATGGGGCGGGGGCCGTTGGCAGGGTTGCAGCAGATCGATTGCTGGACTCAAGTTTGGGCTGAATCAAAACAGCATCGGCACGTTCAGTGGGCTGTCCAGACGGTTGGTTGAGGCTAGACGAGGGCATTGGCAGTGCACTGCCATCTTCAGATGTGGCCAGAGATGAAGCTATTGAGTGATCTGTCGTGCTGCTGATCGCGCTACCGACGTTCGCTGTACGGTCATTTTCCGAAGCTGCCACCGTTGGAAGGGTCTGGTGGTGGAAAGCATTTCTCTGGGCAGGGCGGACAATGGGTAAATCAGGAATGGCGTCTAACGCAGTGGATAGGGCTGAGTCAGGGGTTGAGGTGGCTGGCTGGCTGAGCGGCAATGTTTTTTCAGATGAAAAGTCTGAAAGATCTGGAGTAGGCGGTGACTGGGCGGGTGCGATCGCACGTTCAGAACCCATTGATGACCAGATGTTCGCACGCTCGCCAACGTGAGGATCCATTTCTCGCTGAATCACGGTCTGACCAGAAACCTGGCCAGGGCTCCCCTTTCCCACAACCCTTGGCAAGGGGGCCATGTCTGCAGAGAGACCATCAGAATTTTGGGTTGGGCGATTCACCCTCGGTTGAGATACTCGCTTAGAGACGGCAACGGGCAGGGGCGCAGCAGGAGGTGCTGCTACAGAAGTATCTGGCTCAGAGACCCTAGCTGTAGGTAATGGGTTAGCCGCATCGGTAACGGGTTCGACACCACTGGAGTAGTTTCTGGTATTGCCCTCGTGCTGAGTGATATTTTCAGGTCGGGTTGAACTCAGTGGCAGCGGTTGCCCATAAACAATGGGAACCCCGTTAGACTCAAATAGCGCTTGTTGTCCCCATCGCTCTACCTGCTGGGCCAGCAGGGGTAATCGATTCAAAAACCGATCGGTGCGGTGTAATATCTGCTGGGCCATGGTAGAACGCATAATCCCTGGTTGGTGTAACGGGCGGATTAACCGCTGCACCAGCTCAGGCCGGAGGCTATCTTGCCATGGGGATAATGGGGGCTGCGTCACAAGTTTTTCACCCTACAAACGATAGATACCCTGATGAACTAGCTCAATACTTTCAACAGCAACCGCATCATTGCCCATGGCATTGAACTCAGGGCCAGTCCACTTGACCGGGTAGGCCTGCTTGAAATTCCACCACAGTACCGGCAGTCGCTGGTTGTTCAGCAACATAATGGTGCCATTGAGGGGCATGATACGGCCCTGACTGGCGCTCTGATACCATAGCCAGAGGGTATCTACCACCGTAATGCCCCGCTTAAGGGTGAGATTATGGGCTTTGGTCCGTTTCGGAAACTGATGCACGTAGCCATTGACCCCGCCTTCTTCGTAGGGTTCCAGATCAATTTGACTGCCCAGTCCGGTTACCTCTGAAAAGCCACCAATCCAGATACCTGCTATCTCTACAACAAAGTTGTAGGCCATGTAGGGATCATGGGTCGAGGCAGCCGCGTTAGCGGCCATCACACTGAAGAGAGATTTAGCACCTAGTAGAGACATAGACTAGATTCGACAAATTTCGAAGTGTCATTTAATTCAACGTCTGATGCTAGAGCTACCACCAATAATGAAACTGGCTAAAGCTACCTCTTACCGGGTCACCAGCTGATCGTTCAATCGCCCGTTGATTTGAGCGACTTGGGCAACCCACTGCTGGCGTTCTTGATGGGCCATGCCCATAATCTGCTCGTATGACCAGTGCAAGTGATAAGCAATGTACGCTACCTCCTCCAGTAGGCGATCGGGGGGGTAGCAGGTTACTCCCCCACGGGGGCTGGCTCAACTTCAAAATCTCCCTCACAGTGGGGGCAGGTAACTAGCAGCCGGGTGTGGCCGTTCTGGTTGATGTGCTGATACAGGTCTTGTAAATAAACCAGATCGCCCGAAAACAGGCCTTCAATTACTTTGGTGTTGACCTGGTCTAGGGTACCAAGGTTGGTAATGACCCGTGCTAGTAAGATGATGACCAAATAGCCCGGATTTTTTTGTACCCTTGGATCCCTTAACGGAGTAATTTCGTCATAGGCCGTTGCCAGTCGCATCGAGCCCATTTGATGGCAGTTGCCGTCTTTATCCACGTAGCCGTGGGGCAAGGTAAAGGAAAACTCTGTCTGCTGTAGGGTAGCCATCATTAACCAACCGTAATACCTTCATGGATGAGTTCTAGGGTCTCAATGGCGGTCTCATCGGAGGATGCATTAAAGTCTGGTGCAGTCCAGGTAGTAGGCCAGCTGTTTTCCAGATTCCACCGCATTTTCTCTTCACCTCGGTCATCCGCCAGAATAATCGAAACATTACGACGGTCGGTTTCACCATCTACCAGTTTCTTATGCCATTCCCACAGCTCCCGGTTGTCGGTCACGCCGCGCTTCAGAGTGATGTTGTTATAGGTATTGAGACCGGGTAACCGTCGTTTGGTCAGAGCTTTGTCGGTGCCCTCCCGATAGTCTCCGGCGGCGCGGGTGGCGTTGAGCCCAGAACACTCGCTAAACCCGGCATGGATAATGCCATCCCACTCGACCCAAAAGTTATACCCTGCGTAGGGATCGCGAGGATTACTTAGCGTTGGCATAAAATACTCTCCTTAACGGTATTGAAAGGATGGTCAAGACTGCACCAGGGTGACCCCAGTGTCACCATGAACTAAGGCAAGCTGAATGAACTCTGCAGGAACCACTGGCGCGAGCCAAATGTTGGCTACGACAGTCTCACTATTGCGTACATCAGCGATAGATTGGTTGGGATTGCAAATTACCGAAAAAGCCTCTGCGCTGGTTTGCCCTTTTAGCGCTCCCTGGCGGTGCAGGGTTTCAAAGTAGAGGGTTAGCTCCCGTTCTATGGCCAGCCAGAGCTGTGGGGTGTTGGGTTCAAACACCAACCCCGACAGGTTCTGATCTATCCAGCGGTGAATCGCCAAAAACAGGCGACGCACATTGATAAACTGCCACTCGGGTGGATGACTCAGGGTTCGTGCCCCCCACAGGCGAATACCCCGTCCCTGAAAAGCACGAATGCAGTTAATGCTGGGGCCGATCGCAGGGCTAAGTGTCGACTGGTCTGCGTCAGTCAAAGACGGGCTCAGACCAATAATACGGTCAATCTCAAAATTAGCAGGGGCCTGGTGAACACCCGCCGCGAGATCGCACCGGGCATAAACCCCGGCAACATGGCCACAGGGGGGGACGTTGACCTTGGCTTCGGTCTGTAGCCAGGGTGCGTACAGAGCCCCGTAATCTCCATTTGGGGCAGATAGCTGCTCCCTTTGCTTAAGTAGCTGATCCCTTTGCTGGCATTGCAGCTCAATTGAGGCTTGGCCAGGTTTTAAGGTATCGAGAATGGCAAAGCGATCGCCCATGAGCTTACAGTGGGTCAACATGGCCTGCTGCAAGCCTACGACTCGACCTAAGTCATTTGCCGTATCCTCACTCTGGAGCACAATATCTGGAGCACAAATCAAATCTGCGTCAACCGACTCTGCTAGCTCCAGCCCTTGATTGAAAGTGTCAGAAAGATGATTGGGTAGAGAAACGACGTAGCAAGACTGCCCGCCATTTTCAAAGAACCCCCGCACCGCCGCTGCCAGATAGGATTTGTTGTCTGTCTGAAGCCGTTGTTGAAACTGGCTCCACAATGAAAAACGATAGATCTGGGGTTCTGTCAGTGTTGCCCTTGGTGTCAGTGTGTGAGCAGCGTCTTGAGAATTTATTGTTGCCGGTTTAGCCGATGCCAAGCCCAAAAACACCGGCGTACCCGCTACTGAGGATGGTGCTGCAACAGGGGGCGTCGCCTCAATCTGAACGCCTGGGAGAGGCACTGGTGGATGTGAGAGTTGAATCATTAATGCCATCCCCTTATTTCTCACCCGCCCACTGACTCATTCGGAAAATGACAAATTCAGCCGGTTTAACTACCGAAACCCCAATTTCTGTGACAACCTGACCCAGATCACGCACCTCCGGTGGGTTATTTTCGGCATCGCATTTAACAAAAAAGGCTTCCTGCGGTGTCGTGCCAAACAGGGCACCCTTGCGCCATTCTATGGTTAGAAATGCAGACACATTGCGCCGAATCTTGGCCCAAAGCTCGGGGGTATTGGGCTCAAAGACGGTCCACTGGGTGCCTTCGTCAATCGATTCGCGCAGGTAGCAGAAATAACGTCTAACGTTGACATACTTAAATTCACCGTTACTGTCTCCGCCCAAAGTACGGGCTCCCCAAACCAGAATGTTGCCATTCAGGTTGCGAATACAGTTAATGCCGGTTTTATTAAGATTTTCCTGTTTTGTTTTAATAACGTTGTATTTGAGCCCTACTGCTCCAACCAGGGGTTCATTAGCAGGTGCTTTGTGAACTCCCCGCTGGCTATCGACACGAGCATAGACTCCGGCAATATGACCGCTGGGTGGGACAAACTTTAATCCATCGCTGTTAGGACTATTGGCTTTAGTAACTGGATCGAAAACTTTTATCCAGGGGAAGTAATAAGCAGCATAATCGGAATCGCCTGGTTGAGGTTGAGTCTCAGATTTATCGAATTCGTTTCCAGAAAAGCCATCACTTCCCAGCTGCCCTGGGCTATCCAAAATAGCAATGCGATCGCGGGTATCATCGTCATCGCAGTGAGCAATAACCTTTGCCTGCAAGCTTTTATCTGTCAATCCAGGTGTGGCAACAATCGCAATTTCATCAATGGCCTTGAATTCCGTTAAAACTGTGTCGATTTGCGACCAATCTGTAACCCGACCTACATAACATTTTGTCCCACCATTCCTAAAAAATCCATACACAGCATGAGCTAATCTATTCTGCCCTTCATCCAATGAGAAGTCGCCAAAATATTTCTTGAACTCGGTGAAACTTGTACACAGCTTGATTTCTTTGATCGGCGAGAAAGATTGTAATTGATAACGCAGATTGATTATAATTTGCTGCTCGGGCAAACCTCGAATCATTTCAGCCTGAATTTCAGACAACACCTTGTTCGCGTCTATCTGAACTGAAGGCTTAGTAATGGCAGTGCCTAACACCTGACCAGCAGTAATTTCTGAATTAGAAAACTCTCTTTGTGGGCCATATACTTCAATTTTCTGAGTTAGCTGAAGCAACTCAGCTGCTTGCTTTATTTGGACTATATCCTCTGGCCGAAAAACATATTCTGATGGATATGTTTTTTGCTCATTGATTGTGACATCCTGCAAAGGTGTCATAGCAGTGTTGAGATCACTCAACTTATCAATCAAATCTCGGACAAGAATTCTTTTACCTGTAATCTCTGGGGATAGGTGTGCAATTTTAGCAATGTCTTGTTCAGTCAAAACATATCCACCTTCACCATCAACGGAAACCTGTAATTCATCAATTGATTCTAATATTTTCTGTCCAATCTCTAAACTAGAGACCTGCTTCTGACGAGACACTTCAATGCTGATCGGGTCAGATAGAGATCCTTCAATTCTTGTCTTTATTTCGGAGGTTATTTTCATCCCTTTACGTGCCAAGATCTGCCGAATAGTAATAGTGGTTTCTTTTGCAAGCTTTTGGTGGACAGCTACGTCACCTTGGGTAATCTCTACGATATTATTCAAGGGCAAAAGAGTATTTAATTGGTAAATGCTGATACTGTCTTGACAACAGCCTATAAATCCTGCCGTACTAGTACCAACGCCAACTATTGGAGCAGAACCTGAGGCAATTTCTTCAACGTAGACACCGGGAGTTAGGTAGGTAGGCATTTGCTCAAATCCTCGTCAAGGGTAGTGGGGGTACTAATCGAATTCGTTAAGAGTTTTTAGCTGGCTTAATCTTTAGGGCAATGATTGATGTGGGAGTAATATTAGCCAGATAATTTAGCTCAATTTCAGATCTGTCGTGAGACCTGATTTTTGGTTTCTTAGAAACTATCTCTGGCTTGCTAATTTGAACATTCACAAGTCCTTCCTCAGCATCAATCTCCAGATCATCGCTATCTCTGAACAAGCTAAAGCTTTTCGTTCGATCTGGCAGAGTTAGCTTTAAAGAATACTCTCCTGAGGGGACATTACAAAAATAAAACCAGCCGTCGGGTGTAGTTATTTTTGCAGCTAATACTTCATCGTCATCAGTATGGCCAGCAGCAAACAACTGCACCGTAGCATTAGCTCCATACTGCATATTTCTATTCTTAACAACCTGATTTTTTGTCGCATCGGCTTGAACAGCATGCTGTGTTGCGCCATCTCCGGGCTGATCTAGGGCTACCTCCGAAGAGTGATTTTGTACTGTGTTGTCGATCAAGACTTGGCCAGCGATCGCAATTTGGCGGCTAGCCACCCATAGCTTATGAAAATTTTTATCCGATGCACCCACAAATTCAACTCCTGGATTATTTAGAAAGAACCCTAGTTTTGGCTAGGTTGAAGATTGAGGTTGGTAGACACCAACTAAAGAAATATTTTCCTCGGGCTCTATATAGGGTGGCACTGGAATAGTTACCGTGCAGTGCAGCACAGCCTTCGGTCGGCTTCCTCCCCCATCGCCTAGGGCTTGCCAGTATTCCCCAGGGCCTTGTAAATTCCCTGGACGTAAGCTGATAAGCTTGACAGGCAAATCTTGATCCTCAAGACTATCTTGAAGATACTCCGACGGCAGGGTTCGATGGCTCAATAAAATTCTCATGATTGTCCCCAGCAGTAGATGCTCTTTACTAATTTCAGAGCTTGCTCCCCTTCCGTCTGGCCAGACCGTAATTAAATAGGAACAGTCTACTCTGGCAACTGGCGGGATTCTGACAGTAAATGGCTTTCCGGCTTCAGAAGAGCGACGTTCCATAGACCAATTCGGCTGACGCAAGTCCAAGTTTTCACGAATATCATACAAGAATAAATTGATATTCAAACCGCTTCTGGGAGCAGAAGGCGGGTCGAAACTTATCGCCGCCCTCCAGGCTTCTTTGCTGTTGGGCAAACCACCAAAATAGCTTTCGCTATGGAGACTGGCCTCATGCAGCTTATTTGCAAGCAACCGCTCTAGACTATTGTCAAGGTCTTCAAGCATGATTCACACGATGACGACACAGACTATCCATTCAAGCTTTGTTGAGTTGGTAGCTCAATACTGCCTTTAATCTAATCTCTATTTAGATCAACATACCTCATTCGCTCGTCCGGAAACGTTACAAATAAATCCAAACATGTAAATAAGTGTTAATATTCCTTGGTTTCCGTTTATGATGCGACATCTAAATCGATTGAATATTTAGGAATGGAAATTCAACAATGTGGGATAGCCGTCCCGGCTGTCCAAGAGCAGGCAAGATGCCTGCTCTACAAAAATTGGATGTTATACAATCCTCATTCCTTAGCGTTTAGTCGTTTAAATATTGTGCGGGTTGGCCAATTGTTTGAGATCTTTGCCCTTAAGCATTTTTCCAGTTTTTTCATATTCACGACGCAAAGCAAATACGATATGCTCCATTGAGATTGGCTGCTCTGCAGATGCAGCTAAGAAGGCCGCAGCCAGGGCAATATTGCGAATATTAGCTCCGGTGATTTCAAAATTTGTCGCTAAGGTGCTGAAGTCAACTTCTGGGCTAATCTGAGCAGCCCCAGGGAAAATACCTCGCCAAATCTGCAAACGGCTCTCCGCATCTGGTAAAGAAAATGTAACGATAAACCGCAGGCGTCGAATAAAGGCATCATCCATATTGCTCTGTAGGTTAGTTGTCAGAATAGCGATGCCCTCGTACTCTTCCATCTTTTGCAGCAGATACCCCACCTCAATGTTGGCGTAGCGATCGTGGGCATCCCTCACATCCGATCGCTTGCCAAATAGGGCATCGGCTTCGTCAAATAGCAGAATGGCGTTGGCTGATTCAGCAGCATTAAAAATGCGATCGAGGTTTTTCTCGGTTTCGCCAATATATTTGCTGACGATTTGCGAGAGATCAATTTTGTAGAGATCCAGCTGCAGGTCATGGGCTACCACTTCGGCAGCCATAGTTTTGCCGGTACCCGGCGGGCCAGAGAACAGCACATTCAGCCCCTTGCCCAGGGAGTACTTTTGGCCAAATCCCCACTGGTCGTAGACCTGATAGCGAAACCGGAACTGATTGCAGAGTTCTTTTAACAGTTCAACCTGAGCTAGTGGCAAAACCAAATCATCCCAGGTGTAATAGGTCGATAGTTTGCGGGTCAGCGCTGCCAGTCCATGACCAGTCTGAGCACGGGCAGCCGCATAGAGCTGTTGCAGTGAAACACCGCTCTGGCTTGAGACTGCTCCATTTAGCTGGTGTTGAGTAGCGGCGGTGGCATGGCGAATTTGAGATGGTGTTAATTGAAATCGGCCTGCCAGGGCAGACAGCTCCGCCTTGGGTAGGGTGATTCCAGCTTTTTGCAGGGCAGCCTGCCAGTAGGTATGACGTTGGCCAACATCTGGCCTAGGTAGCTCGACCCTGATCGCCTCAAGTCGCCCGGTAGCAACGGGTTGCCATAAAGCTCTGCCAGACAATACAACCGACATCCGAGCCGTTGCTAGCATCTGAATAAGTTGTTGGCCGGGGAACGCTTCTATAGAAACAGCATCCAGCCCTTCCAGGTACAGCAGGGCTGGTTGGAAAAGCGCTTCTCGTAGAGCAAGTCGTAAGGTCTGCTGCCAATCGAGCTTTAGTTCCAGGGTTTGAGCAAGGTTGACCCGCAGCAGCCTGAGTTGTTGCGCTGCCGCTATTCCAAGGCCGACCTCGCAACACAAATCTTCTGAGCCAGATAGATAAACTCGTTTTGCTGCCACCCCTTCAAGGGATTGCACAATAGCGTCTACTAATTTCAGCGTTGGAGGACTCGAGGTAGATGACTCTGGAGCTAGTACAAGCTCTGCGACGGGCTGAATCCGGCTATCTACGCTGTCGCCTCCGAGCAACACCCGCACCAGTTGTTCGTCGAGCTTGAGGTTGTGGGCCAACAGAGGCGGGTGGACCTGGTTAGGGTCGGCTACCAGGTGAACCAGATGGTGTTGCATCAACGGTGCGTTAGGGGCAAAGTGCTGCCGTCGCAGAATCTTTGCCCCCACATCGGGGCAAAGCAAATTGAGCACCAGATCAACGGTGGGGCGCTTGCGAGTAACGTCGTCTTGCAGGTAGGCGTAGAGTCGCTCGTAGCGCAGGTCGATGTCTGGGGCGAGGGCTATAAGCAGAATGTCTAGGTCAAAGTCGGTTAGGTCAAAATCGGTGGTGAGCCACTGCAAAGGAGATCGCCCTACATTCTCTGGTTCGGCCCACAGCAAAGGGGTACCAGGTTCACGTTTGAGCGATCGCGTCACTTCCTCAGGGCTGATGTACAGCCCGTGATTAGCCATGGCTGAAGCGGCATCACCGTATAGAGCCTCAGCAATATCGATGGCCCCCTGCAAAATGGCGTCTAGCCGACGCAGTGACCCCTGAAGATCGTCTATGGAAAAAGGATGCACAGTGGGCAATATCCTGAAACGCAGGTCGTCAGTTCAGATTATAGGGATTGACCCCGCCGTTTCAGTTCAGCCAGTAGTTTTATCCGCGTGGTTTTGGCCGCAGCAAAGTCTGGGTCAAGGTCGAGGGTGCGATTCAGGCAGTCCATGGCTTGCTCGAGCTGGCGCAGGCGATAGTGACACATGGCCATGTTGTAGCTTGTGCAGGGGTCTTCTCCGTAGAGGGATTGGGAATGATGCATATAGTCCAGTGCTTCAGGATAGTACTCCAGGCCGTAGAGCACCATGCTGAGCAGAAAGGGTAAATCTTTTTGCTCTTGAATCGGGTAGTAGTTCGCCCAAATTTGCTGCACAGCAAAGAAAATATCTGGATATAAAGACTCTGGCACATCCTCTAGTTTTTCGATCAAAGCGGGAAAACAGCTTAGAAAGATGTTGAAATCCCAATGACTGAGGCGCAGATAGGCCAAGATCTCAGTAATAGAGAGGGTTTCGTACTGGTTATCGAGGCCCTTCTTGAGGGCAAAGAAATCATCTGGACCACCGATTACGATCTGGTCGCTGTAGGCCCGATGAGTTTGAGCGCAAGGCACCTCAGGTGTACTGAACAAAAAACCGTTGATATTGATGCTGGTATGACGATGGGGCGAGGCGAGCCAGGTGCCCCCCAAATACTCCACATACTTCCCCATGGCATGGTAGTTGACCATGAGAGAAAATCCTTGCCCATGGCGGGTCAAGCCTGGTCGAGGCCGATTCAGCAGGTCTTCGAGACGGCTATAGCCTTTGTCTGCTGAGAGGAAAAACAGTCGTTCGCTGGCTAACTGGTATAACTGTTCGATGCAGCGCAACGCCGCACAGGGAAACAGCAGGGCAGTATCGGTCAGGGTTGCCTGGTAGTCAGCCAGAATGGCATTGAAATGGGAGTTTTCGTAATAGTCAGCGGTGGTTTCCTGGTCGGTGTAGTCTAGCTCTAGATGATCAATCAGGTCGGGGGTGGTGAGCTCAAGGTCAGGGTTGTCGGCGGTGAGGGTGACCAGGCTTTCGTAGAGGATGCCTTCGTCTATCACAAACGCATCCTGGGGTAGGCAGTCGAAGAAATAGTTGGCAATAACAATTAGAGGATTGGCGAGGGTATCGACGGTAAGAACAGTGCCCGATTGGGTGAGTTTTATAGCTTGAATATCGGCAGCATCAACCAGGGCAAAGTCTAAAAGCTCTTGCTCGATAAAAGGCTGTAGATGGCTATGCTGTTGCCAGTAATCGAGGTTGGTTTGGGTAAAGTCGGTCATGACGTATTTGACCGACGGGCAAGACGGGTTGGCCGCTAGCTGCGTTTGGAGATAGTTGAGAAAGTAAAAGGCAAATCGACCACAGCCGGAACCCAGTTCGAGAATGTAAAGGGGCTGCTCAGGGGCTAGGGCGTTGGCCTGCTGTAGATCGCGTAGATAGGCCAGGATGACGTTGGCGTAGGCTCTGGCCATGGTGGGGTTGCTGGTGACGTAGTGGGGTACGGCCCCAGTGTTCCAGGCCTGGATGCCCTGGCGATCAAAGTAATTGCGTTCGAGGGTCCAGAGTAGGGAGTTAGAGAGCCGCCGATTAGTTTCAAAGACTCCACAAGTGGCTGCTACAAGTGGCTTAGGGAGGTTATCCATGAAGCTAATATGCTATGAAAGCCTTGCAAAATCGGTTCTTACAGTGCGTATTGCAGTTCAACTCCAAGACCTGATGCATCGCGATATAGAATCAGATTTTCTGGCCCTTCGATGTCCAGAATACCCTCAATGGTTGCCAGTTTTTCGTCCGAGAAGTTTTTGGAGATGCTAGAGAGAACAAGGACGATGTCTAAGGATGGGTGTGGAGTAAAGATGCCTAAACGAATAGTGCCATCAGTGGTAAAAGCCGCAACGAGACCAATAGTTTCAGGATGAAAGTCTTGGAAGGTATCTGTTATTGCTTTTGAAAACCAGGAAATTTCAAGAGCTTTGAAGAGAGATGCAGCAAGATCAAGTTGTTCTGACAAACTTCGATTAGGCAGAGGTATAAAAAGCTCGGTCATGGGTGTGGGCTGGCCAATAGAGTGACGTAGAAATTGGCAATCTGCAAGCTCGTGTTTCTTTGTCCAATTGATAAAGGTATCCTTGTCGGGTGAGGGGGCAATACAGTCCCATACCAGCGCTAAGGAGATATCCAGGGGAAAATGCCATCCCCCATCTAAACTATCTTTGTCTAGCTTTAACCAGGTGCCCAGTAATTCAGGATTGATTCTCTGGACTAATTTGGTAAAAAGTTCTATTTCCTGATCAGATATACCAGATTCAAAAAGAAAATCAAAGAGTCGGTCAATGCCTAAGTTAGCCTCAACAGAAACATAGCCAGCACACAATTTATAGTCTACGATTGACACATGAACTGACGCTTTTGAATTCTCCGTATAATTTCCACCACGGCACAAAAGTTTTTGGGGCCATTCAAGAAAAGTATTGACTTTGCTTGAGTGATTGAGTTCAAGTAATTCAAGACATAACCGAACTTTAAGAAGGTATGTCGAAAAGAAAAAATCCTCGGTCATTGCTGCGTCCCAATAAATATAAAATTAAGACATAAACCCGAACCTTATCGCCAGGAACAATTATCTTGAACTCAATTTATATTCTATAGCTTTTAGGACTTGGTATTTATAGCCTGCCTCTACATAGGCATCAATAGATGGCCTTTTATTAGGATTTGGACATTGCTTTGGTTCAAATCCTCCAGGTTGTGGAAGGTCAATAATTCCTAACGCTTCAATCATTTCTTCTAGTCGAAAATGATAAACCTTCAGTTCTCTTACGGAATAGCCCTCATCAAAATAAGCTTTCTGTATTATTTTAAGCCTTGCCTCCTGAATTTCATTAAAGCGATTCAGATTCGCAGTAACTTTTGATCCATCATCTAACGGGTCACCGTTAACTAATTCTGGTTTTGAATAAACACTTTTCAAGGCGTCAAAGAACTGACCTTGCCAATGACTTGGCCAGGATGTTGCCTCAAAAACGCCGAAATTTTGTCCCGTGGTTAGCTCATTAAAGATCAGCCAACTCATTCTTCCACTATCTTTAACCTTAGGATTTGCCGGATCACCACTTTCATCTTTGCCTAAGGTGCTAACATTTATAATTTCACTAGCTGTTTTCAGTATGCTATCTTCAAATATATTGACTGCATGATCCGCAGCACTTCGTAGATCTGGCAATTCTTCCTGTCTATTCGGATCTGCTAAATCCATCATCTTTTCAGCTATTGTTCTTAGACTTACTTCAACTGCTGAACCGTTAGCTGCCTTGTCGGCAAATACATCTAGATTGCCAAAACCTGCAACGCCTTCTTGGATAACCCCGCTTAACTGACCCGCACCTACGGTGACACCTGCTAAAATTGCATGTTGAAGCATTTCTGCTAACCACTGTGCATTAGAATAAGCTTCACCTTCAAATGCCTTTTCAACGCCTCCCTTAATAGCACCTACTAGAGTAGAAAAAACTATGCTTGATATTAGTGATGCCCCAGGAGGCGCCCCAATGCCAGCAGTAAAGACAGTACCTGCAATCGATAAGATGACGGCGATAGTAGTACTAACTCTATATTTAATCTTTTCTTTAAGGGCAATGAAAGCACTTCTTCTTTCTGATAAGTTCTCACGAGCCTGTTTTAATGTCTCAGCATCTACATCTTGCGATGAACCAGATTTGATGGCTAGATAAGAACTAGCCAATTCTCTGGAAGTTCCACGGGCAGCTTGGCGACGTTCAGCAGGTTTGGCTGAAAACCAATCCAGCGTGATCATCGCCGAATCATCACGCCGCTCTGTTTCTAAGGCAGATAAGCTGCGAAGCACTTCAGCATTGAGAGCACCAACTGACATGCCTTCGACTTCTAAAGCTCTTCTAAAGATTCCATCATTTTCTATTGCGTCTGCTATTTTTTGAAAGAATGCCTCTTGGACTTCTGCAAATCCATTCGAGGTAAGCTTTGCCCTCAAGTCATTGTAAACTTTCGTCTCCATTGTGAAAAAGAAGACGAAGCTATTGACTTGAGCCTGAAGGTCTTTCTTTTTTGATTCATCAGATTCTTTCTCAAGCTTTTCCTTGATTTTTCTAAAATCTTTTATGTTAGTCCACCCATCTAACAGTTCAATGCCTTTCGCGTCTTCAATAGCCTGAATGGTATGCTCTGTGTTTGCCCACCCTGTGCGTTTAATAGCTCCTTCAATACGTTCATCCTGAGTAGGCGCTCTACATTCTTCTAATGCTTGCTTGGCAGCAGAAAGACGACTATCGTTAATAGCATTTTTACCGTCTTTGGATTTATTAACACGTTCAAGGACAGCTTTGGTGAAATCTACAGGTTTCATCCAACTTACCCCCGGAGGTAAGTTATCTTTGCCCATTGCTTGCAACCGTTTGGCGGCATAATAAACCTGCGTCACCAGGGATAGTATCTTGTTACGGCTCCACCCTCTTGGTCCTGTTCCTTCCTTTGCTGCATAAATGATTTTAATAGCCCAATGTTCTGGTCTTAACTCAGCTATGTTTTCAACTATAGATTCCCCAGGAGAATCTTGTTCTGCTCCTCGAGCTACATTACTTATGCCAAGCAGTTTAGTGACTTGGTCACTATATTTCCTGCCATCTCTTAGAAAATTAAGTTCCTTATAAATCTTTTCTCTCAGAGATTCATTTATTCTTAATTGGGAATACTCTGCACCTTTTAACTCAGTAAGTAGTGCAACCAGTTCTTTACCGTTTTTGACTTTCCTAGATCTTTCCACCCATAGCTTTATTTGCCATAACGTACTGCCTTTTTGTGCCGAACCACCTGTCCACAGTGCATCTACTATACGTTCTAGCTCTTTTCCAGTGATGCCAATAGCTCTTAGGTACTCATCAAGGGCAAAACCTAGATCTAAATCAGGTCGATAGAATCTATATAATTCTGGATTGTCTTGTTCAGAATTATCTTTTAGTTTTTCCAAGAGTTCACGGCGACCAGTCTCGTCTAAGGCATCAATTTTATCAGCCAGGGTTTTCCAGGAGGTCAACCTATGCTTAGAACCTTCTTTTCTTTTTCGCTCAAGATATAGATATAACTCATGGGCATTTTGCACAGATGAGAGATCAGTTTTTTCATCAACATCATCGCCGTAACCATCCATCCTAATCAACCCGAGGATGTATTCTCGACGATCTGAAAGATTTTTTGTTAAGTAACGACTTAATTTACTGTCTTCGTTAGAAACATAATCACGTATGGCTGGTGTTTGACGCTTAGCCCATGCCTGAATATGGTCTGATGCTTGCGCAATATTTCTTCCTTTGTCCTTGAAAAAACTTCGAGCCCCAAGCATTTCAATTAAAGCTACAGCTTGCTCGTCCTTTAATCCTTCAAGTTCTTTATTATTCTCTATTCTGGCGTTTATTTCTACCTCATCTATTAACGTGAAAATATAAATTCGCGCCTTTGAATTAAGTTGCTTTTTGATGACAGGCCAGTTTCCAGAAGTCTTCAAACTCTTTTTTTCTTGATCCGTTGCTTCTTCAATCAGACGAACCACTTCTGCGTTATTCACTGCGGGAGTACTAACCAGTCCACATGACAGCAAAACTTTTGCTTCGAAGGACGGCATACCAATGCGATCTTCAAAATGGCTAAGCAGATATTTTTCTTGAAAAGGATTAAATTTGTTTTTTATAGAGCTTTTTAGATCTCCAATAAGAAAAGCCCATTTGCTTTTAATCTCTTGCTCAACTCCCAACAGAGAATCAATAGATAATAATTTAGCGCACTTCTCAAAATTGGGGCTTCTTTGATTTAGCAGTATTGCTAATTTTTTAGCCCTCTCCTCTGCCGTTAGCTGAATCTTACTCTGTACATCCGCTAATTTGCCTGTGGATACAACCTTTTCTTTGCTAGCTAAATCCAACGAAACCTTAGATGACGATAGTTCCTTAGCTTGCTGTATTTCCTTTTCTAAGGGTTCTGACGGTTTTTCAGATTCTTCATGACTTGGAAAATCCGATGATTCTTCATTATTTATTATTGACTCTGCTGCTGCTGTATGATCTTTATATTTTCTTGATTTTATGTCGCCAAGCCAATCATTAAAACGTTCGCTAAATATTTCGATTTTAGCCAATTTATCATCTTCTTTTAGGTCACTATTGCTGATTATTTCTTTAAGTATTTCTTGTATTTTTTCGCCGTCCTTGTCATCGCCTGACTTTACCTCTATGCCTTGAATCGAAATTTTCCGTCTAATTATTTGGTTTTCTTGCTGCACCACATGCGCCAACTCATGGGCAATTAATTCTTTGCCTCTCTGATTCCCGGTTTGATATTCCCCCCGCTTAAAAAATAAATCCTTCCCCGTCGCAAATGCTCGCGCATTCAATGAGCGATTCAGTGTATCCGCCCGCCCATCCGTATGCACCCGCACATCCTTAAAGTCCGCCCCCATTGCCTCGCCCATGCTGCGCTGCAGACTCTCATCCAGCGGTTGCCCCCCTCCCCGCGCAGTGGCAATCGATGCCTCCACCTTGGCCGCCGCCGGTTGTGGCCCCTGGGTAGTTCCCGACTTCATCCGCAACTCGCCTACAGAGGGCTTCGCCAACACATTAATCGGTTTGACCTGTGCTCTGCGTTGGTTGTTGCCGTTATCTCCACGCTCAGGGGGCGGTTCGGCACCTGCCGGGGCACTCATCCGCTGTACCACCAGCGCTGCAACCCGGTCAGCCTCTCGCTCATGCGGGTCATCTGGCTCCCCTACCACCAGCTTTGGCTGAATGATTTGCCCCACCGCTCGATTACCCGCCTGCTGCTGCAGGCGCAGCATGGGATTTATCTCCGTCTGTGGTGCCGACAGTCGCCCCCCAACTCTTCCCGGCAGGGGTTTCCGAGTTGCTGCCGCCTTGGGAATAGCCGAACTCTTGTGAGCACCCATAGCTGAGAGGTCCTAAAACTTTGAAGCTGCCAGCCTTAAACCAGGCGTACTTAGCTTTACGCTGATCTATTGCCATTCCAAAGTATAGAACTCTCCAGACACCCACCACGGTTCAGTCTGTACCTTTCAATATTTCAGAAGATTCGCTCACACTTGCCTCTGCTGGAACTCGTGCCTATAGGGAGGTTGCGCAAGAAGCATAAAGTTCTGTAAACGGGTATCGTTTGGGTATCAAAAAAGTAAGTAAGCGCGTAAACCCATTACCCAGAAAGGCTTCCTGGATTTTGCTAGATACATTGACATCGTGGGGGTCACTGGTTCGAGTCCAGTTACGTCCATCAAGCTGTACAGTAACTGATTATTTGTCATGGTTGACAGATTGCTGTCGTCAGTGCCACTTTGGTGTCGTCGGGATAGAATACTGTCATTAAAGGACGAGACTGTCCAGAATTTTGTGTAAGTGGTCTACAATCCGGATAACTCAGGAGACCGCTTCATGCCCTAATTCATGTTTCAGTACTTTGTACTCAGTGTACTAGCCATTGAGAAACTGTTAGAGCGCCTTAATTTCTGTTAGGGCGACATCTTTACCAAGTGCTAGAGCAAGTTTTCGGATACTTTCAGTTTCTTCTTCTGAATAGACACTTGGTAAATCCATTATCTTGATTAAGTCATTTGAGTCACTGTAAGAAAGATACTCGGGTTTAGACAGTTTTTTCCACCACATCCCCTTGTTAGTAAAAGTTATTCCCTCTTCAGCATTATTGAAAATAGTAGTATCTACAATTGCAAAGATTATTTCATCAGAGGTAACGCTTGCGTAATTATAGAATGCGTTTGAAAGTTTGTCTTCAGGTATATTGGGAGCTATTGCAACTGCCAGACCGCCTAACATTCCTAAACCACCATCCGCGACAGAGCCGCCACCGAGAGTTGCTAGGGTTGCATTGGTTGCCGCAGTTCCACTTAAAGAGCTAATCGCCGTGCCTGTTCCAGCAGAAACACCCGCAGCACCAAAAACGCTAGTCAAGTTCGGGATAAATCCAGAAGCCAATTTAACGGTTTGCTTCCCTTGGCTGAAGTATTCTTGTAAGCTAGCTTCAATGACGGCTTCGTCTTGGTTGTAGAATTTATCTCGAGATAACTTGTAAATTGCTTTGCATTCGAGAGAAATGTCAGATAAGTAGACTAATGAATCTAGAGCACCCAAGGTGTACTCATCTCTTACTTTTTGTCCTAGCCTGGCTTGGTTGTAAACATCTAAATACTGCTCTCGCCTATCTGCGATAAAACTATTCTCTTGGATAAGGTTTAGGACAATAAAATCCACTGTATAGGCACGCGTTTGAGCACTAGCAATGGAGTAGAGCTGTTTCAAAGGTATGGATATTTCAGAAGCTTGAACCATGGCATCTATGAATGTTAGCTTTTCCAAGTCTTCTTGCCTGGGCAAAGGCTCATTGGCTTTTACGAACTGAAATAACCCTCTGAGTTCTTGTTTTTCATCATCAGAGAAAATTGCTTTTTCTATGCCTTCTTCAATAGTGGTTTGGAGTAGAGATATTCTAGAGCTTTGACTCGCAATTTGATATCTTTCGGCTTTTGGGAGCAAATCGACGGCGTAACAGGCGCCATTCCTCCGGTTGCAAAATCACTTCGCACGAGACATCAGGGGTCAGACGAGCGAGATAGGTCATGGTCATCAGTCGCCAGGCCACAATACTGTAGGTGACTAAAGTCTTCAGCAGTCGGTCCCGGTGTTGCAATTGCAACGCTTCGACCTGACACCCACTTTTGAGGGTGAAGTGAAACCGTACCCTTTGGGAAGGCTGCGCCTACAATTAACCACCGATAGCTATACCAACGAACATATTGACAGGCTTGGGCATAGGTCTCCAGGGGCAAGGTTGTCAGCAGTTTCCAGCAAATCGGTTTGCCGCCATCACGGGGGGTGCCAATTTCCTCTACCCACAGGGCGTTGAGGGTCATCGGTTGGAGGTCAGGGCGTTGCCGGGCCAGATGCTCGGGCACCTCCAGGGTGACTTGCAATGTCCGCAGTTGCACTTGAGCGAGACGGGCCGGTCGGTCAGGAGTCCGCTTGACCTCAACCGTGAGTTCTCCCATCACGGGGGCTTGAGCTAAGGCGGTAAACAGTTTGCCCCACTCCTGCTGAATTCGGCGATTCGTCTTCACCCGAATCAAGCGGTGACTGTTGAGCGCCCGAGGAGGTGCAAACAGCTCAAAGATATCGGCGTCCCGGTCCGCCACTTGAACCAGATGGGACTTTGAAGAATCGCTTTAGCTGATCCAAGCAGCAAGATAGTCAGTAGGTGTAATTACCATCTGACAAAGGATAGAGGGCTTTCTTTCGACAAATCTCACATCTAACAGAGGGCAACCCCCCATCTAACCAGAATCCTGAAGAAGTGCCCTACAGTGCTTGAGGATTTCCCTATGAGAGGTCGTTTAGACGGCAAAGTCGCCCTGATTACCGGAGCTGCTACCGGCATCGGTGAAGCCATTGCCCATAAGTTTGCCAAGGAAGGGGCAAAAGTTCTGATCAACGGTCTCCCCGATGACCCCATTGAGGATGTGGCAAAGGCCATTCAGCAGCACGGCAGTGACGCCATAGCCTACAAAGGCGATGTGTCTCAGCAGGAAGAAGCGGAGGCCTGCGTTCAGGCGGCCATCGACGCCTTTGGCAAGCTAGATATTCTGGTCAACAATGCGGGTGTATTTCTGGTCACGGCAGAAACCCAGGATTATCCTGTAGAGCTGTTTGACCGCACCATTCAGATGAACATTCGCTCTGCTTTTTTGATGACCAAGTACGCCCTACCCCATCTGCAACAAAGCCGGGGCAACATCGTCTCTGCCGGTTCCGAAGCTGGTTTCAACGGCCTGGCCAACAACACCACCTACGGCGGCACTAAAGGCTGGATGCATTCCTTCATGAAAGGGGTCGCTGTGGAGCAGGCCAAGCATGGGGTTCGCGCCAACTGCGTCTGCCCCGGTGCCATCGACACCGCCTGGACCCACAAAGAAACCGGCGCGATGGATCAGCACATGGAGAAGACGTTGATTCAAGCGGCCGCCATGGGGCGTCGGGGTACCGCAGAAGAAATGGCCAATGTCTATGCCTTTATTGCTTCGGACGAAGCCAGCTATGTCACCGGCTCCCTGTGGCTGGCTGACGGTGGCGTAACCGTGGCAAAAGGGCCCGTCGGTAGTCAGGTGCCCGATGATCTGAAGCAGGAACCCACCGGGCAGTTGTCTGACCTGCGCCACACCCGCGAAGGGCTGGAAAATAAGCAGGTGAAGACCCTGAAATAGAGGATTTCTACCGATTTGTAGGATGGATAAAGCGAAGTGTGCCCATCATTCAAAAATCTTGATAATCGTGGTTTTGCCAATGGTGGGCACGGGCATAGCCCTTTGCCCATCCTACGTTGACTGATTGCAGCGAATTGCTCTTCTGTGGGTTACGGCCAGAGCCTGAATAGCCTTTGAATCGCCTGATTCGCCGAAGGCCTAACCCACGCTACGGCTTTCCCCCCTCACCCACCCCACCTACCTCACTGCCCTGCACCCTGCACCCTAATCCACCCATCCACCCTCCCACTCGCCCACCTATCCCCATGCCCACCCTCGACGTTCTCATCCCCACCTACAACCGCCCCGATGCCCTGTCCATTACCCTGACCAGCCTGTGCGCCCAAACGTTTCAAGATTTTCGAGTCACGGTTTCTGACCAGACCGAAGACCAAAACATGATTGCTCTGGGTGGAATTCAGGCGGTGCTGCGGGTATTGAAAGGCCATGGCAACTCACCGCAAATTCTCAAGCATCTGCCCCGCCAGGGCATTGCTGAACAGCGGCAGTTTTTGCTGGAGCAGGCCAGTGCGCCCTATATCCTGTTCCTGGATGACGACGTACTGATGGAACCCTGGGTGCTGGAGCTGCTGCTAAACACCATCCAACAGGAAGAGTGCGGCTTTGTGGGTAATCCTCTGATTGGCCTCAGCTACATCAACGACATTCGGCCTGAGGAGCACCGCATGTTTAACCCCTGGCAGGGACGGGTACAGCCCGAAACCATCCAGAAAGGGACTCCCGAATGGGAACGGTGGCGGTTGCACAATGCGGCAAATCCTTACCACCTGCAAGAGCAATTTGGCTTTTCCGTTGATCATCCCCGCACCTATCGAGTCGCCTGGATTGCGGGCTGTGTCCTGTTCGACCGGGCGAAGTTGCTGGATGTGGGCGGCTTCGAGTTCTGGCAGGACTTACCCCCCAACAGTTGTGGGGAAGATGTGCTGGCTCAGCAGCGGGTGATGAAACAGTACGGCGGCTGTGGGGTGCTGCCCTCGGGGGCTTACCACCAGGAGCTGCCGACTACGATTCGCGATCGCACCTACAACGCCCCTAACTTGATTCCCATTTAGCCTCAGGGCCAGCGGTTTGCTCCACCCGCGGGCATTGTGCGTTGGAAATGAGCCAGCGTTGTGAACCAGAGAGAAAGGACCCTTGCAATATCGCCGCTGAAAAAGCTTAAACATCCTCTCTTTGGAAAGATGTAGCTTAACAATTTATCCCATATTCTAAAAGAAAGAAGTTAGAGACTACCGTTTTGAGTTTTGAATTCGCTAATCAGCAGTTTAGGGCTCAAAACTTTTTTGTGAATACCCGTATTTTTTATGGCTAGTACAAACAGCAAAACGACTACTGATCATAACACTATTAAGCAGTGGGTTGAGTCTCGGGGCGGTTTCCCGGCCACTGTCAAAAGCACTAAGGACGATGGCGAACCTGGCCTGCTCCGCATCGATTTTCCTGGCTACAGCGGCGAAGATTCCCTAGAGCGAATTGACTGGGATTCTTTCTTCAAAAAGTTCGAAGAAAACGACCTGGCACTGCTTTATCAGGAAGAGTTGAAAAGCGGGGAAGAAAGCCGATTTTGTAAGTTGGTAAGCCGGGAAGGTTAAGGAGATGGGTGCCGGGTATCAGGTGCTGGGTGCACTGCCTTCTTCTCCGACTCTCTGGCCTGATTCTTATGAAAAAGATTCTATTCATCGAACTTCTGGGTGGTTTGGGGGATGTCTTGATTGCCCTGCCTGCAATTCAGGCGTTAGCGGCATCGCACCCCCAGGCGCGGAGGACGGTACTGACCTTTGCGCCTGGGGATGTTTTGCTGCAGGACCATCCCCTGGTGCATCGAGTACTGGTGGCTGAGAAGGGTCAAGCCCGACAGGCCGTGGAAAATGCGCTGCAGGACCCCTACGACCTGGTGGTGACAGATACTAGCTATGACGATATTGCCAACCTGGTGAAGCGAAGTGGTGCAGAGCGAACGGTAACGAATTTGTGGCGCAGTCCGCCGCCGGACCAGTTAGTGAGTGATCGGATGCTGCAAATCCTCCAAGCTGAGTCCCTGATCACGCCCGCAGCCGCTGAAGCACACCGTCAACCCCGTCTGTACCTGACCGACGAAGAACGCCACCAGGCCCAGACCCGACTGGGTACAGTAGGGTACTCTCGGGTCGGTTTATACCCAGATGCTGGAATGGCGATAAAACAGTGGTCTCCCGACCATTTTGTGGCCCTGGGGAAACTACTCCAGCAGCGTTACAGAGCAACCCTGATCATTCCAGAAGGCTGCAATCGTCAGCAGGTTCAATCCATTGTGGATCAGCTAGAAGGCACTATCCTCTGGCCCAGGGGCTCCCTGCGAGAACTGGCCGCCCTCTTCGCCCACCTCGACTGCGTCATCGCCGCCGACACTGGCCCCGCCCGGATCGCCGCCGCCGTCGGTACCCCCACCGTTACCCTCTTTGGCCCCTCCTGGCAGGGACGCTACGGACAGCCAGAACCTCACATCAACCTGCAGGGCTACCCCCCCTGCTCAGAACGCAATATCGCCAACTTCACCGAGCAAACCTGCTGGTATAGCGGCAGGTGTCCCTTTGCTTGGGATACCTGTGTGAATCTAGTGGCCCCTGAGAGAGTGGCGGCTGCGGTAGAAGGGATCCTTAGGAAAGTGAGGGGAGAAGGAAGAGGAGAGAGGGGTGAAGGGTATAAGGTGCAAGGTGCAAGACCCACTCACTCACCCTACCCATCCACCCATCCACCCGCCAACCTACCCACTCTCCAAAACCTCCTCGTCCTACGTCTCGACAACATCGGCGACGTGATCATGACCTCCCCGGCCCTGCGAGCTATCAAAGAAACCAACCCCGACCTTCGCCTGACCCTGATGGCCAGCCCTGCCGGGACACTGGCTCACCCCCTGCTGCCCTGGGTGGATGAAGTGATTCCCTGGCGCACCCTCTGGCAGGCGCTGGGTCAGCCTCCAGGTAATGTAGAACAGGAGTGGAAGCTGATCGAAACCCTCAAGTCTCGCAAATTTGATGGGGCGATCATCCTCACCAGCTTTAAGCAAAGCCCTCATCCGCCCGCCTTTATTTGCCAGATGGCGGAGATTCCCCTACGGCTGGGTGCTTCTAAAGAAACGGGAGAATCTCTCACCCATCGAATTGCCGACATCCCCGACGACTTGCACCAGGCCGAACGCAACCTGCGTCTGGTAGCAGCCGCTGGATTCCAGATCCGAGATCGTAACCTTTGCCTTTCCTGCCCCCCTACC
>CAZPYG010000048.1:0-36111 GCA_964590465.1 uncultured bacterium | reverse complement strand
CGCCTTCTATTCCCGAGGCAGAGCCCACTGTTTCGAAAGAGGTGTCCTCACCTACGCCGCCTTTTGTTCCTGAGGCAGAAGCGTCCCCCGCTTCGATTGATGATGTTTCGCCCCCCTCGGTGTCTCCTATGGCCGTTAACGGCGCAACTCCCCAGGCAGAAGCGCCTCCCATTGCGGAACAGGATGCTGCCGTTAGCCAATCTAATCATGCCGGGGTCAAGCCGCCCACCACTAACGATACTCCAACGGTGCCAGATGCCGCCCCAACTCCCATGGCAGGCAGTGCCATTTCTGCCGCTGCCGCTGCCGGTGCCGCTGGCTTAGCCGCTGGGGCTGCTGCGTCCCTGGCCAGCACCGAAGACCAGTCCGCCATTGAAGCCAGCAAGTATAACGTTGTTGGCCGTCCCGCCGATGGCGACATTGATCTGTCCAATCTGGACGATGGCCTGCCCCCCCTGCCCGATGGCTATGGCGAAAGCCGCATCGTGCTGATGCCCCGGGATCCCCAATGGGCCTATGCCTACTGGGACACCCCCCATACTCACAAAGAAAATCTGCGGAACCAGGGGGGCGAGCGACTGGCGCTTAGACTTTACGACGTCACCGACGTAGACTTGGCCCACCAGTCGCCCCACGGCATGCAGCAGTTCGACTGTGAAGAAATGGCGCGGCAGTGGTATCTGCAAATTCCCGTCAGCGATCGCGACTATCGGGTCGAAATTGGCTATCTGGCAAGCGATGGACGTTGGTTAGTGCTAGCCACCTCTAATACCGTGCGAATTCCTCCGGTGTATCCTTCCGACTGGACCGAGGAGCACTTTGCCACCGTCGGTTGGGAAGAAAACCTCCAGGGCAAAACACTGATGACTCTGGTTGACCCGCGGGTTGCCACCCCTGAGGAAGTGACTTTACACGACCAAATGTTCGCCTTATCTCAGGCCTCTGAGCTGCAGAGAGTTTCTGGATCAATTTTCGGGTCTATGCAGCATGTGCCCGGATCAATGGTGCCCCAACAGTCGATTAGTTCCGATGTCTTCCCATCCGGGGTAGGGATGGGCCTGGCCCCCGGTGCGCCTGTATTCCCGGGGTTAAATATGTCTGGTCTCAATGTGTCGGGCCTGACGATGTCGGGGGTAGGCTTCTCGGCTTCGGCCCCACCCATTCGCCCCCGTCAGTTCTGGCTGATTGCTGACGCCGAACTCATCGTCTACGGTGCGACAGAACCCGACGCTTCGGTAACCGTGGGTGGCAACCCCATTCAACTCACCCCTGATGGAACATTTCGGTTCCAGACTCCATTTCCCGATGGGCAGATTGAATATCCCATCATGGGCGTCGCCGCCGATGGAGAACAGAGCCGCTCCATTCACATGAAGTTCGAGCGCCAAACCCCTGAGCGGCGTACCAATACCAAGGAAGAAGCGCAGGAAGAGTGGCCAGAAGCCGAGGGCTAAAACTGCCGGCTCCATTCTTTGGGCCAACGTTCCACGACTACTTTGGTTTGAGTAAAGAATTCCACCGCATGGGCCCCCTGCCCATGCAGGTCCCCGAAGAAGCTGTCTTTCCAACCGCTGAAGGGGAAGAAGGCCATGGGAGCAGCGACACCGATGTTGATGCCAATGTTACCGGCAGTGGCTTCGTAGCGGAACTTGCGGGCGGCGGCACCACTGCTGGTGAAGAGACAAGCCATGTTGCCCCAGGGGCTGGCGTTGATCCGCTGAATGGCGTCGTCAATGGTATTCACCTGCATGAGGCCCAGGACGGGACCAAAAATCTCGGTGTGGGCGATTTCGCCCGTCGGTGGCACGGTTGCCAGGATAGTGGGTTTGACAAAGTTCCCGGCGTCCAGATCCGCACTTCTGCCATGGCGACCATCCACCAGAACCGTTGCCCCTTCCTCTACGCCAGTCTGGATCAGGCCTTCAATGCGCTGCTGGCTCTGGGAAGTAATGACTGGCCCCATCTGCACTTCGGGACTGAGCCCATTGCCGACCTTTCGGGTGGCTGCGGCATCTGTGATCGCATCCGTAAACCAGTCTCCCGCTGCCCCCACCATGACCGCCAGAGATGCCGCTAGACATCGCTGCCCAGCACAGCCAAAGGCGCTATCTGCGATAATCCGAGTGGTCATTTCCGGATCCGCATCGGGCAGCACGATGACGGGATTCTTCGCCCCGCCCTGGCACTGCACCCGCTTGCCGTGGGCCGAGGCTTGGGCATAGATATAGCGGGCGACGGGGGAAGAGCCCACAAAGCTGATGGCCCGAATGGTGGGATGCTCCAGAATCGCGTCCACTGTCTCTTTGGCACCATTCACCAGGTTCACTACCCCTGGGGGGAACCCCGTCTGATCCAGCAGCTCGAAGACGCGCTCCATGGTCAGAGGCACTTTTTCGGAGGGCTTGACGATGTAGGTGTTGCCGCAGGCCAGGGCGTAGGGCATGAACCAGAAGGTAATCATGGCCGGAAAGTTGAAGGGTGAGATCGCTGCCGCCACCCCCAGCGGCTGACGAATCATAAACTCATCAATACCGCGGGCAATGTCCTCCAGTACCGTGCCCTGCATCATCATGGGAATGCCGCAGGCTACTTCCACATTCTCAATGGCTCGCCGCAATTCTCCTTTAGATTCCGCTAGGGTCTTGCCGCATTCCTGGGTGATGGTCGCCGCCAGTTCATCCAGATGGGTTTCCAGGAGGTCCTTAAGCTTGAACAGGTACTGCACCCGCTGGGGTGGCGGCACCCGTCGCCATTCCTCAAACGCTTTCGCCGCTACCTGGGCCGCCTGGTCAACCTCATCCTTAGGAGAAACCGGGACATGCCCCAGCAATTCTCCCGTTGCTGGGTTATCCACCGGTAAGCGATCTCCGGCCCTGGAGGCAACCCATTCGCCGTTAATGTAATTCTTCAGAAGCCCCGCTTGCGTCATGGTTCAGTGGTGGTTTACTGCCTTATAGTGAACCATAGGATGCCTGTAAACTTCTGTGACTGCTGCCTGTAAGCAACTCTGTAGTTGGCACCGCCATCTCCTCCCCAGCATCAATCGAGATAGGCGAAAAATTATCAGGTTTTATGTCTCCTGGTAACAGTATCAAAGGCTCTGGAATTGACCCGGGGTTACAAAGGCGAAATTCATCCGTTATACTAAATAACTGTGTTTATATCCGGAAGATTTAACAGCTAGGGAATTGCATGGCTAAGAAAAGCATGATTGCGCGGGAGCGCAAGCGGGAAAAAATGGTTGCTCAGTACGCTGCCAAGCGGGGAGCACTGATGGAAGAGTTTGACAATGCTCAAACCCAGCAAGAGAAGGTGCAAATTCATCGCAAAATTCAGCAGTTGCCCCGCAACAGCGCCCCCAGCCGTCTCCACAACCGCTGCTGGATGACCGGTCGCCCCCGGGGTTACTACCGGGACTTCGGTCTATGCCGCAACAAGCTGCGGGAAATGGCCCACCAGGGTTTGTTACCCGGTGTGGTGAAGTCGAGCTGGTAAGCTTCCTGAAGCAAATGGGGGGTGGGTTTCCCTACCCCTGAGGGCATCAACGGACATCAACGGAAAAGATTGTTCCGTTTCGTTTATCCCGCTTGAGGATTGATCAGATGTTCAGGGCCATGTTTCCCTGGCTGTAACATTGAAGGAGGCGCGGGCTCAGCTCACGCCTCTTTTGTATCTACAGTTTCGGACTGGTCCAGGGTGGTAGACCTGCCGCAGCAGCGATCGATGCCCAGGCTGTCCAGCAAGAGGTCACTGACGGCGTTAGCCACGGTAAATTCGCCGTAGAAACTTTCAGAAAAATCGAAGCTTTGCATTTCGGTGAGAATGGCCATCACCAGGGAACCCACATCGTTCTCGCCCTCCATGCGCTGGCGCACAAAGACCTGAGACGCCTGCCTGGCAATATCCTGGTTGGCAGGTTCGGGGAGATATTCGGCATTCAGCCATTTCAACAGGGCCTGGCGCAGCCATTGACCTTCCTGTTGAGCATCGCTGGCGGGAGGCAGTTGAATGGGTTCGAGAGGTTCGGCCATGGGTCTAAGGGGGGAAACGGCGGTGAGGGAGAGCGCCCTCGTGAGACTGAATTGCTTTTCAGTTAATGTACCAAATGGACTGAAACATCAGGAGTCCGTCGCCATAACTCGGTTCCCCCAATGGGGAGTAGCATTGTTCAAGAGCCTGGGTGGCAACTCTCCCCTATTCACCCCCTGATGACATTTGTGAACGCCTTTAAGTACGACATCGACGCCATTATCCGTGGGTATTCCCAGGGGTATTTTCTGATGGCCGATGAGGATGGCAGTAACCTGGGATGGTATTCCAGCCGCCAACGCACCTTAATCCCCCTGGATCAGCGGTTTCGCTACCCTAAGTCACTACAGCGGGTATTGAACCAGAATCGCTTTCGGGTGGCCATTAACGAAGCTTTTGGGGAAGTGGTCGCCGGTTGTGCCGACCGAGAAACCACCTGGATTTCGGATGAACTTAAAGACATGTACCAGGAACTGAACCGGGCCGGATTTGCCTACAGCTTTGAAACCTGGAAGGGGGATGAACTGGCCGGAGGAATTTTGGGACTGGTGATTGGTGGAGCCTTCATCGGAGAATCCATGTTCTTCCGGATTTCGGAGGGATCTAAGGTAGCCATGGTCAAGCTGGTAGAGCATCTGCGGCAGCGCCATTTTGTTTTGTTCGATGCCCAGATGATGAACCCTCACCTGGCCCGATTTGGGGCCTATGTCATCTCAGAACGGGAATACAAGGGCTTATTGAAAGTGGCCCTGAAACAGAACTGTACCTTTGCCTGATGCCGAATCCGGATTCAAAAACCCCGAATTAAAATCGGTATCCCCTAAGGGCAAAGGACTCTTTGCCCCTACAAATCTTGGGTAAGCAAATAGGATTCGGTCTGAGAAGGATCCTCAAACAACCCGATTTTCTTGAACGCAGGTGCTGTACCAGTGAAAGCTGGCCTTGGGAATGCGCTGCTGAGTCTCATAATCTACATAGGTGATGCCGAAGCGACGGTCGTACCCATAGGCCCACTCGAAATTATCCAGAAAGCTCCAGAGGAAGTAGCCGATCAGGGGGTACCCTTCATGGATGGCGCGGTGGGCAGCTTGCAGGTACTGCTTGAGGTAGTGAATTCGGTCGAGATCGATGATTTCTCCCTGGTCAGTCAGTTCATCTTGGGCAGCACAGCCATTTTCGCTGATAAACACGTTGAGTTCATGACGTTTCAGCGTGTCGCTAACATGGCGCACCCCCCAATACAGGCTGTCGGGCACCACATGCAACCAGGGCATATGCAAACGAGGATAGCCCCGGGGAAAGGGCAGAACGTCGTATCCTTTGGAATTATCCGATGCCCGCACGTAAGCACCGGTATAAACGTTGAAGCCTAGAGCATCTAAAGGTTGGTGGATGACTTCCAGGTCCCCTGTTTCTATATCAGGAGCATTCTCCCCCAACTGCTCCAGCATCAGGGGACTGTATTCTCCTGTGAGGGCTGGAAAGATAATGCCGCCGTTAGTTCCAAGGGTGTGGAAGGCCTTTTGGGCTGCTGCGACATGCTCTGGAGTATCCGCAATGGGCACTGAAGCCAGGAAGTTATCCACCAGCGCCACCGAACAGGGCCGAGGGGTATGGGCACGAATGGCCTGACAACCGAGACCGTGGGCTAATAGCGCATGGTGGGACGTTTGCCACACTTCCTTTGCCGTCTGAACTACCGTACCAGGAGCCATTTCAGGTACCTGATTGACCCCGTACCCCAGATGGGTAAAGCAAAAAATTTCGTTCAGGGTGATCCAGTGGGAAATCCGATCACCGAAATGCCTGACCACTACTGTCACATAATCTGCAAAATCCTTCGCCATCTGCCGACTCCGCCAGGATCCATACTCCGTTTCCAATGCTTGGGGACTATCCCAGTGGAACAGAGTGGCGTGGGGGGTAATGTCGTAGCTCAGCAGGGTATCCACTAACTCATCGTAGAACGCCAGACCTTCCTGATTCACGGTCCCTCGCCCCTCCGGAATGATCCGAGGCCAGGAAATACTGAAGCGGTAGTGGCGCACCCCGAGTTCCGCCATCAGGGCAATATCATCCCGAAAGCGGTGGACATGATCACAGGCAGTCACCCCCGTATCCCCATTCAGCACCCGTCCGGGAGTTTGGCTGAAGGTATCCCAAATGCTGAGCCCTCGGCTGTCAGCCGCCCCCTCAATCTGGTAGGAAGACGTCGCAACGCCCCATTGGAAGCCGGATGGGAAGGGGTAGAGCATGGTAGGAGAGTGGGTGAGTGGGAGGGTGGATGAGGGGTTTGGGTTGCCGGTGTATGGTTCACGGTCTCCCCTGCACCTTATACCGTAAACCCATCTCCCCATCCCATCCCCTCTCCTCCCTCCTCCCTTGCTATAGTTTTCTGAGTCCAGCCCCCCTCTCTGATCGTCACTATGAACCCTGTTGACCTTGCCTTTATGCCTGCCCTAGAACAGGCAAAGCTAATTCGCAATAAGGAAATTTCCCCCCTAGAGCTGACGGAGGTTTATTTGGAGCGGATCCAGCGATTGAACCCCCAACTGGGGGCTTACGTGACAGTGATGGCAGACCAGGCCTTAGCCGATGCCAGAGCGAAGACGGAGTATCTGGCAGAGAATCCTGAGGATTTGCCTCCCTTATTTGGGGTGTCGGTGTCGGTGAAGGATCTGAACCCGGTGGAGGGGGTGGCCTGCGCCTACGGGATTAAGGCCGCCTGCGATCGCATCGCTGACCACGACGACCTGATGGTGCAAAAGCTCCGCCAGGGGGGACTGATCATCCTCGGCAAAACGGCCACTTCTCAACTGGGTGCTTTACCCTATACCGAACCGCCCGGGTTTCCCCCTGCTCGCAACCCGTGGAATCTGGATTATACGCCTGGGGGTTCCAGCGGGGGTGGGGCAGCGGCTCTGGCGGCGGGGCTCTGTTCCATCTCCCAGGGCTCCGACGGCGGCGGCTCCCTGAGGGGACCGGCCTTCTGTTGTGGTCTGGTCGGTCTGAAGGCGGCCCGGGGGCGCATCAGCTTTGCTCCGGTAGGGGAGCGGCTCAATGGTCTGGCCATTAATGGACCTCTAGGACGCACCGTTGCCGATACGGCTGTTTTATTGGATCTGCTGAGCGGCTATGAAATTGGCGATCCCTACTGGCTTCCCGATCCGCCACAGCCTTTCCTAAACAGTGCTCAAAAGTTTCCCAAGCCTTTACGCATTGGCTACGCCACTCGCCTGGAACCGATTGGAGAAGCAGACTCCACCTGTCGTCAGGCGGTTTATGAAACGGTGCAAAGGCTGGAAGCAATGGGCCACCATGCCGAAGAGGTGGAATTTCCTGATTTAACTGATCTGATCGAACCGTTTACCGTGGTGTGGGAATGCGTGATGGCCGAGGTCGGTGTGCCCTGGATTGTGCTGGAAAAAATGAACCGCTGGCTTTACTGGCAGGCCTGGCGCATCAACAGCGGAGCCTACCTGCGGGCGGTCTCTCGACTGCAGCGGGTGGCCCGCCGCATCGTGGAATTTTGCTACCCTTACGATGTTCTGGTACTGCCGGTTTACATGCATCCGGCCATAAAAGTTGGGGAATGGAAGAAGTTGCGATCGCCCCAAATTCTTAAAAACGTGATTGACTGGGTTGCTCCCTGCCCTCCCTTTAATGCCAGCGGTCAACCAGCCATGGCCATCCCCACCGGCTTTGGCCCCAACGGCCTACCCCTTGGCGTGCAACTGGTCGGTCGCCCTGCGGATGAGGGTACCCTCTTCTCTCTGGCCGCCCAATTGGAGGCTAATGCCCCGAGGCATCATCAGCGTCCTGGGATGGCGGATGGATAGGGGGATTAAGGGGGAATGTGAGGGTGTGGGGGCTGGGATTTGGGTCTTAGGTGCCGGGTGCCATCTCCTACTTCAATGGCCACCAGGGCACCTTGTCCCGAGTCGCCCCATACACTTCTTTCAAGCCTTCGGCGTCGGTAATGCAAATTTCATCGACCCCGTGGTCTGTGCCCTTGATCTGGCATAAAAAACCAGCTTTTGTCATCCCTTTTAGGACCTGCTCCACGGTGCGGTGGTTGAGCTGACAGGCGCGGGCGATCAGATCAACGGGGAGGTCTAAATGGTAATCACTGGCCTCTACCTGGGGTTGACTACCCAGACTGCGCTCCTGGTAAATCAGGGCCCGCAGTAAAGCCGCCACAGCCTGGGGAGGATAGGTGCTGCAGTTGAGCAGGTGGTACTGAAACTTTTCCCGTAGCTCAAATAACAACTCGTACCGCTCACGGAAGGTCGCGTGCCTTTCGTAGAGGGCTTTAACCGCATCTAGGGGGACCTTCACGACATCGGTTGTTTTGTAGGCTTCGACCAGGCTGGGAAAGCCGTGAGCCATAGCCCCAAAGCCAACGGGCAAACTGCGCACCCCAAAGCACCCGGCTGGGTAGTGAATGGCGATGACCCGATCCAGCGGGGTGCTGCGCATAATCACTGGCCCTCCCTCAATGATCACGTAGAGAGAATCGAGCCAGGAATCTGGACGAAACGCGGTGTAAATTGGGCGGTTGGAATACAGCTTTTCGTGGACCAGTTGCTCTGGAGCCAGACACTGGAGAATTTCGTCACGATTTATAGACCGAAACAAAAAACTGCTTTCGATCAACATGGAGACTAAATCGACAGTGGTTTCGCGGCTGTCGCCCCTAGACATTGGCTTTATGGGATGTCCTACTGGTTTATTTTCCCCTGAAACCCAGGAAAACTTCACACGAGTTTCAAGTGAAACTTAAATGAATTGAAAAACGTCTCCGATATGATGGGAACAACTTTCAAATACAATTGCCAATGAAATATGGTTTGGTTGGGTCGAAGGGTCAGGCCCTGATGCTTCTGATACAGCGGTTATATAGTAACCGGCTGGGTTTGTTGGGATTGATTGGGGTAAGCGCGATGGGTCTCCTGGGGCTTGCCCTGTCATTACAGCGGCCTCTTCCCTACCTTAACCTAGGTCTTGGTTGGCAGGGGTGGCTCACACTGGCGGTGACTCTTGCGGCATTTTTACTCAATGCCCTGACTTCTCTGGCCGCTGAAATGGTTTTCCTGGGAGGTTTGGCGGTGCTGTACATCACTGGCATTCTCTCCACCGAGGAGGCCCTGGCGGGATTTAGCAACCCCGGTATGGTGACCGTTGGGGTGCTTTACATTGTTGTGACGGGCCTGGAGCAAACCGGGGGTCTGGATTTAATTTCCCAAGCCCTATTGGGCCTGCCGAAAGGGCAAACGGCGGCTTTGGTCAGGCTGGTGTTTCCGGTGATGGGCTTGAGCGCCTTTTTGAACAACACCCCGGTGGTTGCAATGTTCATTCCGGTGGTCAGTGATTGGTGCCGCAAACTGCGCATCAGCCCCTCGAAGCTGATGATACCCCTCAGCTACGCTGCCATTATGGGGGGGATGTGTACCCTGATTGGTACCAGCACTAATCTGGTGGTCAACGGTTTAGTTATTGCCAACACCGACTTACCCAGTTTGAAAATGTTTGATGTGGCGTGGGTGGGTCTGCCCTGTGTATTCGTAGGCAGCTTGCTGCTTCTGACCGCCCATCGCTGGTTGTTGCCCGCTCGAAAGCCGGCCATTAGCGAAGGCGATGACCCCCGCCAATACACCGTTGAAATGGTTGTCGAAGCGGGCAGTAGCCTGGTGGGTAAGACGGTAGAACAGGCCGGTTTGCGGCATTTGCCGGGGCTGTATCTGGTGGAAATTCAGCGGGGTTGGCAGTTGCTGACCGCCATTAGCCCCCGGGAAGTGTTGCAGCCAAAAGACCAGCTGGTATTTGTCGGAGCGGTCACTTCCATCGTCGATTTGCACCAGATCCGAGGGCTGAAACCCGCTACGGACCAGGTGTTCAAGCTGAATATTCCCCGCAGCGATCGCACCCTGATTGAAGCGGTTGTTTCCAACACCTGCCCCCTGGTGGGAAAAACAATTCGCGAAGGCAAATTCCGCAACCACTATCGGGCGGTAGTTCTGGCGGTAGGGCGCAATGGCGAACGACTCCAGGGTAAGCTGGGAGATATTCGCCTGCGGCCCGGGGATACCTTGCTACTGGAGGCGCATCCCTCCTTTTTAGAGGAACGCCGGGTCTCCCGGGATTTTTACCTGGTGACCGACATTCCCGATTCCGAGCCTTTACGCCATGAAAAAGCCCCCTTAGCCATTGCCATTCTGTTGGGCATGGTGCTGCTTGCCGCCGTGGGCGGGATAGATATGCTCAAAGCCGCGTCCCTGGCTGCTCTCTTCATGCTTGCCCTGGGCTGTTGCTCCCCCTTTCGGGCCTTCAAAAACATCAACTGGTCGGTGCTGCTGGTGATTGGGGCCGCTCTGGGCATTGGCCAGGCCCTACAGGTTACCGGTGCTGCTGGGCTAATGGCGAATACGGTGGTGGGTTGGGCGGGGGACAATCCCTGGATCGCTCTGGCCCTGGTTTACGGCGTGACTACCGTGTTGACGGAATGCATTACCAATAACGCCGCTGCCGCCATGGTCTTTCCTGTGGCTTTGGCGATGTCCCAGAGTTTGGGGGTAAGCTTTATGCCCTTTGTCATCGCCATCATGATTGCGGCTTCTGCTAGCTTCAGCACTCCCATTGGCTACCAGACTAACCTGATGGTGTACGGCCCGGGCGGCTACCGATTCAGTGACTTTTTACGAGTGGGTATTCCCTTTAACGTGTCGTTTTGGATCATTACCGTACTGGTGGCTCCTCGGGTTTTTCCATTTTAGGCAGGGCAATGCAGTCTGTCCTGTCCTGCCGCCATGACAAGAACAAACAAAACCGCTAGAATTGCCTCGTCAATACGTTTGTTCTAAGTGGTGGTGAGCGGGGTATGCCAGTGAGTGCTTTTCACATCAAACGGTTACTCGACCAGAAGCGAGAAGCTTTTAGCACCTTCAACCGCGCTAAGTTCGAGTTGCTCACGGCCTATAACCAGGCCTGGCTAGATTTTGCCGCTCTCCCCCATGACAAACAGGTGGACTTGTTGGGCAAGCGCCCTTCCCCGCTGGGGGCCCGTCCCTTAGAGGCGGTGTCAAAGGCGAAAAAAGGGATTGTCCCTTTCTTTTTTGCAGAATCGGGCTCAGTTAAAACCCGCTGGTCAAATCGAGAAGAAAGTGCGCACTGGGTGCAGGAGGTGCTGGCCGATGTAACCACCTTCGCGGTGGATGGCTCCCAGCTGTCCCCGGGCAAAGACCTGTCCATCCCCATCGCGCTGATTCAGATTGGCTGGTTCGAGAATCCCCACAATAAAGACCGCAACTATCAAAAAGATGTACGCCTGGACCTGATGACGCCCAAAGACCTGGGGCCGAATCCAGCCCAGCCCATGGAGCGCCGGGTAAATATTCGCCGCTTCCAGATGGAGGTGGGGCGTCTGGTGGAATACATTGAAGCCTGCCGGTCACCGGAGCAGTGCCTGGTGTTTTTTGATGGGGCCCTGGTGGTTACCTTTGCCGAAGCCTTCGATCAAGACAGTCAGGACGCCTACGTCAAAGCCATTCTCTCCCTGCTGGATGCCAGCCAGCGCTGCCGGGTGCCGTTAATTGGGTATGTAGATACCTCTTACGCCCACGACCTGACGACCCTACTGCACCATGCCTATGGGCTGGAAGCCACCGAGGGCATTCACGATGCCCAACTGCTGTCGCGGCTGATGGAGTGGGGTGATCGCACTGCCCTATTTCGCTGCGATCGCGGCGGCATTCTGGATCAGTACCAGCACCACGGCGATCAGGTTGCCTTTACCTATCTCAAAACCACCCGGGACGGCTACCCCGTGCGCCTGGAAATGCCCCTGTGGATGTGGGAAAGTGGCAACATCACCCAATACCTCAACTGGGTGCGGGGGGAAGTGATTGTTGGCGGCGGCTACCCCTACAGCATCGAAACCGCTGACCAAACTGCCGTGCTGCAGGGGGCCGACAAGCATATTTTCTTTCGCATTCTGCAGGACTGGGCCGAGAAGGAAGAGATCAATCTGCGCCTGTCTCGCAAGATGGTGAGTAAGCAGCGGCGGCGATAGCGGGCTGAACGGGCAATTTCAGCGCCCTTGTCGCGACAGGCCATAGATAGGCTGAGGCTGTTTGACCCGCGTAACCGTGGCAAGTTTCGGGTTAACTACGGTTGAAAAACTCCACCTGCGGAATCCGGGGATCATTCACCATGCCCAGGCCCTGAAAATTCCATCGCCCCAGTAAGGATTTGAGATTCGAGGGCATTACCGTTTCAACCCCAAATTTGTCGCTCAATTCAGGGGCATGGGCGTTGAGGTAGCTCAGGGCGTCATAGTCGGCGGTGAAGACCAACAGGAAGCCAGCCGGGGGCAGTTTATCGGGATCAGGGGGATGATCAGTATGGGGCCGAGCCGCCAGGTACTGGCCATCAATGCGCGACCTCAAGAGGTAGTAAAGCTGAGACACCATAGGCTTGGAAAACTTTTGTTAAATCAATCGTCTACAAGGGCTACTGTTCTTGCTGTTCGGGAACTCCCACCAGGTCAAGGTGATTCATCAGCCAAACCACCCCTCCGGCGGTAACGGCCCCTAAAATTAGCCCCACAGCCAGCAAAATGTAAAACGCCTTGCGGATGTCTTGACGGGGCTGGGCCGATTTGGGCTCCGTCGACGACGGCTGGGATAACGACTCCTGGGGCAGTTTGCCCGATTGGCCAAGGTGCCCGTTATGATCAGGGCGGGAAGCGTTAGAGCCATTGCTGGAATTCGGCTCTGGGGAAAAGGGATCAGGCATAGGGTGAGGGGGCAATAGACCAGGGGATAGACGCGGTTTCGTTCATTCTACTGATCCCTGGGCAAACTCCCCGACGGAATGGCAGGATTAGTGGGCTTGACCAGTCTGAGGTGATTTGTGGCCTTATCCCGTTTACTCGATACCGCTTTTGTGAACCCTACCGGCAGCAATCGTCGCGAGGTTGAAGCCCTTTTTCAGCAGGTAGGGCAAATGCTGCTCGACTACCTCAGCCAGGCCGACCAGCAAAGCCCGTTGCCCCAGGCCCAGACCGACTGGTTCCAGGGTATTCCTGAACGGCCAACGGAAATTACGCAAATTCTGGACAATTTACAGGGGATACTGTCCCAGTCTATGAATCCGGCCCATCCCGGCTACATGGGGCACATGGACCCCCTTCCTACCACGGTTTCTATGGTGGGGGACTGGGTCGCTGCCGCTCTGAATAACAATATGCTCAGCGTGGAAATGTCGCCTGTTTTTTCCCGGTTAGAGCCGTTGCTGATGGGGGAGATGGCTCAACTCTTTGGGTTAGGAGATAAGGCCGGGGGGCTTTTAGTCAGCGGCGGCACATTGGCGAATTTGCAGGCTCTCACCCTGGCCCGCAACGTTAAGCTGGATTGTTTGCATGATGGTTTAATGCATCATCCCAGGCCGGTTCTGTTTGCCTCTCAGCGAGCCCATACTTCGATCCAAAAAGCGGGCATGGTGATGGGGTTGGGCACCCGGGGAGTCGTTTTGATTCCTACCAATGACCGGGGGCAGATGGATCCGGAAGCCTTAGCAGCCCAGATTCGGGACGCCCTGGAAGGCGGGTGTACGCCCTTTGCGGTAGTGGCTACGGCGGGCACCACCGTAACCGGCACTATTGACCCCCTACCGGAGGTGGCCGCCACGGCTCGCCGGTATGGCCTATGGTTCCACGTTGATGCGGCCTATGGCGGGGCAATTGCCTTTTCTCCCCGCCACCGCCATCGCCTGCAGGGCATGGAGCAAGCCGATTCCATCACCTTTAATCCCCAAAAGTGGCTCTACGTCTCTAAAACCTGTGCCTCTGTGATGTTTCGCGATATGACTTTGCTGGAACGTCACTTTCGCATCGCCGCCCCCTACATGAATACCGAAAAGGACTGGGCTAATTTGGGGGAACTTTCCGTTCAGGGAACCCGCCATGCCGATGTGTTGAAGCTGTGGCTTTCTCTGCAGCACCTGGGGAAGGCGGGATGTGCCGCGTTGATTGATGCCAGCTATGCCCTGACAGCGCATTTTGTGGGAGAAATTCGCCAGCGGTCCTATTTAAAGTTAGCCAGTGACCCGCATATGAATGTAGTGTGCTTTCGCGGCTGTCCTGATTACCTTTCCCCGGCTCAGTGGGATGGCTGGAATACAGAACTGCAGGCCACCCTACTGGCGCAGCGGCACAGTTTTTTGTCTCTTCCTGGGCTGGATGGGGCTAAGTGGCTAAAGGCAGTTTTGCTAAACCCATTTACCACCCAGGAACAAATCACCGAACTCTTTCGGCAGATCGATGGATACCACGCCGCCCAAGAAGAAAATGTGAGAAATCAGTAAGAGTAGCCTACATCTGTTGTTACCCTTGCCATCTTCCCCGTTGAAGTCGGTATGCTAGTTAAGGACGACTTGCTTGCGTAAGACTCTCAGCAATTGACGTAACCAGGAGACTTTCATGGTTGGTACTCGGATTTCTGCACAAGACCTGTTTAAGGCGGCCTACGAAAACCGCTACACCTGGGATAAAGACTTCCCCGGCTATACCGCTGACGTAACCTACACCCACAATGAAAAAGTCCATACCGGTCACATTACGGTCAGTGCAGACCTGAAGCCAGAGGTGACTGGGGTTGAGGATGAGGAGGCGAAAAAGGCTATTCATGCTCAGTTATTTGAAGTGGCCATTCACCGTATTCGCCGTGCCTTCAACGAAACCCACGGCAACAACACCTTCAGCTACGGCGAAACCATGCCTGATGGAGCCGTGGAGATTCTAATGGGGGGCAAGGCAAAGGGCGATAAGTACCGGGTTAAAGACGACGAGGTCGTGCTGGTGCATCGCCACATCCACGGCGTTGTTGTGACGATTAACACCTTCAGCACCCACGATACTGGCGAGGGCTACCTTTCCCATCGCTACGATTCTATTTACCACGATCCCAAAACCGGTGAGCAGAAGGGTGGCCTCAGCGACTTTGAGGATGAGTACACCAGGGTCGGCAAGTACCAAATTCTCTCTCGCCGCTACATCGAAACTGAGACCGACGGCGAAATTGATGTGCAGGAGTTTGTGTTCTCCAACATTTCCCTGCTGGATGGGGAATAAGTAAGCCTTCCTCCCTGGCCTAGTTTTGCCTGAATAAACCCCCTCTACCGCTACCCATCAGCGATGGAGGGGGTTTTTGATGCCAGGGGTATACCCCCCTGGACTCACGGCGGATGGGCCACAAAACACGGTGCTGGTGCTCGGTCGGGAACTGACGGGGATTCCGGATGGGGGTTTGTCGGCATCCGGAATCCCCGTCAGTTCCCAATATGCCCTGGTGGTCTCTCGCAATGGACCGACCGCTGCCGCCATCGCCATTGACGCATACATCCACCAGGGGAGTATGGTGGTTGAACTGTAGGATGGTCCATACCACCGTAAAATATTGGGTGTAGACCTTTTAAGTGTAGCCATACCTAAAGCCTATGCCGCCCCGTTGGCCCCGCAAACCCACCCGTCAAGACCCTGCCTACCGCCGTTTGGCAGACCGCATCAACTTCGCGGTTCACGTTGCTGCATTTGCGGCGGTGAATTCGGGCCTCTGGTTCTTCCACACTTTCAACCCTGAGTGGGTGGTGTGGGCTAGGTGGGTTACCCTACCCTGGTTAGTAGGATTGGTCGGACATGGGGTTTATGTATTTGCCATCGCCAATTATTCCCCCACCCCCCTCTCCCCAGTTCCCGACCCTGGCAATGAAGGAGATTCCACCCCATGAGTTATTCCGGCACTTCAAGAGCAATTGAAGATTTGGCTGTAGCCATTGGTGACAAGGTTTATCTAGATGTGGCCAAATGGCACCTGTACCTGCAGGATGCCAAACTCCATACCAGCCTGGCGGAAAAGATTTATCCCCTGGTGGATGCAGACCGCGTCACTGAAGAGGCTGTGACGGAGATTCTGCAGAGCACTAAGGTTCCTGTCGGTGGCGGCAAGAAAGAAGTTTCCATGGCGGATTTGATTCCCGCTGCGGGGCTGTCGAACCTGATGCGGGCCATTGAAGACTACCAGCGGGATCGTTAGACAGGCCCCTGGGTATCATTCTTCTAGAGATCGGCATCCAACCCTGTGGTCCCCTATCCTGAGGGGATTCTCAGAGAACCGGGAACCGTCCCTGGCGCTGCAGCCTCATGTTGGCCATGGGCGGTTATTTTCAGGGGCATGACTTTTCAGGGGCATGACCCTGGGGCTTGGGTCGGTATTGGCTTAATTCATTTGGCTGCTGATATCAACCAAAAAAGGGCGCTGAAACATCAGCGCCCTTACCTTTGGGAAAGTTTTGGGAGGTTACAGGTTATCCGTATCTTGAGCTACCGGCACTGGCTGGACCTGCCAGATTTGCCGGGCGTACTCGCTGATGGTGCGGTCTGCCGAGAACCGACCAATGCGCGCCGCATTCAAGATGGACATGCGGGTCCAGCGATCCTGGTCTTCGTAGGTGCGGCTGACGTGCTCCTGGGACTGCACATAGGCGGCAAAGTCGGCCATCACCATATAGGAATCTTCCACCAGCAGGCCGTCGAGCAGGGGCAGGAACAGATCCGGCTCGTTAGGCGAGAATAGCCCGGAGGCGATCATATCCATTACCCGCTTCAGCTCGGGATTGGTGTCGTAGTAGAACCAGGGGTTGTGACCCACAGCCTTACAGGCCGCCACCTGTTCCGTCGTCAGGCCAAACAGGAAGAAGTTGTCGGCTCCCACCGCTTCCCGAATTTCCACATTGGCTCCATCCAGGGTGCCGACGGTGAGGGCACCGTTCAGGGCAAACTTCATATTACCGGTACCGGAGGCTTCCATCCCGGCGGTGGAAATTTGCTCTGACAGGTCTGAAGCGGGGAATAACCGCTGGGCCTCTGACACGTTGTAGTTGGGCAGGAAGACAACCTTCAGGCGTCCCGCCACAATCGGGTCATTGTTAACCACATCGGCCACGGCAGTAATTAGCTTAATCACCAGCTTGGCCGTAGCATAGCCGGGGGCTGCCTTGCCGCCGAAGATGACGGTGCGGGGTACCACGTGGTCGTTAGGATTCTGCAGGATGCGGTTGTACAGGGTAATCACGTGCAGAATGTTCATGAGCTGCCGTTTGTACTCATGAATCCGCTTGATCTGGACATCAAACATGGAATCAGGGTTGATGTCCAGCCCCATGGTGTCTTTGATGTGACGGGCCAGGTTCCACTTGTTGGTTTGCTTGATGGAACGCCAAGCCTGCCGGAAGGACTCATTATCGAGGTAGGCTTCCAGCTGCTTCAGATCCTCCAGATGGGTGATCCAGCTGTCGCCGATGGTTTCAGAAATTAATTGCGACAGGCGGGGGTTGCACTGCAGCAGCCAGCGGCGGGGGGTAATGCCGTTGGTGATGCTCTTGAACTTATCGGGCCAGAGGTCGTAGAAGTCGTGCAGCACTTCCTGCTTCAGGAGTTCCGTATGCAGGGCCGCAACGCCGTTGACGGCGTGACTGCCCACGCAGGCCAGGTTCGCCATGCGCACCTGCTTTTCGGGAGCTTCTGCGATCAGGGATAGACGGCTCAGACGTTCTTCGTCATTGGGATAGCGTAGTTTCACCTGGTCCAGGAAGCGATGGTTGATCTCATAGATCAGCTCCAGATGGCGGGGCAGCAGGTTGCCAAACAGCTCCACCGACCATTTCTCTAGAGCTTCGGGCATCAGGGTGTGGTTGGTATAGCCGAAGGCTTTTTGGGTAATCTGCCAGGCTTGTTCCCAATCGTAGTGGTACTCATCCAGCAGCAGCCGCATCAGTTCGGCGACGCCGATGGCGGGGTGGGTATCGTTAAGCTGGATGGCGGCAAATTCCGCTAGACTATCCAGGCTGTCGTGATCCCGCAGGTGGAGCCGGATGATGTCCTGTAGGGAGCAGGCGACAAAGAAGTACTGCTGCTGCAGCCGCAGCTCTTTGCCCTGGTAGGTGTCGTCATTGGGGTAGAGCACCTTGGTGATATTTTCTGAGACCATCTTGTCGGCCACAGCCCCAAAGTAGTCCCCGGCATTGAAGGCGGTCAGGTCAAAAGATTCGCTGGCCTCGGCCTTCCACAACCGCAGAATGTTGACGTTCTCGGTGCCGTAGCCCGGCACTGGCACGTCATGGGGTACGCCCATAACGACCTGCTCGGGAACCCAGCGGACCCGGTAGTCGTTGTCGTCATCTTTGTAGACTTGGGTGTAGCCGCCGAAGGGGACGGCTACCCGATAGTCAGGCCGGGCGACTTCCCACGGATTGCCGAAAGTCAGCCACTTGTCGGGAATTTCCACCTGGTAGCCCTGATTAATGGCCTGGGTAAAAATGCCAAATTCATAGCGGATGCCGTACCCCACCGCCGGAATATTCAGGGTGGTAAGGGAATCCATAAAGCAGGCCGCCAGTCGTCCCAGACCACCGTTGCCCAGGCCGGGTTCGGCTTCTCGCTCCAGCAGTTCGTCTATATCGAGGCCACAGTCGGCCAGGGCATGGCGCATGGTTTCGTACAGGCCCAGGTTGATTAACCCGTTGCCCAGGTGACGCCCCATCAAAAACTCAGCAGACAGATAATAGACGACTTTCGCCTTCTGCTGCGAATAGGTTTTTGCCGTGTGGATGCGTTGCTTCAAAAGCTCATTGCGAACGCTGTAGGCCAGGGCCATGTAATAGTCATGGGGCGTTGCAAAGCGTTCGTCTTTGCCCTGAATGCACCACAGGTTTGTGAATAATTCTCGCTTCAGATGCTCGCATTGGGCCTCTGAGGTGACTAAGGGCGGGGTGGGTACCATGCCCTGGGGCGGAGACAGGGCCGGATCTGCTGTTGCAGGCGGAACGGGCGGTCTCGGTAATTTAATAGGTTGCTGATTAGCCATATGAACCCCTAACTACACATGCATTACGAGAGGATTCGCTGGCATCAAGGCGGCAATGACCCAACGGAGCGCTGAAGTCGAGATTTACGTTTAACCCATTGAAGCAGTTAAAGTCTCTCAGCCATAAGCTCTTAGAACCATTGCGCCAACAAATCCTAGGGAATCGAATCAAATTTATCAGGCCGTAATTTTCGACCATAAGTAAAAGTCCAATAGACCTATATTAACTATCTAAAGATAAAAAACAGTATCTTTTGGAACGTGACTTCATGAAACCTGTGGATATTTTTCCCATCAACTCGATAAAGTAGCAGTTTATGAAATCAAAACGATTTAATCACCGGGAAATATTAATGGGCTGTCTTGCCCTTAAAAAATACAACCCAAGCCTTTTGGGTAGGCTGACAAAACATCAAAAAGTGAAATCGAGCTTGCGAAATGTAAACTTTCTTGGCTTAAAGTATAAGAGCCTGAAGTTAAATGTTTGAAATGCTGAAACTCCTTATATAACAAGCCTTTTGAATGTTAAGTCAGTTTGAGGTGGAAACCTTAAAAAAACCTGAAGAAAGGGCTTTTGCAGATGGCGGGATTGTGTCAGTGCTTTCATTTTACCCGGAACCATCACAAAAGTTTCAAATTTGGGGCTGTTGAAATCTATAGTGTTTTCTCTATGCATTACTGAGCGTCATGTCTTGCCATTACGGGCTGAAATTTTTTCGAGGAGGGGAAGAGTCCTGCTGAGGATTTTGCATCTGTTATGCAGGTCACATTAATAACTGTAGCTTTGGATGACTATAGAAAGGGTCTCAGATGTTATGTCAACCTGACAGAAAAAGGCTAATTTGTTCGATGGGAAAATATTTTTTGTATTACCTGTTGAAGGCCGATTCAAGTAAACGTTAAGAAATAGCTAGAGCATCTTGCAGTTGTAAAAACCACTTCTAGGATGAACCTATAGACCCAAAGTAATAGCCAAAGGAATAGTTGGCATTGAGAACAACTTCACCATCGGTAGTCTGGATGACGATCAAGAGCCGCTTAAACAAGAGCCGCTTAAAGTTACCAACGTTCTCCCTTGTTATCATTCGAGCAAATCTTCACCCCTAGGCTGTACAGGGTCGGTCTTGGTTCGGGTACAGACCAGAAGAAATCCCCTGTCTTCAGACATACCGTCCCTGCAATGCGGAGAATTCAGTAGCTTGACTAATGGCTCAGCTTGCGTTGTTTAGGCCTTATCGCCTGAGCTTCTGGCTTAACGAATCGATTCACTCGATATTTGCTGACCAATTATTTTCTGTCCGGTCGTTTTGCTGTCATCATTAGGACTCATAATTTTATGCTGATCACCAACATTGAAGAGCTTGAAGCTCAAATAGCCCGTGCCAAAGCGGCCCAGCGGGAATACGCTCACTTTTCCCAGGAGCAAGTCGATCACATCTTTAAGCAAGCAGCCTTAGCCGCTAACGCCGCCCGCATTCCCCTGGCCAAAATGGCCGTGGCTGAAACCGGCATGGGCGTGATCGAAGACAAGGTGATCAAAAATCACTTTGCATCAGAATACATCTACAACAAGTACAAATCCGAAAAAACCTGCGGGATCATCGAAGAAGACAAGACCTTCGGCATGCAGAAAATCGCTGAACCCGTTGGTCTGCTGGCGGGGATCGTGCCTACGACCAATCCCACCTCCACCGCCATCTTCAAAGCTCTGGTGGCGCTGAAAACCCGTAACGGGATCATCTTTTCTCCTCACCCTAGGGCCAAGGGTTGCACCATTGAGGCGGCCCGCGTGGTACTGAAAGCCGCTGTGGAAGCCGGGGCTCCCCAGGAAATTATCGGCTGGATTGACGAGCCCTCGGTCGCCCTGTCCCAGGCGCTGATGCAGCATAAGGATATCAACCTGATTCTGGCCACGGGCGGTCCCGGCATGGTGCGGGCGGCCTACTCCTCGGGTAATCCCTCCCTGGGGGTTGGGGCGGGCAACACCCCGGCGGTGATTGACGCCACGGCCCACCTGAAGATGGCTGTATCCTCCATTTTGATCAGTAAGACCTTCGACAACGGCATGATCTGCGCCAGCGAGCAGTCCGTCATTGTGGAAGATGGGGTTTACGACGAAGTCCGTCAGGAATTTGAAGACCGGGGCGCATACCTGCTGCAGCCCGAAGAGCTGGATAAGGTGCGTGCCATCCTGCTCAAGGATGGGCGTCTGAATGCGGCTATTGTCGGTCAACCGGTCACTCGCCTGGCTGAACTGGCGGGGATCGAGATTCCCGATTGGGCCCGGGTGATCATTGGCGAGGTGGACAAAATTGGCGGCGACGAACCCTTCGCCTTCGAGAAGCTCTCCCCGATTCTGGCCATGTACCGGGCGTCAGATTTCAAAGATGCCCTGGATAAAGCCAGTGCCCTGGTTACCTTTGGCGGCAGGGGGCACACCGCCGTGCTCTACACCGCTCCCAGCAACCGGGATCACATCCAGCAGTTTGAAGATACCGTGGAAACCGCGCGGGTGCTGATCAACACGCCTTCCTCCCAGGGGGCCATTGGCGACCTGTACAACTTCCGGCTGGATCCCTCCCTTACCCTGGGCTGCGGCAGCTGGGGCGGTAACTCCGTCAGCGAAAACGTCGGCGTGCACCACCTGCTCAACGTCAAGACCGTCAGCGAGCGGCGGGAAAACATGCTGTGGTTCCGGGTTCCCCCCAAGGTTTATTTCAAATCCGGTTGCCTGCCGGTGGCCCTGCGGGAACTGCGGGGACGGCAGCGGGCCTTCATTGTCACCGACAAGCCCCTCTACGACATGGGCATGACCAAAGGGCTGGAGGAAGTTTTGGAAGAAGTCGGCGTTAAGTACGACATTTTCTATAATGTCGAGCCCGATCCTTCGCTGGCGACGGTCAACCGGGGGCTTGATTTGATGAAAACCTTTAACCCCGATGTGATTATTGCCTTTGGCGGCGGCTCACCGATGGATGCGGCCAAGGTGATGTGGATGATGTACGACAACCCCGAAATTGAGTTTGAGGGGCTGGCCACCCGCTTTATGGACATTCGCAAGCGGGTTTATGACCTGCCCGAAACGGGGCAAAAGACCCTGATGGTGGCGATCCCCACCACCTCGGGTACCGGCTCAGAAGTCACCCCCTTTGCGGTGGTCACCGATGACCGCACCGGCATTAAATATCCCCTGGCGGACTATGCCCTCACCCCCAACATGGCGATTGTGGATCCCGCCCTGGTGATGAACATGCCCAAGGGGCTGACGGCCTTCGGCGGCATCGATGCCCTGACCCACGCCCTGGAAGCCTATGTGTCGGTCTATGCCTCGGAGTACACCAACGGCATGGCCCTGGAAGCGATTCGCCTGCTGCTGAAGTACCTGCCCAGCGCCTACGAAAACGGGGCCAACGATCCTAAGGCCCGGGAGAAGGTCCACTACGCCGCCACCATGGCGGGCATGGCCTTTGCTAACGCCTTCCTGGGAGTCTGCCACTCCATGGCCCATAAGCTGGGGTCCACCTTCCATGTGCCCCACGGTTTAGCGAACGCGCTGATGATTTCCCACGTGATCCGCTACAACGCCACGGATGTGCCCTTTAAGCAGGCTATCTTCCCGCAGTACAAGTACCCCAATGCCAAGTGGCGCTACGCCCGCATTGCGGATTACTTAAACCTGGGCGGCGAAACCGAAGAGCACAAAGTTGAGCTGCTGGTGGAAGCCATTGAGGATCTGAAGCGCAAGCTGAATATCCCCATGACCATTCGGGAAGTGCTCAACGACGACGACAAAGCCTTCTACGACCATGTGGAGGAAATGTCGGACCAGGCTTTCGACGACCAGTGTACCGGAGCCAACCCCCGCTATCCGCTGATTCGCGACCTGAAAGAACTGTACACCCTGGCCTACCGGGGCTGTCGGCTGGATGCCAGCCTGTTCCACCCTGAGGTGACGGAGCGGGAAATGAATGGCGGCAGCGCGACAGAAGCAGAAGTGACAAGCGGGGTCTAGGGTTTCGCTAGAAAGTCGCCAAACTGATCCTATCCAGTTCTGACAGTAGTGTTTCCGAAACGAACTGAATAGGGCTGTCTGCCCTCCCAGCAAAGCTTCTTTGCTGGGAGGGTTATTTTTGTATGCATAGTTGTCCTATTTCCCCTGAGCAGCCCGAAGAGGATGCTCGATACAAGTTTTTATCCAGGGAAGTCTCAATTTTTTCGAAAACAAGCGAGCCAGGGAGGTTGAAAACCTTGGGAAGGATGATTTTCCCTGGCTGCTCAAATGTTTCGTGTTAGATTTTGTCATGTTTGTCTTATTGGTCGTGTTTGTCGTGTTTGTCCTGGTAATTGGTCGTCAAAAAAATAGGAGTGGAAAATATGGAAGACATCAATCAATGGCTGGTCATCGCTCAGGAGGTTGCCATAGAGTTTGGGCTTAACCTGCTGGCAGCCATCGTTATTTTTGTAATTGGCCGCTGGCTTGCTAAAGCCAGCGGTCGGTTCGTTAAACGCGTTATGGCCCGCAAAGCAGTTGACATCATGCTGATCAACTTCATCTCGACGTTGGTTTATTACGCCCTTCTCGCCTTTGTGATTATTGCCGCCCTCAATCGTTTGGGCATTCAAACCGCATCTATTATTGCGATTGTGGGTGCGGCGGGCTTAGCCATTGGTCTGGCCCTGCAGGGATCCCTCTCTAACTTTGCCGCTGGGGTTTTGATGGTGTTCTTCCGCCCGTTCAGCATCGGGGACTTTATTGAAGGGGGCGGCACCATGGGCACCGTCAAAGAAATTTCCCTGTTTACGACCACGCTGCTGACCCCTGACAATAGGGTAATCATTATTCCGAATTCCAAATTAAATGGAGATAACATCACCAACTTCAATGTGCTGGGACAACGGCGGATGGATTTAGTGTTTGGTGTCAGCTACGATGCCGATGCGGCTCAGGTCAAGAAGATTATGGCTGAGGAAATTCAAAAAGAAAGCCGTTTCCTGAAGGAGCCGGCCCCAACCATCGGCTTGCTTGAGCTGGCAGACAGCAGCGTTAACTTTGCGGTGCGTCCCTGGGTCAAGGCGGATGATTATTGGAATGTCTTTTTCGAGTTTCAGGAACAGGTGAAGAATCGTCTGGATGCCGAAGGTATCAGCATTCCCTTTCCCCAGCGAGACGTCCATGTTTTCCAAAACAACTGATGGCTGCCTAGCCCACGGATCTTTTAAAAAGTAAACGGGTTCTGTAGCCAGGTACGGTTTTCAGGGTATGTAGCGTAGCAGAAGTCATCAGTCCATATCGCTTTCTAAGGCGGCTGTAATGGCCGCCTTAGCATTGGCCTGAAATTCCTTAATGTTCACCCGGCGCAGTAACAGCACCGCCGCCACCATGCCAAAGGCCTGCATGGTGAAGACAAGGGCGTAGGCCGGTAGGTATTGAGTTTCAGCCCCGCCACCCGCTCCATTAAACAGCCGTAGGAAGAATTTACCCAAATCTAAAATGCCCCCGCCAAGCACCGTTGCACTACCCCGGGCAATGGCCTGGGCCAGCCCCCAGGCACCGATGAAGGTACCGGCAGTTTCCGCGACGGTCAGATCCAGCATCAGTACGATGGCACCCAAAGTTAAAACTCCTGAAGCGGTGCCGAAGCAGAACACAGCCGTCATTAAGACGGGTGGGGCGGCGGTCAGCCCTGCCAGGCTGATCAGCAGTAAACATAGGGCAGCCCAAAGGCAGCCAATGGTGACGGTCCGCTTTTTGCCGATGCGGGGGACGACAAACATGCCGGTAAAGATGATCCCCAGCAATGTGCCCATGCCAAAGGCGGCATTGAGTTGGGTGGTCTCGGCAATTTTCATGCCAAAAACTTCGCCGCCGTAGGGTTCCAGGATCGCATCCTGCATGAACAGGCTGAGGCTCAAAACCAGCAGGAAGACGAAAAATAGCCCGGTTTGGCGACTGGCGGTGAGAATTTTAAGGGCCTGTTTTAAAGTAATGCGGTCTTCTCGACCGGACAGGGAAGACCGGCGGGACAGGCGAGAATATTTACGCTCGATGCCGAACGTGCTCAGAAAGGCCAGCAGGCAGACGACGGCCGGGGCAATGATAAATAGCTGATTCACAGAGCTGCGCACCTGTTCCAGGGAAGCATCCAGGGACAGCGGCTGCAGCACGATGGAGGTGATGATCACCCCAGACACGATGCCTACCATCAGCATGGCCCAACCGATGCCCACCAGACGAGATCGCGTCTGCTCATCGGACACATCCACCAGGAGGGCTGTAAAAGGGGTAGATGCGGCACTCAGGGCCAGACCATAGACCGCGAACAGCAGCGCCAGCAATCCCACCCAGGGATAGACCTGACTGCCCCAACCGGTCGCTTCCATGGTGCCGCCGATCCGCCAAACCACCTGCACCGCCAGGAAGGATGTAATGGCCACTGCCACGATCCCAATCCAGATGTAGCCGCTGCGGTGATACCCAAACAGGGGACGGGAGTCTGACATTTGGCCAAACCACACCCGTGCCGGAGCCATGAATTGATGTACGGCAATCGTCCCCGCTGCAATCAGGGCTGGAACCTGAAGCTCATCAATCATGATCCGGTTGAGCACGCCCAGGGTGAGCAGCGACATAATGCCGAGGCCCATATTAAACACCCCCAGGCGCAGCATGGTGAAAAGATTTAAGCTGGGCTGATCAGCTTCCTGTGGCTTCGCAAAGGAAGAAGGCACGTCAGGACTAGTCATGGTGCTGGGTCACCGTTATTGAGAATGAGCACTAAAACGACTATAGACCTGAATGGCTCACCCCGGGGAGGGGGAGCGGCCATGAATCAGATGTCCCTGCAGAACCCTTTAGGGGGCACCGATGGATTGGTTAAACCTGTTCAGTTCAGCACTGGGGTCTCCGTAAATGTCGCGAATATGTTCCTGGCAGCAGGCGATCGCAAACTCATCCAGGTCTTCCGGATCGACCCCAAACATGGCAGTAAAGGTTTCCGGCGTGACCCGACAAAAGTCGGGACGGTCATCGTAAATGGTACAGGTGCGGTTGGTTTTGTCGTAGTTGATGCACCAACCATCAGACCCCACCAGGCTGAGATATGCATCGAGCTGGTCTGCCGTGAGATACTCTTCCAAATCGGGGCGATCTGCGGGAGCCAGAAAACAACAGGCTCCACAGGATTGGATGCATTGCCAGGTTGCCATAAATCCTCGGGGATGAAAGCGATGGTGAGAACCGTTGAGCTTGCCTTAGAATTTTGTAAACTTATCTAAAATAGATCTCCCGTTAGCGGGTAAGATAGCCCTGGTAAGGAGTTTCTAGCTCTATTCTAGTCGGCCTGTGTTGGGAGGTTACATGAGCTTTCTGAGCGATTTATTCGGCAGCATCAGTTTCGAACTGATTGCCCAGCTAACGATGCTGGCAATGATTGTTATTGCTGGTCCGACGGTCGTCTTTCTGCTGTTCTTACGCGGCGGCGATCTCTAGTCGGTCTTCAAGGGTTAGGGATAGTCCAGCAGGGGGATAACCTGCGCCTGGGATCGGTGCTTTAAGGCCTTTACTATCTGAAGGTTGCCCGAGTTGTGGCGCTGGGATGATTCCCCCGGCTTGCCTGAGGCTATTTTTCAGGACAATCACTCAATAACTATCGACTGGCTTCTAGCAGTTCCCCATGGGAATTGGCTAGAAGTTTTTTATGGCGGCTTGGGAAAGTCAGCCATTCACCCCCGATTTCTGTAGCCGATTGCATGCGGCCATCGCTATCCAGAATCTCCCGTTACTCCCGTGCAGAGGGGGATCCCCACCGAATATTTGGCTCCCCCATGGATGCCCATTGACCTGGGAATAACGCTGATAGGGGCGAACGAATGGCACTGAATTAAGGCTGGTGGGCAGTGCTCACCCTACGGCTGCGGCTACAGCGTAGGGTTATGGCTTTGGACCGGCTTCTAAGAAACGAATCTAAAACCGTTCGGGCTGAGCGGAGTCGTTGGCGCAGCCTCCCGAGCGGGGAAAGCCCATCACTGCGACGATCCCAAGGAGTAATGCCCTTGCTCCCTAAGGGAGCCACTGGCGTGAACGACAAGCTCAGGGCGATCGGATAACTGTCTAGTTTCGTCCAGGGCTGACTCAGACCCTGGGTCAATTGCTCAGGCCGAACGCTAGAAACTCAAAATGAGAATTGCTGACCAGAATTGGCTGCCATGGAATTTTGGCTCCTAAATATTGCTGAAGCGCTGCTTCAGGATAAATTCAGCGATGGCTAAATCGACTGGGGTGGTTACCTTGAGATTGGTTTCTTCCCCTGCGACGATGCCCACGGGGAGGTCACATTTTTCAAACAGGGCGGCATCGTCCGTTACCGACCAGCCCATTTGGAGCCCCTTGGTATGGCAGGTTTTGAGCAGGGGCACGCTGAACCCCTGGGGGGTTTGGGCCGCCCAGAGCTGAGATCGGTCTGGGGTAGCGGTAATGCGCTGGTCTCCATCAACCACTTTGATGGTGTCTTTGACTGGAATAGCTGCAATCAGGCCATCGCAAGACTCCAGCGCGAGGGCGCAGCGGTCGAATAGGGCGGCGCTGGCCAGACACCGAGCCCCATCGTGGATCAGCACTCGTTCTGCGTCTTCCGGCAAGCTCTGCAGGCCGTTAAAAACGGAGGCCTGGCGAGTATCACCGCCGCGAATCAAGCTGACGGGGGTCTGCAGGGCTAAATCTTCAACAATTGCCCGTAACGGATCTTGATCGGTATCCTGGCAAATTAGCCCGATCCAGGCCACATGGGTTGACGCTTCAGCCGCTAGCAAGGTCCAGGCGATAATGGGTTTTCCCATCAGGGTCAGCAACACTTTGTTACGGTTCGCCCCCATGCGCCTCCCCATACCAGCCGCCGGAATTAGGAGATGTACTGAGGTCATGATTTCCTTGCTTAATTGGGCAAATGGGGGAAGATCATCCCCCTAGGGCGAACTTTAATAGACTTTGTAAGCAAGATAGCCTCTAAATGCCTACCAGGTTCAACTACAATAGCTTGCGAACAAGCAAGGACGTGAAGGTATGCGAGTACTGGCTCTCGTTCCAGGAGGGATGGAGGATCAACTGCGATTCTTTCCCACTCTTAATCAAATTAAAAGCACCTACGGACAGGCTGAAATTGCGGTGGTGGCCGACCCCAGCGTAAAGGATGTTTACCGGCTGTCGAAGGTGGTTGCCGAATTTATTCCGTTCAGCTTTCAGACTCGCAATAGTCCTGCTGACTGGGCTAATTTGCTGGGAATCGTGCGGGATCGCGAATATGAAGTTGTTCTGACCCTGACTAAATCCTGGTCCATGGGACTGCTGCTATGGCTTAGCGGCATCCCCACTCGGGCCGGATATGCCACTGCCAGCAATGACCTATTCTTAACCGAAACCGTTCCTTTAAAGCTCGAACAGTCCCGTGTGGATCAGTACCGTGATCTGCTTCAAGCCATTAACGTTAGTGGCCCAGGGCCAGCTTTGACGGTCAATGTCCCCCAGGGTGACATTACGGCCATGGATGCCCTGCGGCAATCTAAAGGGCTGAGTGAAGGGTATGTGCTGTTTTATCCAGGCTCTACTTCCGGGGGCGACTCCTACGGTGCGGCGAACTGGGTCGCCATTCTGAAGGATTTTCAACAACGGCAGTCGAATTTGCCCGTTGCCCTGGTTAAAACTCCCGATACCGCGTCGGTCATTGCAGAAATTGAGTCTCAAATGCCCGGGCCGACCATACTGGAGCCCGAAAACTCCGGGCAAATGGCTGCCCTGATTGCCGGGGCCAATCTGCTGGTGACGGTTGCCAGCTATCCCCTGTATTTGGCAACGGCGCTACAGGTTTACACCGTTGGGCTGTTTGCCGATGGGGAACCTGCTCAGTTGTTACCTCCATCTCCAGGGGAGGAAACCCGGATATTAGCAATTCAATCTTCAAAAGGTACCCTGAGTGGGATTTCCCCAGACGAAGTATTGAAGAAAATTTGGAATGAAGAGTAGGTTAGCCCTCTTCCTTTCGAGAACGGCCAGCCCTAACTTAAACCTATCTACGCTAAGCCATTAGGGAGATAACACCTATGGATAAAATCAAACAGCAAGCCAATACCGTCAGCCAGCTTGTCTTTTCGGCTGAAACCGGTGAAACCTATAAGAAAACCCTGGTGCTAACCTGGGCTATTTTGCGGGAAACCGGAGTGCTCATTTGGTTGGTGATTTGTCTGGCCTTTGTGGGGGGAGAGTGGTTTTATCGAAGTTCTGTCAAACTCGGTCGTGACGCTCGGGCCTGGTATAACAATTTGGGGGAAAAGGTAGAGGGCAGCGAAGCCGAAAACGCCGCCTCCACCGGGGAAGCCCTGCTCACCTCAGTCAAATCTGGTACGACCTATTTGCTGAGTCGAGCCCGTAGACAACTGGGAATTCCTGACCCTGAACCTGTTTCCGAGGCTCCCGCTCTTCAGCCCCAAGCCAAACCTGCCGCCCCTGAGCCAGCGGCTACCGAACCCGCTCCGGCGGCGGCAGCGGCTACAGCTACCAAGGTATCTACCCCTGCGGAATCTGCCTCTAAGGATGCTTCTGACGAGAAGCTGAGCGAGCAAGAAGATTAGACATCAGCCCCCAGGGAAGTCGATAGCGGTCTCAGCCGTCCTGCGATACATCGGAAGGCCACCGGCGGGTCCATGGCCTGACCGGCAAAACCTGTCTGGGCCAAAAGCGGATGTCCTCAACTGGGTTCTTTTCTTCACCCTGGTTCATTTGCTTAGTTCTTGCATGGCTTATCTGGGCTGTTTAGCGCCCTGGTGAATTGCTAGGGCCCCCATGGCAGGAACTGTGGCGGTGAACTGTCCCTGCCCATCCACCGAGACAATGGAGTCCTGGCTTTCGCAGGTAGTGCTGTTTGGGGCTAAGGCCCCTTCAATGATGTTGCAGTAATCCCCTGCTGGTAATTGGGTCTTGAAAGTTTCCGTCAGGGCAGTCTCACCGCGGTTGATTACCACAAATCCCAGATCGCCTCGGCCAAAGGCAATTTGATTGGGACCACGACTCCACCAGTCGGTAACCTCGAAGCGGGGTTGGGTCACATTGCGGAACATCACCATATTGGCAATGGGCGTCCAGCGGTGTTCACAGAGCCACTCGTCAAAACACTGAGCCTGGCCATCTCGATAGACCGGGCGAGTGGTTCCATGCGCGGAGGTCGGTGGTCCCTGATCGGAGTTGCTGAAAGCATAGCTGGACATAATTCTGGTTTGACCGTAAGGGTAGGCCAGCATGAAGATATTGGCTAGGGTGTAAAGGTCGCCGTCTTTATGGGTCAGATAGTTGCCGCCGCCGCCGTGGCCCCTTTGTTTGTCGTGGTTATCGATAAATACCACGGCTTTATCGGAGGGGGCGAGGCCCCAGCTTTCGCCGAGGCTTTCCAGCTGGGCAATATTTTTACCCCCGTACTGCAAGAACGCCTCTCCCACCAGACGTCCGTATTCGAAATCGACGACGTTGCCGTTAGCGTAATAGTCTTGTTTGCGTATGGCTTCTGTGCCGGGGTCAATGACTTCCTGGTAGATGTAGATGTCGTCGCCCGAGGCGCGACGGAACTGGTCTAAAATTTGCCCCAGTTCAGCCGACCGGATATGTTTTGCGGCATCAATGCGAAAGCCCGTAATGTCTAATGCCGCTAGGTCTGAAAGGTATTGGACGACGCGGGTTTGCACATAGTCAGAACTGGTGTCCAGATCCGCCAGGCCGACTAATTCACACTGGGTGACATTGTCAGCATCGTTGTAGTTTTTGATGGGCTGGCGGCAGGAGTTGAAGTCCTGGTAGCTATATAAACCAGGATAGTCATATTTGGCAAAGGCCGTGCCGGCACTGCCCACCCCCTGCTCGAACCCCGCCATGTGATTAATCACTGCATCAGCGTAAACTTCTACCCCTGCGGCGCGACACTGCTGTACCATTTCTGCGAGCTCTTTACGGCTGCCGCTGCGGCTGTCTAGTTGGTAACTGATCGGTTGATAGCGCTGCCACCAGGGATATCCATAGTCTGGGAGAACAATATGCTCCTGGGGGGGGGAAATCTGAACGGCTTTGAAGCCCATCGGGCCGAGATAAGTTTGACATTCAGCGGCAATGTCTTGCCAGGTCCATTCAAACAGGTGAACCATGGCGGTGGGATCGACAGACTCACCTACCGTTAGATGAGTGGACTCGGATGCAGCAATTTGAGGATAGACCTGGGCCAGGACCGATGCCCCCATGACGCTCCCTGCAGCTAGAGCACCCCCAAGAAATTGTCGCATCGACATCGCCCTTTGTTAGAAATTGTTGTTGACCCAAACGGTGTCCATCCTAAATCGCCAGAGGAGGATGAATGGACTAATGATGAATAAATACCCAAAATGAGACGGTGAGGCTCTAAATCCAGGCTTCGGTTTACATTTATTTGCAAATATCATTGGGGGATACTGCGATCCTTCAAAAATGCCAATTTCAGGATGACCTGAGGGTCAGATTAGTCAGATCTCATTGAAGATGTCTTGGGCCAGGACAAAGAAATTGGAAGGCATAGAATGGGCGAATTCCATATCTGGAAGGCAATTCATGGGTAAGGGTGCAAGCTGACTTAACTTTTCAGACGATGGCCTCAAGGTTTAGTTCCTAATAACTTGATTTGGGGTTGCGGGCTAAACAAGAACCCATTCAGATGGAAAATACTGGTTGAATAGGTTTAAGCCGCCAAGGTTAAACAGATGTATTACAGCTCTGTTTGATTGCTGGTCAATTTTGTTGCTTTTTAGGCCTTCCCCTGGGGTGCAAAGAGAGGGTTAAGACGATGACGGTTCTCGATGCCGTGAGGCACAGATTTCCGGAGGGATGCACCTCACCATAAAGTGTCCGCTAGAGAGGCTACTCCATGATAGGCCCCTGTTTCAGGTCAGGGACTGGGGAAATCCCTCTCCAGGAGCCGGGAGGATGGGCTTCTTTGCGCTTGATCGGCTTCAAAGGCGTTGTCAACGGCTAACTCCCCCCAGGGCAGTCGCGTCTGGTGGGGAGTTAGCCGAAGAGTTACTGAGGGAAATGCCCAGCTGGCTTTACGGTTTTCAACACTACTTTTTTTTTGGATAAGAAAATCTATAAAGATTAAAATTGACCTATGTTTTCGACTTATGTTTTCAATGAACGGTTATTCCTCAAAAATCCAGCTAGGCTAAAGCTATGGAATTACCTAACAGGTCAGCTGATTTAGACAATACCCGTTGTTGAAAAAGCGAGACCTTATCTTTTTGTTTGGAACCTCCCTGCAAAGCATACCTTTCCAAATGAAAACCTGATAGGTGAAACCTGGATAAAAGGCAACGATACCACTCAATTGGATTTAACGATGGTTCACACTGTATCTGCACAAAACTCTGCTCAAGCTGTAGTTCGCTCCACTGCTAAGGCCTCTTTAGACAATGCTCTGAAAGCTGCTTTAGAGCATGCTCGGCGTTTGACCGCTATGTATGGTACGGATAACATTGAAGTTGCGCTTGCGTGGGAAACCGTAGACGAACTCGAAACCGCCAGCGCTAATCAAAAGGCTAAGGAACCCAATACCTTTGAAAGCTATTGCGCAGCCTACCCCGATGCCCCGGAATGCCGCATTTATGAGGACTAGAACCAAGAGGACTAGAACAAACACTTCGACAGTGAAGAAGATTGTTCAAATAGCACCCTAACTTTTATGTCAGGGTGCTTTGTTTTACAGCATAAATTGCCCAGAGCCATGACAAAGAAAGGGATGGCTGTTTCGTCATAGCGAATGCTCTTTTGAGTCCCACTTTTTCCTGAAAACCTGGAATTATGGCTCTGTTTCCGCAACATGCTTTAGAATACCGCCCCCAGATTATTGTGTGTGGCCTGGGCAAAACGGGCTATCGCGTATTTTCTTTACTGCGGCAACAGGGGGCGAGTGTAGTGGGCATTAGCTGCCACCCCATGTCTGAAGGTGAGGAAGACATTCTGGTGGGGGAGTTGCGCTCGCAGGACACCCTGCTGCGAGCGGGCACCCACTATGCCCATACCCTGCTGCTCTGCACCTCCGATGATGCTCTCAACCTGGCTATTTTGACCCAGGCCCGGGTGCTGAACCCGCAGATTCGCATCATCAACCGCCTGTTTAACCACAGCCTGGGGGAACGGTTGGATCAAACCCTGCCCCACCACGTCAGCCTCAGCGTCGCGACCCTGGCGGCTCCACTATTTGCCTTTGCGGCCCAGGGCAATCGTGCCATTGGCCAACTGCGGCTGTTCGGCATCACCTGGCCCATGTACGAAGAGATCATTGAGGTCGGTCATCCCTGGAATGGTCAGCCGTTGAAGACCCTCTGGAACAACCGTTCTCGCCTGCTGATTCATTACCAGTCTCCCCACAACCCGGTGGATTTGGTGACCGCAGTGGTGCAAAACCAGGTCCTAAAGCCCGGAGACCGCCTGGTGCTGGCCACCCAGCCTCGGCCACCCAACTCCCACTACAGTTTGCCAACGGTGCAGATCTGGCAGCGCATTGGAGTCACGCTGGGTCATGTTCGTCGGCGGGGAAGGGCTACACTGCTGGTGTTGCTGACTCTGCTCGTGACCATTGGCGTGGCCACGTTTACCTACGTCTGGCACAGCCTGGATACGACCCTGGTGGATGCCTTTTACTTCTCGGTGGGCATGATTACCGGTGCCGGCGGGCAGGAGCAGGTGGCGGAAAATTCTCCCGCTGCCATCAAAGTATTTACCGCCGTGATGATGCTGGTGGGGGCGGGCGTCATCGGCATTTGCTACGCCCTGCTGAACGATTTCATTTTGGGAGCCCATTTCCAAAGTCTGTGGAGCGTGGCCCGTATGCCCCGCCAGCAGCATTATGTGGTGTGTGGCCTGGGGGGGCTGGGCTACCGTATTGTTAGTCATCTGCAGGATGCCGGTCACCAGGTGGTGGTGGTGGAACGGGACCCCAACAATCGTTTTTTGACTGGGGTAAAAGCCCGCAAAGTGCCGGTGATTGTGGCCGATGCCAGCATGGCCTCTACTCTGCAAACGGTGAATGCCCCCCAGGCCACTGCCGTGATTGTGGTGACCAGCGAAGATACCAACAATCTAGAAATTGCCCTGACTGCCCGCAGCCTCAGCACTCAACTGCCGATTGTGGTGCGTACCCAGGATCCTGAATTTGCCCAGCAGGTGCAGCAGGTGTTTGAGTTTGATCAGGTGATGAGCCCTATGGACCTGGCGGCTCCCGCCTTTGCGGCGGCGGCTCTGGGCGAGCGGCTATTGGGGAACGGCATGGCGGGGAACTTGCTGTGGGTGGCGATCGCAACGCTCATCACTCCCAACCACCCCTTTTACCAGCAGACCATCCAGGCCATTGCCAAGGCCGCTAACGTGGTCCCCCTCTACATTGAAACCCAGAACCGCACCCTCCACGGCTACGATCTGCTGGACCTGACCCTCGCCGAAGGGGATGTGCTCTACCTGACCATGCCCGCCAACCGGCTGCACCAGCTGCGCCGCACCACCATCGAATGGGTCAGCGAACGGTAGGGATTCGGCAGTAGCGATAAAATGACCCCAGGCATCACCAGAGACCATGGGGCGCACACCAACCCTCACCTACGATCGAGGCACACTGATTTTGCATCCGCCCCCCCGGGGCAAGGGCTGGATTGATTTTGCCCAGTGGGATGACCGGATCGAAAAATTTCGTGTTCCGGCCATTGATTACTCTACTCTGATTACGGCTTTACGCAACGAAGGTACCCAGTTCATTGATGAGGCCAAGGCTTTTGATAGCCTGCAACTAGAGTCAAAACTAGAGAAAGAGGCTTTTCTGCACCAGCAAGAGGGGTTGAACGCTTGGAAGCAGGCAAACCGTCGAGGTGTCATCGTATTGCCTACTGGCTCTGGGAAGTCTTACCTGGCCCAGATGGCAATTAGTGCAACGCCTCGGTCAACGCTAATCCTCGTACCGACCTTGGACTTAATGCATCAGTGGTACGCACAACTGATTTCCGCTTTTCCAGAAGCTGGCGTTGGTCTCCTAGGAGGTGGTTCTAAGGATAGAACGGACATTCTGATATCCACTTACGACAGCGCTGCAATCCATGCTGAATCGTTGGGAAACAAGTATGCCTTCCTCGTATTCGATGAATGTCATCATTTACCCAGTGACTTTAGCCGTGTAATTGCTGAGTATTCAATAGCACCATACCGTCTCGGATTAACTGCGACTCCAGACAGGTCAGATGGCAGACATGAGGATCTCGATAAATTAATTGGGCCGACCGTCTACAGCAAGACACCTGAAGACCTATCAGGAGATGTATTAGCCCCCTTCCAGATTGTTCAACTCAAAGTCCAGCTCTCAGAGGAAGAGTGCAGCCGCTACAAGGCCCTCATCAAACAAAGGGATACGTTCCTACAAGAGGCGAATATTTGGCTGAGTTCAGTCCAGGGGTGGCAAAGGTTTGTGAGGGCTAGTGCTCAGTCATCTGCTGGTAGACGAGCTATGTTGGCCCATAGAGAAGCTAAGACCATTGCTTTGGGAACTGAAGGCAAGCTTCGCATCCTGGAGGAGCTGCTTGCCCAGCACTATCCCGACAGAACTATCATTTTTACGAGCGACAACGCCACTGTTTATCGAATCTCGGAGTCTTTTCTGATTCCTGCGATAACTCACCAAACCTTTGTGAAGGAGAGGCACGCAGTCCTACAGGCATTCCGAAATGGTGACTATCCTACCTTGGTAGTATCACAAGTCTTGAATGAAGGCGTAGATGTTCCTGAAGCTCGTATCGCTATTTTGCTTTCTGGCTCTGGCTCAACTCGGGAATATGTTCAAAGACTAGGTCGTATCTTGCGTAAAGGGGAAGAAGGCAAACTAGCTATTCTTTATGAAGTAGTTTCTCAAGGAACGACAGAAGAAGGAATTTCTAATCGGCGTAGAAAATCCAAAACGAAAAGGGGTAAAACAGAACAACTCGATCTATTGTATGGAAATGATCTACCAGTTGCGGCTGAAGAACCTGGAAGTTACTTCTCTGATTAGTAGTAGCTAATTCGGAAATTATACAGAAGAGTCTGCATCAAAATACAACCACTTGTTCAACGACAATTAAGAATAGGGCT
>CAZPYG010000047.1:0-36220 GCA_964590465.1 uncultured bacterium | reverse complement strand
GCTCAACTGCTTCAACTGCTCCAGCAGCCGCATCTTTTCCACCCGTTCCTGCTCAAGGGCCTGTTCTAACTGAGCGGCCCGCTGCTGTTCCTGCTGGAGCTGGCCCTGCAGCTGCCGAATCAGCTCTTGAGGCAGCGGATAGGGGTTACCACTGGGATCATGCCAGGCCAACCATTCCCGCTGAATGCCACCCAACTCGCCCCGGACTCGACCCAAGCTCAACTGAATTTCAGGCATCCAGAAGGGTTCTTGCTGCCTGAGTTGATAGCGTTCTCCGATCAGTTCATAGGCTTCCAGTGGCGCATGGTTATCTCGCTGATGGTATTCGGGGTTGTAGACGGCGTAATACTTCACTCCGAGATCGGCATAATCCGTCATCTTCCTGCTGTACTCCTGGCCGTAGGTCTTCGAGACATACTCCAGAGCTAGCAAGGGGGCGACTCCATTTTCTTCCTGTAAGACATAACTGAGCCGACCTTTTCCCTGCCGCTTGTGGCGCTGCACCCCGATGCTTAAAAAGCCATCGGGGACAATTTTTGGGGATTGCTTACGCTGGGCTTCCCGATCGTAAACGCCCATATCGACCCCAAAGAACCAGTCCTGTCTATCAGCCCAAATCTCTTCTAGAACGGCCAACAGCCAGTTAGGAATTGCATTTTGGTACTCGTTATCCACAGGAGTATCGTCAGAGCAAGGCAACTGCTCTGAATTTGGAAGCCACAGATCAGAGTCAATCATATTCGGTTGCATGACTCATTCCCCTGAGATTTCTGTACTGTTAAACCAAGTCCAGCTCGAAATTTTTTGTTTTCTTTTCAAAGGATTCCACTTCTGGACCTGGACAAGATCTATTATGACATTCAGTACTAAGTGGGGCGGCTAGTCGTGGCAACCAGGCAACTGTCATTTTCAGGTCTGGCTTTGGCAGACCTGAAGCCACTGGTGAAAATTCAGGATGCCGGGGTGCAGGCTTACCCCTGGACAGACGTTAATCGTATTTCGCTATCGCCATCCATTCAACGGCAGGTCGCAGACATTCAAGACCGCATCTCCCAGGATCGTCCTCAGCTGATGAATGAAGCTACAGTCTGGGCCAGGGCGATTTATCCGCTCCTGATGCTAGCCGAACAGGGTGCAGTGCGAGCCTGGGCACAGGTGCCCTTGCGAGCCAATTATCCTACCTTCGAAATTTCTGGTGTCGTGGATGGCGTACTGGGTAAAGGATTGGCAGGTGAGTTAGAGGCACCCTATCTCGTAGTTGTGGAAGCGAAGCGAGGCATCGAAGCTCAAAATCCCCAGTACCAACTCTATGGCGAAATGCTGGCGGCAGCCCGCGTAACCTGGGAGCTAAATGGCCAGGATCCTCAAACCATCTTTGGCTGCTACACCGTGGCAGATGTCTGGACTTTCGTGAAAGGAGAAGTCACTGGTCTGGCCAGCGACCGACCGGCTTTATCGCTGGAATCGTCTCGGGAGTACAGCGGTAAGCTGGAGGCCGAAACGATTGTGAAAATTCTCCAGCAAATCGTCGTTAAGAACTTAGACCGCCTATCCCCGGTGGCTTAGCCAAGGCTGGAACCATCATCTAAGCTACTGCTTGAGTAGCCGTTTCGCCCTATGTATCAAACCGACCCTCCCCTTTCCCCCAGAGACACCCTGCCGACCATGTACGACCTCCCCAGTGAAGACCCGGAGGAGCCTGGATTGCCTGACGAATTTCATCTATTGCAACCAGAGCTGTTGCGTTTAACCTTTCGGCCACCGAACTACCCGGCAGATCAGGTCTTTGCAGCCAGCGATCTCAATCTTTATTACGACTTGAGCCGTACCCAATGGTATGAACGCCCCGATTGGTTTGGGGTACTAGGGGTGTCTCGGCTCTATGAAGGGCACGACTTACGCCTCAGCTACGTTACCTGGCAAGAACGGGTGAACCCGTTTGTTGTGGTAGAGCTGCTATCGCCGGGTACCGAGGCCGAAGATCTGGGCCGAACTCTACGGGAAGCCAGCCAACCGCCCAATAAATGGACGGTCTATGAGCAGATTTTACGCATCCCCTACTATGTGGTGTTCAACCGCTATACCGACGAATTGCAGGTATTTGGCCTGATGATGAGTCGCTATCAGCCTCTGCCCGTAGAAGGGCAGGGAGTATGGCTGGAAGACGCTGAATTAGGGTTGGGCCTCTGGCAGGGAGAGTATCAGGGCATCAACCGTCTGTGGTTACGCTGGTATGATGACAACCACAACTGGATTTTGACGCCTGCCGAAGAATCAGCTCAGCAGGCACAGCAGGAGAGCCAGCGAGCACAGCAGGAGGCCCAACGGGCGCAACAGGAGGCTCAACGGGCAGACAGGTTGGCTGCCCAACTGAGAGCATTAGGGATTGAGCCAGAGGCCTGACCTGTTTCATCTCGGGAAATTGTTTCTGGTCAGGGAATGTAGTGTTGTCGGGAGGTAAGTCAAGTTATGGCCAAAATCATTAGCCGTCAGTCTTTAGGGGTTCAGCCCGTCTACGACATTGGCGTAGCCCAGGACCATAACTTCCTGCTGGCCAATAATCTGGTGGCTTCCAACTGCTTCAACAAATCCCACTCTACGGCCTATGGATTCGTCACCTTCCAGACCGCCTACCTGAAGGCCAACTACCCGGTTGAATACATGGCGGCCCTGCTGACCGCCAACAGCGGCGACCAGGACAAGGTGCAGATGCATATCGGCAACTGCATCGCCATGGGGATTGAGGTGCTGCCGCCGGATGTCAACAAATCCCGCGTCGACTTTACCCCCGAAGGCAAGCAGATCCTCTTTGGTCTCTCGGCGGTGCGAAATGTGGGCCTGGGAGCCATCGAGTACATCCTCAAGTCGCGGGATCAGGATGGGCCGTTTAACTCCCTGCCGGAGTTGTGCGATCGCGTTGATCTCCACGCCGTCAACCGTCGAGCCCTGGAAGCGCTGATTCTCTCCGGTGCCCTGGATGCCTTTAACCCCAACCGCAACCAGCTGATGCAGGATCTGCCCCTGGTGGTGGACTGGGCCCAGAGCCGCGCCAAGGATCGGGAAGTGGGCCAGGGCAACCTGTTCGACATGATGATGGGCGGTGGCGGCGGTGAAGGGTCGGATGCTCCTGCCCCGGGGGGGTACGAAACGGCTCCTAAAGCGCCGGACGCGCCGGACTTCGATCCCCAGGAAAAGCTGCGTCAGGAGAAAGAGCTGCTGGGCTTTTACATCTCTGACCATCCCCTTAAGTCGGTACAGCGGTCGGCACGGATTCTGGCCCCCATTAACCTGGCGGAACTCCACGAGCAGCCCGATAATGTCACCCTTAGCGCCGTGGTGATTTTATCCACGGTCAAGCCGGTGGTTACCAAGAAGGGCGATCGTATGGCCATTGTGCAGATCGAAGATTTGACCGGCCAGGCCGAAGCAGTCGTCTTTCCCAAGTCCTTTGAGCGCATTGGCCAGCACATTCAGGCGGATGTGCGGTTGATGGTATGGGGCAAGGTCGACCGGCGGGATGATCGAGTGCAGTTCATTGTCGATGACGCGGAACCCATTGAAGACGTGCGCATGGTGATGGTAGAGCTTGACCCCAAACTGGCCGGCGACATTGAGCAGCAGCACCGCCTCCGCAACGTGATTCGCAACAACCAGGGGGATGATCCCAGGTATGCTCGGGTGCCGGTAATCGCGGTTATTGGCACGAACCAACAGCGACAGTTTGTGCGCCTAGGGGCTCAATTTCGAGTAAAAGACCCGGAAGCTACCGTCAATGCTCTGGTTAAGGCCAATTTCCAGGCAAAAGCGACGCCACTGATTGGCTAGCTCATTGTAGTACGCGTATTTCTTAAATAAAACTCAGAGAAATCTCAGTTTTAACGGGCATGATGTATATGTGTAAGTCTTAAGTTACTCAACCAGATGAGGATAGGAGGCCTCATCGCTGTACTCAAGATTTGTCCAGTCCTGCTGAAACGGTAACTTAATCGTCACGTCTCCGTCATCAGTTAGACATATCTAGCGGCTAAACTTAAGCATCCGTCGATCCTTTGCTAGACAAGCGTTTATGCCCACTGGCTAAAATATTTTGAGGTTCGGTTTTCCAGTGGGGGAAGCCCTAATCCGGTTAAGGATTTCCCTTTCATAATGAAGGAAGCGGCGGCAAAGCAGGTGCATTTAAATTGGCACATTCGCAGCAGAACCGCGGTGTTTTTAGGGAGATTATCTTCACAGGTGAAACAAAACCACACTAATCAGAGTCATAAGGCTTACTACAATTGTAGTACTTTACGCAACCTCAAAGTTGTTATATTCTGAAAGAAGAAACTCATATTGAGTATGAGTTATTTCCTTCTCAGGGTTAGTGTTAGTGAAGTAGCACCTCTCAGCACCAGTGGAACAAGAGGGTAGTCATTTCAGTCCTGATTTCCTGCCCCAGGGTTGGAAGGTATGTATAGAAGTCCGCATCTGCTGAGTCCGCTTACCGTTAATCGATTGTAAGAGTGCAGGTTCAGGGTAGCGAGTTGACGCACGCTCTTTAGAAGGACAGTTTCTCTAGTTATTTTCAAAAATTTTTTTCGTCAGATTTGGGTGTTATCAGGATTTTCAGTGGAGGCGATTTAGTTCATGCCAAAAACCAAGACCCGCACATCAAAAACCAAGCCCCTTTACAGCGCCGATGCCGTGCGGACCTATCTCCATGAGATCGGGCGGGTTCCTCTGCTGACCCACGAAGAGGAAATCGTTTTCGGTAAGCAGGTGCAGGCCTATATGGCCCTGCTAGAGACCAAAGAATCTCTGGTTGAAGCCCTCGACCGGGAACCCACCATGGCAGAATGGGCCGAAGCCGTCACCCTGGGTGAAAGCGAGCTGAAGCAAAAGCTGCGCCAGGGAGAACGGGCCAAGCGCAAAATGATCGAAGCCAACCTGCGGTTGGTGGTTGCGATCGCCAAGAAATATCAGAAGCGCAATCTAGAGTTCCTAGACCTGATTCAGGAAGGCACTTTGGGTTTGGAGCGTGGGGTTGAGAAGTTTGATCCCACCAAGGGATATAAATTCTCTACCTATGCCTACTGGTGGATCCGTCAGGCCATTACCCGGGCCATTGCTCAGCAAGCCCGCACTATTCGCCTGCCCATCCACATCACCGAGAAGCTGAACAAAATTAAGCGCGTGCAGCGGGAACTCTCCCAAAAGCTGGGGCGGGCTCCCAACGCTAACGAAATTGCCGAAGAGTTAGAGCTTGATCCCAAGCAGATCCGCGAATTCCTGGTCATGGCGCGCCAGCCGATTTCTTTAGATGTGCGCATCGGCGACAACCAGGACACCGAATTGCAGGAGCTGTTGGAGGACGATGGGATTTCCCCGGAAACCTTCACCGCCCAAGAGTCCCTGAAGCAGGACATCCGCAACTTACTGTCTGAGCTCACCCCTCAGCAGAAGGAAGTGATTACCCTGCGATATGGCCTGGATGATGGTAACGAACTATCTCTGGCAAAAGTCGGCAATCGCATGAACATCAGTCGGGAGCGGGTTCGCCAGCTAGAGCAGCAGGCACTGAAGCATCTCCGCCGACGGAAGTCCGCTATGCACGGCTATTTAGCTAGCTAGAGGGATAGGTGGAGTAGGCGAAAGTTCGATTACGGCCCGCTTGCTTAGCTCGGTATAGGGCCCGGTCGGCTTGTTTAATCAGCTCTTCAATACTGGCAGGGCCGGTGTTGGCGACGGGTGCCCAACTGGTGATCCCTACACTGGCCGTTACCGGGATGGTTTTCCCGCTTGTCAATAAATTGTTGTGACTAATGACTCGACGTAGCCGTTCTGCCCCGTTCCAGGCCTGGGACTGAGGGGTCTCCGGCATCAGGATAATAAATTCTTCTCCGCCGTAGCGAGCCAAAATATCGCTCTGGCGGAGATTATTCTGTAGCTTTACCGCCGTAGCCTGTAGCACCTCGTCACCCAACCAGTGACCGTATTCATCGTTAATGGTCTTGAAGTGGTCGATGTCCACCATGACCAGACTCAGGGGCCGCTTGAACCGGTCAGCCCTTGAAATTTCACGATTAGCGAGTTCGAAGAAGTGACGACGGTTAAAGACATGGGTAAGGGGATCCCGCACTGCCAGTTCTTCCAGGGCAAAGTAGGCCACTTTGATGTCGGCAATGTCCTCCATTGAGCCTTCGTAAAAACATTCCTGATCTTCAGAGTCGGTCACCAGGGTGGCACTCATTCGAACCCAAATATCTTGGCCATCACGGCAGGTCATTTTCAGCTCAAAGCCTTTGGTCTGCTCAGCCTGGTTAAGGTACTGCTGCCACTTCAGCCGGTTCACCTCACCATTTGGGGCATGATCCTGCAGGAAGGCTTCGCAGTTAGCAAATCCCAGCATGTAGGCCATGGCCGGATAGGCATACCGAATGGCCGGGTGGGCCTGGTTCTGCAGGATCTCTTCGCGCACAGACTCTGCCACCTCAAAATGCTGAAGAGACTGATTAAAGTCACCCAAGGCTTTTTGAATCTGAGCCAGTTGCCGGTGACAATCATAAAGGCTGTACAGATTCTTTTGCTCCAGGGCAATCGCCAGGGCCTGTTCCACCGAAGCCAGCGCCAACTGGGGTTGCTCCTGAACCAGATGAACGGCACCTAAGCGTTGTAGCGCCAGGGTTTCGGCCTGGGAGTCCTGGTTTTGCTGGGCAATGGCTAGGGCATTTTCGAATAGATTTAGGGCCTGAATATAATCTTCTTTCCGCAAAAATTCTTCACCACTGCTTAAAAAGCAGGCAACCTGGCTGGTTAGAGACACCATCGCGACAAACTCACTTTTGACTAAAACTCACCTTTAAGACGTCGTTCAAATTCCTGGCGAACGGATTCTGCCAGATCTACCGCATCAGGGTAAATGTCACTATGGCGTTCTTTCAGCCAGGACAACAGGCGGCTGAACTGCACATTGCGCAGCTCTAAATCAGCTTGAAATATGGATGCCGTTGCCATTTGCTTGGCATATTCAAGGGGATGACCTTCCTTAACCAGTTGGGCGGTTAGCTTGACCAGAGCTTCTTTGCGCACATCATCTGGTTCAGATGGATTCGGAAATATCATTGTTCTTCTACCTCCTGGGTTGGGGGATACCGATACCGGATCTAGCTTAAATTCTGAGCCTTTGCTTTAGTCTTTGCCGCTTCAGATGCTGAAGGGGGAGCTCAGCTCAGTCTCCAAATCTGACCGAAAACGATTATTTTTCGACAAAGTTGACCTCAGAGGGATTAGTCTGACCCTCCGGATTGGTTTAAAATTCCCGGACAACCATTTGAGGCACCGACTCAAGCAAGAAAAGAACACAAAACAAGATAAAAGGTTGTCAAAACTTAAATTCTTTAATGTTTCTTTTGGAAACATTGCAACGAAACACAATTGTTTACATTCGCCTGACCCGGCTATTTCCCCTGATATCCCAGGGTTAAGTAAATCAAAAATTTTCTCTGCTCCAAGGCCTTTGGGCTTTAGGATGCAAAAAAGTGTGAGCTGATTTTTTTGTCTTCGCAGTAAATCTCGACATTTATTTTTTGCACCTCCCTTAGTGGAGAACAGCTATGAAACAGATTCCCGCTCCGTTATGGACCCTCATCCTCGGGGTGGTTGTGACCTTGATCAGTCTCTGGTATGGCCAAAACAACCATCTGCTACCGATTCAGGCGTCTGAACAGGCTCCCCTGGTAGATGATCTCTTTAACGTCATGGCGACCATCGGCATGGCTCTGTTCATCGTGGTAGAGGGTGCGATTGTCTATACCCTGATTCGATTTCGTCGTCCTAAGGGGGACGATACCGATGGCTTGCCCATCGAAGGGAACCTACCCCTCGAGGCCTTTTGGACGGCGATTCCTGCCGTCATCGTAGTGGGCTTAGGGCTTTACAGCGTCACGGTATTCGAAGAAATGGGGGGCTTCTCCCCTGGCGAGCATCATGGTCATGGCACCCTGGTGGCCCAGGCACCTCAAACATCCATGGTGGATGTGGGGTCATTCCTGCTGGCCGCGGAGGAGGATGACGGGATGATTTACAAAAAAATCCCCGTGTATGGATTTGGGGCTTCTCCCCTGGAAGAAGGTAACGCCCCTGATCTGACCGTGAATGTGACCGGTATGCAATACGCCTGGATCTTCCGCTATCCTGACAGTGGCATTACCGACGGCGAGCTGCATGTATCTGTCGGGCAAAATGTGCAGCTCAGGATTGAGGCCCAGGATGTGATCCATTCCTTTTGGGTGCCTCAGTTTCGCCTGAAGCAGGATGCTATCCCCGGTGAGACCACAGAACTACGCTTTGTGGCGACAAAAGAGGGCACCTACCCGGTGGTCTGTACCGAGCTGTGTGGAGCCTACCACGGCGCCATGCGTACCCAGGTGATTGTGCATTCTCCGGAGGACTATGCCGCCTGGGTTGACAGCCGCGTGGCCCAGGCCACAGGTGGTACAGAGACGGTGGCCAATCTGCCCCACCACCGTACCGACGCGGAATACCTGGCGGCCTACACCCAGGACTTAGCCTTACCCTCAGGGCCCATTGCTCAACTGGCGGAGCATTCTATGGTGCACTGATATCCTGGCCCTAGGGCCCAGGGTGACGGCAGGGTTTGGTCAGGGCTGGTTTACTGAGGGGGATTAGCTTCAACAAAACCCTCGCTGCCCCGACCTTTTCATCCTTCTGCCTTCTGCCTTCTAATTTCCGCCTTTTCCTGACCTTTAACGCACTCCTAGAACGGTTTTATGGCTCAAGCTGATATTTCTATCGGGGCTGGCTCAGTGGGCCATGCCCATCCCGATAAGTGGAAGTGGTATCACTATTTCACCTTCAACGTTGACCATAAGGTGATCGGTATTCAATACCTGGTGACCTCGTTCATTTTTTACTTAATTGGCGGGTTTATGGCGGTGCTGATGCGCACCGAACTGGCCACCGCCAACTCTGACTTTCTTAACCCCGACCTTTACAACGCCTTTTTGACCAACCACGGCACAATCATGATCTTCCTGTGGATTGTGCCCGCGGCCATTGGGGGGTTTGGCAACTATTTAATTCCGCTGATGATTGGGGCGCGGGATATGGCCTTCCCGAAGCTGAACGCCATTGCGTTTTGGCTGAACCCACCGGCTGGGGCCCTGCTGTTAGGCAGCTTTTTCTTTGGCGGTGCCCAGGCCGGCTGGACCTCCTATCCGCCCCTCAGCGTGATTACCGCCAACGCCGCCCAGACCATGTGGATTCTGGCCATTGTGCTGGTGGGCACCTCATCGATTCTGGGATCGGTGAACTTTCTCATTACCATCTGGAAAATGCGGGTTCCCAGCCTCAAGTGGGATCAAATGCCCCTGTTCATTTGGGCCATGGTAGCGACTTCAATCCTGGCCCTGTTTTCGACCCCGGTCCTGGCGGCGGGGCTGATTTTGCTGTTGTTTGACATCAATTTTGGCACCTCCTTCTTTAACCCTGATGCGGGCGGCAATGTAGTGGTGTACCAGCACCTGTTCTGGTTCTACTCTCACCCGGCGGTGTATCTGATGATTCTGCCCATCTTCGGCATTATGTCGGAGGTGATTCCGGTGCACGCCCGGAAGCCAATTTTTGGCTACAAGGCGATTGCCTATTCGTCTTTAACCATTTGCTTTGTGGGTCTGTTTGTGTGGGTACACCACATGTTTACCAGTGGTACCCCACCCTGGATGCGGATCTTCTTCACTATTTCGACGCTGATTGTGGCGGTGCCGACGGGGATCAAAATCTTTAGCTGGGTGGCTACCCTGTGGGGCGGCAAGATCCGCTATACCAGCGCCATGCTGTTTGCGGTGGGGCTGCTGTCGATGTTTGTATTCGGCGGCCTCAGCGGGGTGACCCTGGGTACGGCCCCCTTTGATATTCACGTTCATGACACCTATTACGTGGTGGGGCACTTCCATTACGTGTTGTTTGGAGGTTCGGTATTTGGCATTTATGCGGGGGTTTACCACTGGTTTCCCAAAATTACCGGGCGCATGCTGAACGAAAAGCTGGGTAAGGTCCACTTCGTGCTCACGTTTATTGGCACTATCCTGACTTTTACCCCCATGCACCAGCTGGGTATGCAGGGCATGCCCCGCCGGGTAGCCATGTATGACCCCCAGTTTGAGGCTTTGAACCAGCTGGTAACCGTTGGAGCCTATATTCTGGCCGTGTCGGTGATCCCGTTCTACCTCAACGTGATCTGGAGCTGGAACAAAGGTAAAGAGGCTGGACCCAACCCCTGGGATGCCAAGACCCTGGAATGGACCACGGATTCTCCTCCTATGATCGAGAACTGGGAAGTTCTGCCTGTGGTTACCCACGGTCCCTACGAGTACGGGTTTGACCCGGAGGGCGTCGTCCCTGAGCAGCCCTCTCAGGAATCCATCTTGCCTAAGTAGCAGAGATTTCAAAGCCCCTCTCCCAGGCCTGGGAGAGGGGCTTAAGGTGAGGGCAACGTTGTCATTGTATTTCCCACCATTGGCCCCCTTTACCCACCTTCCTCCCTTCCTCCCTCGCTCTTTATCTCCCTTAAGCCATGACCAGCACTGTAGATTCTCAACCTCAACTCACCGTCCAGGCCGGCCATGAAGCAGAACATGGCGATCTTCGGGTGCTCGGACTGCTCGTTTTTCTGGCGTCAGAATTTCTGATGTTTGCGGGCTTCTTCGCCACTTTCTTGATTTTTCGCAGCACCATTGCCGAATGGCCCCCGGAAGGCACCGAGGTAGAGCTGCTGCTGCCCGCGGTCAACACCTTCATTCTGGTCTCCAGCAGTTTGGTAATTAACCTGGGCACCAAGGCCATTAAAAAGGATGACCTGGCCGGCATGCGCAAGTGGTTCGGCATTACCGCGGCGATGGGGGCCATCTTCCTGGCGGGGCAGATTTACGAGTACCTATCCCTGGGCTATGGGCTGCAGACGAACCTGTTCAGCAACTGCTTTTACTTAATGACGGGCTTCCACGGGGTCCACGTATTCATCGGTCTGCTGCTGATTCTGGGGGTGCTGTGGCGCTCTCGCCGGGCCGGGCATTACAGCGATGTGACCCACGTCGGCCCGGAAATGGCCGAAGTGTACTGGCACTTTGTGGATGTGGTGTGGATTGTGCTGTTTACCCTGATCTATATCCTCACCCTGTTCTAAACCCTGCGGTTTTTCCTCAAAACACCCTCACCAGGACAGCCTTCATAGCTGTCCTTTTTTTATGGGGTGATGGGATCCGACAACCATCGGCGAGGATTGATTTTCGCTGATTTCATTGCCGTTCATCATAGTCCTGGCGCCATCCATCCTGAGAGAAGGCGAGGGATACCCTATCCCCCAAAATCTACTCATAGCCCAGGGAAAACCAAAACCATCCCAAAGACATTCATCTAGACAGAGCATATCAACCGCCACCATTGCCTAGACTAGATAGCCCAGCGCAATCGAAGACATCTGATGACACCACAGCAATCCGACTTAAGTGAACAGGCGATCAACCGGATGATGGAGTTAGGCATCGCCAGCCGGTTCGATCAAGTGGAGGCCCTGGAAGCCCAGGTCCATACCGACCCCGGTAAGCTGCTCCAGGGGGAACTGGAAGCGGCCAACCTGAAAGGCAAAGGGTTGGTCATCAAGAAGGACCTGCGAACGGCGGACCTATCCGTAGAGAGTGACGGGTTTGCCATCGATCCTATCAAGGCGGCCCTGGGCGACATCGAACTCACCCGTCCGACCCATGCCACCATCGCCGTCACCCTGACGGAAGCCGATATTGAGCGGGCGCTGAATAGTGACTACATTGCCGGCAAGCTGCAAAAGCTCAAATTTGCCGTGGATGGCCAGCTCACCCGGCTCCATCCCCAGCGGGTGACGGTAAAGATGCCGGGGGAAGGGAAAGTCAAACTAGCGGCAGATGTTACTCTGACCGATGCCGGAGACACCGAGCGGATTGCCTTCAGCGCCATACCGAAGCTTTTCTCCGATGGGCATCACATCCAGTTCAAAGAAGTGTCTATCGATGCTGAGAATGCCTCTCAGGCGTTAACCGAAAGCCTGGTGAACACCCTCAATCAGCTGCTGGATTTGCGTAACTTTACCCTCAGCGGCATGGACCTGCAGCTTCAGGAGATGGACATCCAGACCGGACAAATGCAGGTGACAACGGCAGCTCGGCTGGAAGAGTTTCCGGGCAACTAGTACCAAGCCCCGTGAGTTTTGCAACATGCTGGAGATAAAGGAGCCAGGCCGCAGGGGGCAGGGTATATTGCATTACTTTTGAACCGTCGCACTGGAGCTGACAGGTTTAAATTGCACAACAAACCGCGACAAATCGTTGCCTCAGCCCCCAGACTGGTCCCCCCGGGGGCTAGAGTTAAGCCATAGGCCAAGCTCCTATGTTCCCGTGGTGATATGGCAAAGTCCGTCAGCATGCGTAAAATTGTCCTCCTGGCAGCCCTGCGATTAAGCGCTGTGTGGGACTTAATTACGACCTTTCTGGGCATCTGGCTTATTCTGGCCCAGACGAACGTCGTTGCGGTTAGCCTGGCTTTTGTCGGCACCCTGATCGTTGTGGCCTTTAATTTTGCCACCCGATCCATCTGGCGCAGCCGTCGCCGCAGCACTCCCTATGGCTTGCAGATTTTGGTGCTGAAGGCGGTCTGGGTCATGGCCATGGGGGTAGATCTGTGGACTTCGATGACCTGCAATGCCTGGTTTATTTCCTCCGCCCTGCCGGGTGATAGCCTTGCCCTGTTTGACCTGTTAGGCAGCTTAACCCTGGGGCAGTTCATCATTGTGGTGTTTGTCACCCTGGTGACTGCCGTCAGCCCCATGCTGGTGGGCTACCTGCGGGAAAAAGACCTCGATACGATATTGAATTGAGGCTGAGCATCTGAGGCAGCCATCCCCCCCTGCTGGCATTGCCGTTGCTTACTATAGATTAGTAAAGGAGTGTTCAATGCTCCGCGTAATTCCTCTGCGAATTAAGGACTAAACCATGGCAAAAGTTACCTGGAAAGGCACCGTACTGGCCGAAAGCGACCATACTGAAGTGGTGGAAGGCAACCAATATTTCCCGCCCGATTCCCTCCAGCAGGAATACTTCAAACCCATCGACAAAACTACCGTCTGCGGCTGGAAGGGCACCGCTAACTATTACGACATTGTGGTCGATGGCGAGGTCAATGCTGGCGCTGCCTGGTACTATGGCGAGCCGAAGTCTGCCGCCGAAAATATCAAAGGCTACGTTGCCTTCTATCGCAACAAGGTAGATATCGAGGCTTAAAGATCTCCTGAGGATTCATGTCTCCTCAAAGGTATCGATACAGAGCGTCCTCTGCTTTGCGGTAGGCACGCTCTGTTTTGCTCAGGGGACAACTAATCCGGCACCAGCACAATCCGATACCGGGGCTTGCCATTGCGCAGATGCTCCATCGCCTGATTCACCTGGCTGAAGGGAAAAGTCTCGATCACCGGCTCGATGCTGTGGCGTTTGGTGAAGTCCAGCATGACCTTACCGGTCGCGGCACTGCCCGTCGCCGTAGCGGAGATGGACTTCTGCCCCGAAATCAGCGGGAACACATGGGTGCTAATGGGGGATGGAGCCACACCCACAAAATGCAGCTTACCCATGGGCCGTAAAGCGTTGATGTAAACGCTCCAGTCCAGGTCCACAGCAACCGTGGAAATAATCGCATCGAGAGAATTGGCGATGGCCTTCAGGGCTTCCGGATCGCGGGAGTTCACCACATGGTCCGCCCCCATTTCCTTGGCTTCATCGGTCTTATCGGGGCTGGAGGTAAAGGCCGTAACCTCGCAACCCCAGGCATCTAGGAACTGCAGAGCCATGTGGCCCAAACCGCCAATCCCAATCACCCCCACCCGGTCCGTCGGCTGCAGCCCTAACTGAATAATCGGGTTGAATACCGTAATGCCGCCGCAGAACAAGGGACCGGCTTTCCTGGCATCAATCCCTTCCGGCAGGGGCAGGGTCCACTCTTCCCGGGCCCGGACCTTATCGGCAAAGCCACCGTGACGACCAACAATGGTTTGTTCCAGGTCTGGGCAGAGGTTCTGGTTCCCCGACAGGCACCACTCGCACTGCATGCAGGAGCCTGAAATCCACCCCAGGCCCACCTGCTGCCCCACCTGCACCGACTTGACCGCCGCACCAACGGCAGCCACCCGGCCAACGACTTCATGGCCCGGGACGAAGGGATACTGGGAAATCCCCCATTCGTTATCCCACATGCTGAGGTCGCTGTGGCAGATGCCGCAGTACTCAACCTCAACTTCCACCTCCCGGTCTCCCAGAGGACCGGGATCATATTCAAACGGTTCCAGTTTGCCGCCAGCTTCGGTCGCAGCATACGCTTTAATCATAGTTTTCTTGCTGAAGAGAACATTTGCAGGGTAATTCAGGGTCCTGATACCGAATCCTATTGGCATAGCCCCGATTGGTGGGGACAAACGGCCGTTTGACCCTTCGGGGTACCCGCTTTGATTAGGTTTTTTTGAATCCGGATTCAGGATGACTGGCTGCAGATCACAATCTACAACTGCCTACACCGTAATCAAGAGTTTTTGCTTCAGCAACTTTTTTGCCAGGTCCCTTTCCAGGGTCAAAGCGACGCGAACCGGATGCGATAGATTAACGGGGTATTACCGGGCCGAAACCGAATGGGCCGCGGCCCGGCGCGACTGCAGTTCCAGATACACCAGCAGGGCATTGACATCGGCAGGATTGACCCCGCCAATGCGCGAGGCCTGGCCAACGGTCAGGGGTTTTACCTGATTCAGCTTTTCCCGGGCTTCCTTCGACAGGGTATCGATGGCCATGTAGTCGATGGCCTCGGGCAGCTTGCGGTTGGCATTTTTAGCCACCTGGTCAATCTGGTTTTGCTGCCGCTGGATATAGCCGGAATATTTGATGTCGATTTCAGCTCCCTGTTTCTCCTCACGGCACAGGTCTACATTGCCCAAACCATAGCGATCCAGGTTGACGTAGTGGAAGCCCGGACGGCGCAGCAAGTCCGCCAGGGTGATGGAGCCCTTAATGCGCTGCCCGGTGTCGGCAACGATCTGCTGGCCCAGGGCCTCGTGTTCTTTGATGCGGGTTTCGGATAGCCGCTCTTTTTCGGCGGCAATGTGGGTGTACTTGCGGGTAAAAAGTTCCCAGCGGCGATCATCAATCAGCCCAATTTCTCGCCCCAGGGGGGTCAGGCGCTGATCGGCATTGTCGGAACGCAGCAGCAGCCGGTACTCCGATCGGGAGGTGAGCATCCGGTAGGGCTCCCGCAGATCCTTAGTGCAGAGGTCATCCAGCAGGGTGCCAATGTAGCTCTGCTCCCGGGGGAATATCAGCATCTCCTGTCCGCGCACCAGCCGCACGGCGTTGATGCCAGCCACCATCCCCTGGGCAGCGGCTTCTTCGTAGCCCGTGGTGCCGTTGATTTGGCCAGCGCAGAACAGCCCCTCCACTGTTTTGGTCATCATGGTGGGGAAGCACTGGGTGGCGGGGAGATAGTCGTACTCCACGGCATAGGCCGGACGCAGCATGGCGCAGTTTTCCAAACCGGGCAGGGTGCGCAGCATGGCCAGCTGAATTTTCTCAGGCAGGCCGGTGGAAAAGCCCTGCACGTAAATTTCCGGAATGTCGCGCCCTTCCGGTTCCAGGAAGATTTGGTGACTCTCTTTATCGGCAAACCGGACAATTTTGTCCTCAATGCTGGGACAGTAGCGGGGTCCTTTCGACTCCACCCAGCCGCCGTAGATGGGGGACAGGTGCAAATTCTCCCGGATGAGTTGATGGGTTGCTGCCGTGGTGCGGGTCAGGTGGCAGGGCATTTGCTGCCGCTCCACCCAAACCTCTGGATCAAAGCTGAACCAGCGCACATCGTCATCGCCGGGTTGGGGTTCCAGCAGGTCGAAGTTAATGGAGCGGCGATCGACCCGGGCGGGGGTGCCGGTTTTCAGGCGTCCCGTTTCGAAGCCCAGTCGGTTCAGGGTATCGGTTAAGCCGGTGGCGGCAAATTCCCCAGCCCGACCGGCGGCCATAGACTTGTCCCCCACCCAGATGATGCCGCCCAAAAAGGTGCCGGTGGTGAGAATGACCGCTTTACACTTGAAGGCCACCCCAAAATAGGTCTGAACCCCCACCACTTCATCGTTATCGCCCAGCACCAGGTCCGTTACCATGCCCTCGCGGATAACCAGATTGTCCTGGTTTTCCACAATGGTTTTCATTACGGCGGCATATTCTCGCTTGTCAGTCTGGGCCCGCAGCGCCCACACGGCAGGTCCCCGAGAATTATTCAGAATACGCTTTTGCAGATAGGTGCGGTCGGCCATTTTGCCAATTTCGCCCCCCAGGGCATCCACCTCGTGGGTCAGTTGGGATTTGGCCGGGCCGCCGACGGCAGGGTTGCAGGGCTGCCAGGCAATTTTATCCAGGTTCAGGGTGACCATCAGGGTACGGCCGCCCAGCCGGGCCGAGGCCAGGGCGGCCTCACAACCGGCATGGCCACCGCCTACGACCACTACATCGTATTCATCCAGAAAGTCAACGGAACCGGGGGAAAACATGGATAACGCGCCCAGGGAACTTGAACCGATTGTTTACGATTCTAGCGGTTTACTGGGGGGGAGTAAGGGGGCAAAAGGCTGTTGGTCCTCATTTACCAATACAAAACCGACTGAAAATTTCATCCAGCACCGACTCGGTGATTTCATCGCCGGTAATGGCACCCAGGGCGTGGATGGTGGTGCGCAGGTCGATGGTCCAGAAGTCGAGGGGAAGCTGTTTTTCGATGGTCTGCTGGACCTGGGTTAGGGCTACCTTCGCCTGGGTCAGGGCGGCGGCCTGGCGCTGGTTAACGGTGAATTCCAGATTCCCTGCGGTCAGCTGATCGGCCTGGATGGTTTTGAGGATGGTCTGCTCCAGGGCTTCGATACCCTTGTGCTGGGCAGCGGCAGTGTAAACCACCGGCAGGGTGGCCTGGGGCAGGGTGGGCAGGGTTTCCGTATCCACCAGATCAAGCTTATTGATGACAAGAATCAGGGGCCGGTCTTTCACCTGATCGTAGAGAGCCTGGTCGTCTTCGGTCCAGCCAGCGGCGGCATCAATGGTGAGCAGCACCAGATCGGCGGCCTGGGCGGCATTGCGGGAGCGTTCGATGCCGATGCGCTCCACCTGATCGCTGGCGTCCCGAATGCCGGCGGTGTCGAGTACATGGATGGGGATGCCGCCCACCACCAGTTCTGACTCCACCACATCCCGGGTGGTGCCGGGCAGGTCGGTGACAATGGCGCGATCGCACCGACTCCAGGCATTCAGCAGGCTGGATTTACCGACATTAGGCCGCCCCACAATGGCCACCTTCAGCCCCGTACGCAGCAGCTCTCCCTGTTCTGCCGTAGCCAGGATGTAATCCACCCGATCCAGCACCGTCGCCAGCTGCCACCGAATCTGGTCTTCATCCAGGGGGGGCAGATCGTCTTCAAAATCGATGCGGGCTTCCACTTCCGCCAGAATGTCCAGACAGGCTGAGCGCAGATCTCGAATGGGCTGCATCAGCTTACCCTGCAGCCCGGCCAAAGCCGTTTGGGCCGCCCGGGAGGATTGAGCGTTGACCAGATCCGCCACACCCTCGGCCTGGGTCAGGTCCAGCCGACCGTTGAGAAAGGCCCTCAGGGTAAATTCCCCCGGGTCAGCCAGGCGAGCCCCCTGGCTGAGGCAGAGCTGCAGCACCTTTTGCACCGCCATAATGCCGCCGTGGCAGTGGAATTCCGCCACATCTTCCCGGGTGTAGGAGCGGGGAGCCAGCATCAGCAGCAACAGGGCCTCATCAACGGTCTCCTGAGTTGCCGGATCCTTAACGTAACCATAGAGAATGCGGTGGCTTTCCCAGGGCTGTTTGCCCGGAGCATGAAACATACTCCGAGCAATCGTTTGCGCCTCCGCACCGGATAACCGAACGATACCAACACTGCCCTGTTGGGGCACAATGGCAGTGGCGATAGCAACAATGGTTTGCCCTTGAATGATGTCTGTTCCCATTGGACTGTTTCTTGAAGTTATTTCGAAGCTGGCTCCTCAACTCCTGAAACGACGGCGCTACCCCGATAGAATAGGAAGGTAATCATTTCTTCATATTGTGAGCAGAGTTTAACTCTGGCTCCATTTTAGGAGTTCCTTTGGGAGCTGTTCCGATCTTGGAGTGCCTCGGCTACATTCTGTCACTCACCTGCTGACTCCTGACATACTTTTTTGAGCCCGTCTATGCCCACAACCACGGACCTGAATCATCGGTCGACCCGAAGTTCAGCCCCAAAGTCCCTCAAGCGTTCCCAACCCCGCTGGAAGCGACAGGCGCGCTACTTTTACTGGCGTTTTTTGCGCCTCCAGGGCACCCCTGAACAACTGGCCCGGGGCATAGCCAGCGGCGTATTTTCAGGCTGTTACCCCCTGTTTGGCTTTCAAACCCTGATTGGCATTGGGGTGGCAACGGTGCTGCGGGGCAATCGTATTATGGCGGCCGCCGCCACCTGGATCAGTAACCCCTTCACCTACGTTCCCATTTTCGCCTTTAACTTCCAGGTGGGGCACTGGATGCTGGGCGGTGGCCCGGTCAACGTATTCGATGACCTCGATTCCCTCAGGGGCTGGATGGACATGGGAGCCGACGTCACCGTGCGGCTGATGCTGGGCAGCACTATCGTCGGCATCGTAGCCGGGGTGATCAGCTACTTCGTTGGATTGTGGCTGATTCGTCGTATCCGTCGGCGGAGATTAGAACGGCAAAGATCGGGGTAGGGGTGTTGGTATTGAAAGACCGAATACATTGATTCTCAATCAAGACTATCCAACGCCCGATGAACCATTTGCGCACCACCCTACTGCAAGGGGCCCTCGAATTCGTTGGGAAAGCCCGCCAACTCCAGGGGGTTTCTCGCATTGCCCTGATTGGCTCACTCACGACCAACAAACCCAAGCCTAAAGATGCCGACTTGTTGGTGACCATTGATGAAACCATCAACATCAAGCAACTGGCCAAACTGGGGCGTACTTTCAAGGGCAAGGCTCAGTCCCTCAACAGCGGAGTAGATATATTTCTATGTAACTCTGCTGGCGAGTACCTGGGCAGAACCTGTCGCTATCGGGAATGTCATGCCCGAGATGCCTGCCACGGCCAGAGCTGCCGTCCGGGGCACCACATTTGCGACGACCTGCACATCGTTTGTTTAAATTCTGATTTGATCCAATTGCCGCCGACTGAGCTGTGGCCCCAAGTCATTTACCGCAACAAAGTACCTGAGGATGTTAAAACGATTGTATTGGAGCCGCTTCTCTCAAGTTTCTCAGAACCCTCTTAGGAGGTGACGTAGATTGATTCACCCCTGCCCCCCTATAATCCGGCCTGCAATTATAGACGTTTGTGCTTAAAAGAGCACCCCCCCACATCCCAGATTCAGGAAGCGAGGGGGTTAAGGCGATTCATGGAGTTGAGCTTGCTCCGAACATCAACCGTAGGGGCGATGCAGGCGGGCGGGGTCTTAACCTCTTCTCCCAGATTTAAAGACCGCCTGCATCGCCCCTACTTCACCGAATCTGCGGTCACTTCAGCAGTGGCCAAATTCCCATCGCTGACGACCGCTTCTTCACCCTTAAAGGCAATCCGCAGGAAGGGCGGAGCCAGGAAGGTGGTCAGAATCACCATGATGATGATAGCCGCTTCCAGGGGCTTATCCAACACGCCGCTGGCGGAGCCGATACCGGCAAACACCAGACCCACTTCCCCCCGGGGTACCATGCCGATACCGATGGCGGGACGATTCACCTTACCAGCGCCAAACACCGTCCAGCCAGTGACCATCTTACCGACAATGGCAACCGCAAGCAGGAAGGCCGCAATCACCAGACCTTCGCGGTTAGCCGCTACGGTGGGGTTGAGGACGCTGAGGTCAGCCTTGGCACCGACGGTGACGAAAAAGATCGGCACCAGGATGTCGGCGATGGGAATAATCTGCTGATCCAGCTCTTTGCGTTTGTCGGTTTCATCCAGCACCAGACCAGCAGCGAAGGCCCCCAGAATAGCTTCCAGATGGATGGCGTTGGCCAGAAAGGCCATCAAAAAGGCAAAGGTCAGGGCGGGAATCACCAGTTTGCCGCGGGTTTGTAACCGTTCGGCAATGGCCACAAAGCTGCTGTTGAAAAACTTACCGAGGAATATCGCCCCCAGCAGGAAAGTGGTGGCGCTCACAATCAGAATAGCGACGTTGGTTAAGTCCACCTCACCAGTCTTGGCCAGGCTGGCCACTACCGCCAGCACAATGATACCCAGCACGTCGTCAATCACCGCCGCACCGACGATGATTTGCCCCTCCCGGGACTTAAGCTGACCAATTTCCGACAGCACTTTCGAGGTAATGCCGATACTGGTCGCCGTTAGGGCGGCACCGGCAAAAATGGCAGGGATAGCCGGCATATGGAACAGGGCCATTAACCCCAACGTGCCGAAGCCAAAGGGGGCCACCACCCCAACCACCGCCACCACGGCGGCCTGGTAGCCGACTTTCTGCAGTTCCCGCAGGTCGGACTCAAGGCCAATTTCAAACAGCAGGATAATTACCCCGATTTCCGCCAGCACGGAGAGGACTTCGCTCTGGCTGCTGAAGACTGCGGCGGCTTGCTCCGGAGCCAGACCAGCGACGCGTTCCAGCACGGTGATGATGACCGAGTCGGCAGCCACCGCCCCAGTTTCAGGAAAAACCAGAAAGTGCAGGGCCGATACCCCCACGATCACCCCGCCCACCAGTTCGCCCAGTACGGGAGGCAAATCAACCAGTTTGGATAACTCACCCCCAAGTTTGCTGGCAAAGTAAATAATCACCAGACTGAGCAGAACCCCGGCTAAAACCAGGGAACCATTAGCCGCCTCTGACGCTTCCGCCAGGACAGGGGCATAGGGCAGGGGCATCAGGGTCGACAGGGAAGGAGGCAGACCTCCTGCTGAAAGAAAACAATCAAGGGCAAACATCGTCATGTAGTAAGTAAAGGTGACAAAGCTGGAGTTGAAGCTCCCCCAGGGGAGGGACCAGTGAACGGGTTGAACCAGCCCACTGGGCATAGCAGCGATTAACCTTGAGCCACAGAGAGGTTGTCAGAGCCGGTGGGACCGTCGCCTTCATAGGCGTTCTTCACCAGATCCTGGCCTTTTACCCGGGTGATGGCCTGGCGCAGGGCTTCCTGACGGTCACCCAACAGGTTTTGGGGAGGAATGTTGGCCAGCACCCCCAGCTTTTCAAGGCGTCGCTTGGTCTGGCCAGAAGCTCCGACAATAAACACTTCGCAGCCCATGTCGAGGGCATCCTGAATGGCATTCTCAATGGCTAGAGAAGACGTCACCCCCAGGTGAGGGACGTCGCTGATGTCGAGGATCAGAGCTTCGCATGCAGCAATGGCCTGGTGCTCGCGGGAAATCGCCTTGGAGACTCCGAAAATCATCGGACCGCTGAGTTGGAACAGCAGCACCCGACCGTCGGCTTCGCTCATCAACACCTTCTCTTCAGGACTCAGGTTGACGCTGTCGTCAGCAGTGGAGATGGCGTTAACATCCTGCTCCTGGATCGCGCTCAGGCGGTTGATGGTGAGGATGTTGGCCACGAACACACCCACCGCAACCGCGGTAATCAGGTCAACAAAGACGGTGAGGATGATGACGCCATACATGATCATGGCCCCCTTCCAGGAAACGTGGTGGGCACGCTTCAGGAAGCCCCAGTCAATGATGTTGATACCCACTTTCAGGGCGATACCGGCCAGCACAGCCAGGGGAATGGTAGCGGTTAAACCACCCGCCCAGAGCACTACCACCAACAGAATGACGGCGCGAACCAGGCCCGACAGAGCGGTGCGAGCACCGGCCTGAATGTTGACTACGGTGCCCATGGTGGCCCCAGCCCCAGCCAGACCGCCAAACATCCCCGATACCAGGTTGCCGATACCTTGACCAATCAATTCTTTATCGGAGTTGTGCTGGGTACGGGTCAAGCTGTCAGCAATGACAGAGGTAAGCAGGGCGTCAATACAGCCCAGCATCCCCAAAACCAGGGCATCGATCACCATGGTTTGCAGCTGATCTGCCCTGAATACGGGCATCTGCAGCGCCGGCAGACCGGAGGGAATTTCACCGATGCGGCGAATTTCTACATCCCCAAACACCATCAGAGAAACGATCGTGCCCACAATGAGCGCCACCAGTTGAGGAGGCACCAGGCGCTTCAGGCTCTTTGGCATAAAGAACAGGATGCCGATGGTCAGCAGCGCCAGAATCAGTTCGGGCATCTGCACATTGGCAATCAGGTTCGGCAGATTCTGCAGGGTGCCAACCACGCCACCTTTGGGGGCGGCCTGACCCATGAAGGGGGCCAACTGCAAAATAATCAGGATGATGCCAATCCCTGACATAAAGCCAGAGATTACGGTGTAGGGCATCTGGGTAACGTACTTACCCAGCCGTAAGGCACCAAAGATGATCTGAAACACACCGGCCATCATCACGACGGTGAAGGCCATGGCCAGACCGTTCTCAGGGTCACTGGCCACCAGCGTGGCGATAACGGCGGTCATGACCACGGTCATGGGTCCGGTGGGCTCTGAAATCAGGGTGGGCGTGCCACCAAACAGAGCCGCAAAGAAACCGACTAAAACGGCTCCATAAAGGCCGGCGGCGGCACCAGCCCCGGAAGCCACACCGAAGGCAAGGGCCATCGGCAACGCGATGATAGCGGCGGTAAGACCACCAAACACATCACCGCGCACATTGCGGAAATTAATGCGATTGGTTATTTGCATTGAGCATTCGAACTTGAGGGTGAGCTATTTATAAAATCCAATGAAAGATTAAAGCTGCATTAGCGATAATCTATGTATTTGATTAAAAGAGTATCATCTTTGACACCTGCAGCAATACCTGGAGTGTTTGTGATCACCTATGGCACCAATTAAGATTTACTTATGGGTCGGTAAGCTCTTAACCATAAGGCTCTAAATCATTATCCCCGGGAGCCAGAGATAGGTTTGGCTTTTCAAGATTCCAGGTTTTCTAATCCCTGGGTCCATGGACGCTCCGCGTAGGACTGCGCTCAGGCCGAACGGCATCGGGCAGCGTTTTGTTCAGGACGGGCCCTGGCCCTGGGTCAATTGCTCAGGGCGAACGGCAATGGTTCAAAGTGAGAACTGCTGTCCTGCTGCCCTACGGGTTGACGTTAATGGTGGGAGCGAATCGACGGCGGCAAGACCATCCCCCCAAAGCCCGGGGTGTTCCCTAGGTAACTGGAGAGTTGACCTAAATATCCCAATTGGCAAAACTCTGGCCGGTGTAGTTGCGTAGATCTGCCACATCTTCCTGCAGACGTTTTTTTAATTCAAAATGTGTCTCTTCTGAAATTTTTGGGTTTTGAATGGCATGGGAAAAAGGGAAATAAATTGCCTCTTCTAAAGGCCACCGGATTTGGGAAGGTAAGCGGATTAAGCCCTTCCCCAGAAACGATTGAGTAATCTTATTACCCAACCGGTTTTTGCGACGTTTCCGTACGGTTTTATGGCGCTTAGCTTGGTACCGCCAGGTACGGTGGCTTGTATCAACCTCTAGAAACTCAAAGATTTTTCTGAGAATAACTAGGGTTTCAGTTAGCAAGGTTTCAGAAGGAATGACCAGAATTTGGTCCGACTTATAATACTCTAGATAGCCGCAAAGCTGCTGGTAGTACAAACTACGATCTACGTAACGATTCATTCCTTCATCTAGCAAGGCTTCTTCCAGGGTTCGGTTTTCGGTGCCGCAACTGTAGTTGTGAAGATAGTGGGCTATCATTCTCTGAATTGGATGACGAACCAGATAAATTAATTTGGCATCAGGAAGCAGATTGTGCATCCGTTCCGGTACCCCAGGAAAGTACAAACGGCAGGTGTAGTTTGGAGAGGCTTCACCCATTACCTTGGCTTTGCGTCTGAACTGCGACCCATACCAATCAACCCCTCTATTCCAGTTCATACTTTCCACAAAAAAATCCAGCTCTTTACGCTGAGACATACTAATTTGTGGATGCTGACTGAGATAGTAATGGAGGCTGGTTGTGCCACATTTCATCCCCCCGATAATAATTAGGTTAGGAAGCATAAACCAACCTCTTTAGTCACAATGGTTAATGTTTAATTTCAGCCGTGCTAAATATTAAAGCAGTTATTATCTCGATAAAAAATTGTGGTACGCCTAACCTCAATATCATTGGGCTTAAGACCTTCAAAGGTTAAGCGGCGAAAGCCCTGCTGAGCAGTTACCTCAAAAGCTTCTTGATAATCGGTTCGTTCAGAATCGTCCAGGAATATGACCCCTCGATCGGTTAATGCTTCTAAACCTTGTTTGACACAATTCACCCGATCTTGACCATCGACAATAATCACATCGTAAAGCTGTTCGGTTTGGGTTACAGATCGGCAGTAAGCGCCATCTTCATCTTTTGCCTTAAAAATTAATTTGACATTAGATTGAACCCGGTCTTTAACGGTGGCAAACCAGTGTTCATCTGATTCAACGGAGGTTACGCTGCCTACCAAGTTCGCATAAAATAGGGTGGAATATCCACTGCCAAACTCAAACAGATTTAAGCCTTTGTGTAGCCGTTCTTCGAGAAAATAAATTGTTGAATAATTCATCCACGGGACGACTGATCCATCCCGCCTACAGGGATAGCCTCGCTTGAGGGAAGCAAGCCAACCCGATGAATGCAGTTGCGACTTGGGCTTAAATAGGAACCAATATAAAACCAAAGGCCAGGGATACTTCTGATAACCGATTGAGACTCTCCCGAGTTGATTAACCGTTTTTCGTTGGGCAGGCTCAGAAATCTGGTTTGAATCAGAGGGCATGTTGACGCTCTCCCGATTAGGACTGATCTCCTCAACTATAGCTGAGGGCATTGTCTCCGTATACCGCAACAACTAATTTAATGCTGAAATCAATAACAACAGGGCGCTAATTTTATCCTTCTTATGTTTAATTCTTACCCCTTCTTGGTCACTAACTGAGAAAGTTGTCTAAGTTCTTGGAATAAGCGCGGATGGACGAGTCGCAGACAAAGACCATAGGCCAAGCCTCCTACAAGGGTACAAACTAACAAGATGGTCAACGGGCTCATGAAGCTAGCAAACTTCAGCTTGACTGCCAGAATCAGCACCAGCATAACGGCAGTACAGGACAACGCAGGCCAGAACTGACGAAAATAGACTCCCAAAGAAAGCTGAAGCGTTCTTTGCAACAGCCATAAACTAATAGGGATAATCATAAAATCACTGAGGACAAAGGCCCCAGCAACAGCTAAGATTCCCCAACGAACGGCTATAAGGCAAGCCAAAACATTAAGAATTGCATTCAAAAACTCCAACCGTAACAGTAGGGCCGGACGACCAATAGACACCAAAATAGACTGATTAAAAAAGAGAATGAAATATACCAGCCCTCCTAAGGCGAGAATCTGCATGACCGGAGCCGCAGCTTCCCATTGGCGACCAAAAATTGTCAAAACTAACTCCTGAGAGAGGGCTGACACGGATAAAAATATAGGAACAGACACCAAACTTGATAAGCTGATAGCCTTATAGAAGGTACTCAAAAGATGCTCAGGGTCTTGTTGAAAACGGGAAAATGTTGTTAAAGCAACTTGATTTGTTGTGTCTACTAAAAGTTGAGTCAGTACCTGAAGCACCCGATATGCAACCGCATAATAACCCAGGGCAACTTTACCTAGAAAGAAACCGATTAAAAGGGTGTCCGTGTTTTGATTAAAAAAGGTTAATAGCTTCGAGCCAAAAATAGAGATCCCAAATCCAGACAAATCTTTCAAGGCATTCCATGAGAACCAAAGTCTAGGCCGCCAGTGGCTTAAACGCCAAAAGGCCAGCACACCCACTACCTCAAAAGTAAATTGCTGGCCTACTAAGCTCCAGACGCCAAAGCCTAAGATGGCTAAGACAATGCCAACTATACCCCCTAATAAAATTCCTAATAAGGCTCTAATAGCGATTTTTTGAAAAGCAAATTCCCGCCTTAGTATGGCCTGCTGAACCATGATCAAAGATCGCACCATGGGGAGTAATGACAGGCACTGGAGTACGGGGGCTAAAGCAGGTTGATTAAATACCCCGGCAATAAATGCTGCACTACTTATGCCTATGGCTGTTAAACATAGGCCCAGGAAAAGTTGTGCCCAAAAGGCAGAATCTAGATGCCGCGTTTCGATATCCTGACGCTGAACGATAGCTGCGTTCAAACCCTGATCAACTAAAATGTACGAGAATGTTATAAATGTGTTGGCTAAGGCTACAAGCCCGAAGGCATCGGGGGCAAGCAACCGGGCTAATACCAGAAAGGTTAACAATGAACCAGCCTGACTTCCCCAATTTTGAATTCCAGACCAGAATAGCCCTCGTATAGCCTTTTGCTTAATACTCATTAGATACTGGCTTAAATATTGGCTGGCTTAATGATCAATTGAGGATATTAAGTACGAATAGAGGCTTTACCAAATCGCAGGCGTAGCGTTTCTATGAGACTGATATATCGGACCATTACCATGACTAAGGAGATTTTTAGTTTTTTACCAATTCCCACAATTTGAGGATTCAGTAACGTATGAATAGCGAAGAAAACTGGCGGTATTGCGTTACTTACAATCAGTCTAAATATCCCTATTTGTTGTTGCCAACCAGACTTTGCCTGCCTCATGCACAAATCATAATGACCACCGGCAAGACGACGGGTGCGAGTAGAAAATTCATCAAAGGAAGAATGGGTAGGATGAAGAACTACTGCCTCGTGGCAGTATACCAGGGACAAATTAGACGCATAGACTCGTCTACCCCATTCCACATCACCACTGGATTTTAGATCGCTATTGAATTGACCAACCCGTTCGATAACCTCGCGAGTTGTAAACAAATTCGCGGTCGCTGCAAAGTGATCTTTGTCTACAAATTCCTGTTGGGGTAATGCCCTGACGCTTTCGTAGAGCTCAACCATGGTAGGCGCATCTGGATTGGACAACAGCATTTTAATTTGCCCTCCGACCAATCCACACTGGGGATTTGCGATTAAGGTCTGCACCCCTTGTTCTAACCAGGTTGAGGAAGGAATACAGTCAGCATCGGTGAAAGCTAGAATTTCGCCCTGTGCTACTGAAATGCCCTGGTTGCGGGCAGCATAAGAGCCCGGAGTAAGTTCTTGAACTAATTTAGCTGGGGGATGAGCCTTGACTATGGCCTCAACTTTACCCAATTCTGTAGAGCCATTATCTACCACAATCACTTCGTATTGGGAGGAGGCATAGGTTTGATGGGTTAGGGCCGTTAGACACGACTCCAGGGATTGTTCGTCGTTAAATACGGGTACAATCACCGAAACCTTGAGTGGGTTAGCAGTTTGGCCCATGGCTCATGGATGAATGACGCTAATTAAGGCTGGTGGGCAAGAGCCCTGAGCAATCAAACCGCGAGAGTCATAACCTGAGCAAAACTAAGGGGCGACCTGGTCGATGTCAACGTCAGGCACTGCACAGTCATCGCCCTCAGCAGTTTTGATGCTGCCGATTAAGTTTGCGATGATAACGCACTGATTTTGATTGTCATTTTGATTAAAAACGCTAATAACGAAAGGCAACCCTTCGCCTCCACTCAGGCCGCTTGGAGCCTCAAGACCAAAAAAATCAACAGCTTCATTATTAATAGGTTTGCCCTGGTAATCGAAACTGATAGTGATATCAGAGGTAGTCGACGCACCATCACTATCAAGAAAGTAGGGGAAAATTCCTACCATGCCAGGTTGAATGCCACTGCCGCTACCTAAAATCTGCTCATAGCCGCGATTAACCACGGGATACCCTTCATCGTTGATGTCAAACTCCAAATCAACCTGTTGCCGCCTTTGAATGGCATCCTGTTGGGCCAGTTGGATGGTTTGTAGGAGATCGTTTCTAACCGTACTTACCCGTTGTCGGTTTACAAAGCCCAGCCAACCAGGCGCAGCAATGGCACTTAAGATACCAACCATCAAAATAACCACCAACAGCTCTAGTAGGGTAAAACCCGCTGTTTGAGAATTCCCTTTATCGTTATCAGCTCTTTTCATTGCTAAGACCCGGTGCATGATTATTGAATGACTAATCTTCAAAGTCTGGCTGTTCTTCTACGACACCCCGTACGAAAACCTCAGATTGTAAAACCGGCAGGCGACTGGCCTCAGAAGTGGGACCAAAGACAACCTGGTTATCTTCAAAGGTGCTGCCCCGCAGGAACACCAGCAAACTGCGGTTTTCGCGGACGTTTGCATCGCCGCTAACGCAGACGTAAAAGTTATCCCGGGCAGTTGCAGCCCCTGCATATCCGTCCGGGCAAGTCACCGGAGTAGGGTTGCCAGCGTTATCTACCGTGGGGTCGTCTACAAAATCAGTGAGTGCAGCTGCGGTGCCATCTGTGGCGGAACCTTCTCTTTCCCAGTTACCAAAGGAAATAATTTCGCCGTCAGTATTAATGAATTCGTTAGTAGACGGATCAAGGTACCCCGCATTTTGTGCCAGGGTCGCCACATTATCGTATTTAGTCAGTTCGTACCGAACAATTCTTCGCGGACCTTCCCAGATATCATCGCCGCTATTTTCTTGCTGGAGATACACCACCAGGGTGTGGGCAAATTGCCTTACCTTCAGCGCTTCGCATTCCTCTTCTTGAGCACCATAGGTGCTGCAATCATCATCGAGAGCTTCAGTATCTACCGGGTCAATCCGCCAGAAGGCCAGAACGGGAAGCAGGTCATCAGGGTCGCCAGCATCATCTGTCGGTAGGTCTGTGAGTTGACTGACCACAGTCGCGGGGTCTGCATAAACCCAAACGGACTCGCTCACATCAGCGTTGATGTAGTCGAGGGCTCGCCTCATATCTTGCTGGGTTTTTGTCAGGGATTCTTCCCGAGTGTTGACTCCCAATAGCTCGACCACAACATAGAGCAAAGTCCCAATGATGATGGTACTGATCAGAATGGAAACCAACAGTTCCGTTAAGGTAAAACCCTGGGTCTTGTTCCGGCGTGAACTCAGACGCCGATGAAGCTCTAGAACTTGTGTGAGGTAAGATGCCATGGGAATTTGAGCCCTATCTAGATGAGTCTATGGCAGATTAATTGCACCCTAATGGGGTCGATGCAGTGGTGCCTTCGGTGGATGCCAGGTAATCGATATAATTACAGAAGGCTTGACCGTCTTCACTGAGGGCAATGGATGAATAAAGGGAGGCCAGGGGGCGTTCGAAGCGCTCTCCTTCGCCACTGGTCATGGTCAACGAGGCCTGGGCGCTGCCGGTTAGATTGGTTGTAGCCTCGGCAACGGCACGATGTTCGTAAACCCTGACCCCCATAATGAAAGCCACTGGGACTGTAGCCCCAGTCGGGGTCTGGCCGGGGGTGCGGAAGCTTTGCACAGCATAATCGGGAATGTCGTCATCATCGATATCGACGGGGAAAGCCTCGGTATAAACCGTTGCGGTTGAAGCCACTGAATTAGGGCCAAGCACCTGAGCCAGTTCTCGCTCATCGGTTAGGGCACCGACTATGGCATCCGGTAGAACAGGGGGAAGTTCAGGGCCATAGTCATCACCCCGTTCTACCAGCAGACGGATTCTGTCAATTTCGCTTTGGGCCACATCCAGGGCCTGGGAGGCCCGCTGGCTCTGTACCCGGGTGGCCACCGAGAGTACCATGGCCGGGGCAATAATTGCCCCCACCAGCGCCACCATGACAATAGCCACCAGACACTCAATGAGCGTGAGACCAGCTTGAGAACTCGGTTGAGTCTCAGAGGTGTAAGAAGGGTTTTCACCCTTAGCCCTACTAGATTTTTTGTTCGTAATCCAGAGAGTTTTCATGGGTCATTTTCCGTAAGTGGCTAGGTCACGTTGTTACTGGTCGTTAGGGCAGGTGCCTCGGACTGCTTCCGAGGAGTATATGTATTCGTCTGCACCCACAGTTCCATCTTCGTTTACATCGCCTACAGCACAGCGCAGGTTCACGATATAAGCATCGTCTGTGGCTACCTCTCGGTAGTACTCACTACGGGGTGATTCGATGTCGACAAATCGTTCGGCAGCGGGAGCGGGGGGAACATACAGCAGGCCCACATCGTAACCCCAACGACGATCCGGAGGTCCGTAGTAACGAATCCATTCAGCGCCTACCGGCAAGGTACCGGGTTCCAGACCTTCTTGTTCAAAGGGGCCAGTGCTGGCGGTGGAGAAGTTGAGCTGAATAAACGAGCCGCTAATAAAGAGGTCTGTGTTCCAGTCTTGGAGGAATCGGGGGAAGTTGTGCAGACCGCCATAACCCTGGTTGCCCCGTTTGGGGGTAATACCGCTGACGAAAGTGGCATTGATATAGGTATCTTCACCCGAGGCTTGAAGTTGCTTATTATCTTGGATACGGATCCAATCGTCATTGTCATCAAAGGGGGCAGCGGTAGTGTCGTAGTATTCTGCACCGCCTGCAAGGTAGAAGACGCCATTGCGGTCGATCCAAACGGGGCTGTCGAGGTTGGGGGTGCCATCGTCATTAAAGGCACTGTGTACCCAGTTACCAGTTGCTACATCCGCGGCAGTAATATCTGTATCGTCACTAATAATGTCTGGTCCAGTTTGGTTGGTGTAAGAGGATGGCGTGTTGCGGGTAAAGCTATCTTCTACCGCGCCATCAACGAAGTTACGGGATAGAACCGTAATTCCATCGGACAGAATTTCAACGGGCCGCCAGTGGTCAACTTCCAGGTTGGCGAAATTACCAGTGTTCAGGGTATTGCGGGTGTAGAAATTGTTGTAGTTGGCGTTTAGGGTCTGGGTAAACTCCTCCAGTAGATTATTGGTCAGATCGGTGGGGTCATCACTATGGGGGTTAAAGTTACCCATGATGTAAACGCTGTTGTCGGTGACAAAGGTCATCCCCGCCATGCGAGCGTCATCTGCCGCAGGATCGCCGCCGCTGAAGTCGGCAGGGTTACGGCTTGCCGTCCTTAGACGGAAGCCATGGGGCCGCCGTTCGGGTTCAGGGGCAAAGTCCACTGGCTTCAGGCTAATTTTATCCACAGTGAGGGGTGGATCCTGAGCATTATCTGGATCTGCATTCATCAAACATCCAGCCTCTCGCTCCAGTCGAAATATAAAGCCTGCCGTTTTATTGACCTGCATACAGTAGGCCGGGGTGAAGGTGGCAGTGGCATTCCTGGGACGCACAATTTCATCTTCCCGCACGGCATCTTCCCTGAAGGCGTAAACTACCCCTTTGGCCTCATTTTCGAGATCGGCAGAGAGCCAGTAGTCTAAACCTGAGTCACCAGATGGCGTATCGGTGGTCAAGGCATCCAGGTCGATGTCAAGCACACGGGTGTTGAGCATTTCTCGACCGTCAAAGACGCCTTTATCGAGGAAGGCAACGTTAGCCACATTGGTGGAACCAATGGCAATTCTAAATGCCTGATCTGTCTCGTCTGGGTCGTCTAAAGTACCCACGGCAGGCGTAGTTGCAGGGATGACCCAATCGCTCATATCTGTGGCTTTAGGCACCGCAGCAATTTCGAAGATACCTTCAATGTCGTCAGCACCAACAATTTTGTATTCAACGGTGCTGACGTTGCCATTGATACCCGTATCGCTGATGTAGCCATCGATAATATATTCCTCGTCGTAGTCTGCAATGCCGTATTGCTCGTAGGTACCGTCGGGTTGCAAATGGTAGCCAGCCCCTGCGTGGCCATGGTCATTTACCGGGAACAGGTAATAAAGGGATGGGTAACGAACAGGGGCCAGGTCCATGTCAGCACACACGACTAGCCCTGCCGACACGACGTTGTCTTGGCCACCGCCGCCCTGGGCACCCCAATCCTGGAAAATGTTGGGGTTACAGTTAATCTGAAACATTCTCGTAACGTTATTGTTTTTCCCAAAACCAGCAACAGGTTGCGTAAAGCCATCCTTGCTCATGTCCACATAGGCACCGGACTCAGGATCATAAGGTACTCCTGCTTTCTCACTTAACCCTTCTACAAAGCCCAGGTCCCGATCTCGGGTTACATCTGTATACGTATTAAGCGATTCTGCATAGGCGATAACGTCATCGACTACATCTGGTATGCCATTAGCATCATCGTCTGTATCATCGAGGCTGGGGATTGCGCCGTCTGCTGACATTAGCTCTACCCAATCATTCAATGACCAGTCTGCAAAGAATTCAGCAGAATCACAATTGGCTTGAAAATCGGCCTGATCTGCTGTGCCACCATTAGCAGGGCATATTGTCACCGTATCACCGTCGTCGTCCACGAAGCTGAGTTCGGTATCAGGATTAAGATCTACCCAAGTGGGTGTACTTGAGGCGAGATCGTAATAGCCTAGGCTATCCAAGAGTTCGTCTGCATTAAAACTCCCGCTCTTGCAAGAACCGCCTTCCATACAGTCCATCACAGTTTCAACGGCACCCGCAAGTTGCTGAGTCACATTTTGTACTGACGTGGGCGCGCCAGTAATGACTGAACTCACTTCGGCGTAGTCTTGCTCGATATTGTAGGCAAGCACACTGACGGTACAGGCCGCGGTATGGAGAGTTGATTTATCGGCAAAGCTAAGGTCGTTATAGCTGGTGCCGCTGTCAATCTTGGCGAGCACCCGACGCAGGGTAGAAAAGTCACCCCACATCGACATGTAAGGGTAAGGGTGAATTTCATCATCAACTACGCCGTCGCCATCCAGGTCGGTGGTGCCATTTACAACTCCCTGGGTCACTTCAAAGGAGGGAGCACCACCGTTGGGATCACCTGCAAAGTAAGCAAGGTTGCGCAGGGCATCGCCCAAAGGCTGACCAGCGGCAATTTCATCATCAAACCCGCCTACAACACCCACGCCGGAAAAGTTAAAGGCGGCAGGGTAAGAAAATTCCCAACCATTAGTGCCTTTGCCATTCAAGAAATCAAGTTTTAGTTCTCCGGTATTTGTATAGTTTTCAAAGGTACGGCTGTCGATAATGCTCTGTTCAGTGCCGGGGTGGGCAGTAAGGGCATAACAGGCGAGGGGAAACTCTCCATCGGTAGCCATGCCATTGGTGCCGCCACCCTGGTAGTGGTACACGGCCATGGTTTGAACTGCGGCCAAATTATCGCGCAGGGCCTTGCGGTGCAACCTTTCGTGAGGCCCGCCAAAGCGACCGTTAATGCCACCGACGAATGCCTGATCGTTGTGGGGGTATAAGGCTTCAGACACCCTAGGATCTATAGACCCATCCGTGGGGTCAAAACCCCAGGTATTAGGGTTGCCCAGTTCTAACCGTTCGCCAACGATCAGCCGTAGCCCTTTATCGATAGCCTGCCGTTCCCAATATCCATCCAGACCTTCAGTAGGGCCTATGACCTGGTCTTCAATGGTCGCGTCAAGACCAGAACCGGCAATTTCAACCCCGGTTCTAAAGTCATTGGTGCCATTATTATCGGCAGTCATGTCGTAGGCATCGTCGTCTTCATAGCGTGGTTTGGGACCCCAGCGATCATCGGCCCTAAAGAAGTCGTCTACAAAGGGCTTAGCCGTCAGGTCATTATAAGTACGTTCTTGGTCCGCCTGCCTGAAGGGATTGCCGTCTTCCGCAGTATCGTCCCAGTCGGCATCCCGCCTCCATAAGGGGCTCTCTTCCGTACCAGTATCAATGTGGGTGGCTTTGTCTTGCGCGAACAGCACAAGGGGGTTCATGGCCACATCGGAAGGGTTGCTGGTGAGCGGATCGACCGAATCGTTGGTCTCATCAATGAGTTCGTCGGTAATCGGCGCAGTGCCCAGGCCATTAAAAATGTGCATCTCCATGTCGTTACTGCCCCAGGCATCGCCATCGGTTTTGGCAGCCATGACCTGGCCCTGGAAGTCGCGAGGAGAATTGGGATCCGTCGAATCGTTATAGATATCCAGGCCGTTATCGTCATAATCAAACTGGCCCAGGGTAATTTCCGATGCCCGCCGACTGTACACACAGGACGAGGGAGAACTCACTAAGAAGGCATCAATTTGACCCCAAAGCACCAGATTGCCGTCGGTGTGCATGGCACCGTTCCAGTTGAAGTCTTGCCCTGGGTGAATTTCTAAGTCGTAGCGGAACCAGGCCCCCCATTTACTGGCCCGGGCGGCCACCCGGGACTGCTGAAACTCCATAGACTCAAATGTCTGGTTGCCCTCGTTGGTATTGGCCACAAACACATTGACCTGAAAATTCTTTTGCAGGGTAGAGGTGTTACCGGCCTGCACAATTTGCCAGCCGCCTTCTGCAATGGCCCCACCGCAGGACGCCGTCGCCTGGGTGGTGGCTAAAGGGCCGGTGCGGGTAACCAGGGCATCAGCCTTGCGTTTATCGTCAGGCTCTTGAAGGGGTACAGGATTCTCATCCGGGTCATTGGGATTGACATCCTCGGGGCCAACATCATCTACAAGAATGGAGTAGACGATAATTTCATTGGTATCTACGACCCCATCTCCATTAATGTCTGACCTGAACATCCAGGCATTGTCTAGCTCATCGGCGTTAGCATCGTCTAAGCCGCCGTTGATGTTGACTCGGGTCTCGTCTGGCAGGGTGTAGGGGTCGTTTGTGGCCAGCAGGGGGACCGCCTGGGTATAACCTGCCCAGGATCTATCATCATCATCTTTACTGGCCTGGCGTTCGTTGGCCATCAGGTCAGACAAAATGTCGCTGGCCGGTACCCCACTGGGAAATCGAGGGTCGTTCTGGAAGAGGAACTCAATTTTGGCCTTGGCCCGGTCAATGGCCGGAGTCGCCGAGTTGACAATGACCTGCTGCTCCCGCTGGGTAATCGCCTGGTCACTGCGGGTAAAGGAACGGTACGTCAACGCCGTTGCCGTTAACAGCACCATCAGCACCAACAATGCCGTGGTTGGCAACACAAAACCCGACCGGGCTAAACGAGCCGGTCGGCGAATCACCAGTAACCCTCTCAGCAGTGCAGTCATAAACCGCTTTGCTGCCAGACGAGGTAAACGCCAGATTTTTCGGAGTAGATGACGACTCATAGTTTTCAGACCGTTTGCCAACAGGACCCAGAACGCTCAGCAGACAATACAGCTAAAGCAATGCCCCATTCTGAGACAGTGCGGTTCAGCTCTTTAGTGTAGACAGGTATCAGCAGCCTGGTAGAACCAATGTGCCAATCCTGGTAACTCAACTCATGCTCTGACAATTGACCATACCTTCACCAGTATGAAGACAACCCCATCAGAACTAAGGATAAAATACCCAGCCAGATTCTTTAAGCGATCAGGGTTATTACTGACCAGGGCTTATGGAAATTCCCCTTTTACAAAGTTCCGGTAAATCAGTTGCCTTAACTTTGGAACTCGATGAAATCTGACTTGCCCGTAGACGCCTATCGTGATCATGGATACTTAGTGCTCCCTTAGGACTCCATCTTATTCGAAGCTTCATACAGTAGGCTGGGTAATTCTTCGGGAATTGACCATGCTCCATGACATGGATCGAGCGGTTTATCTCAGGATCTCAGGAATTGCCAAAGCAAAGGCCCCAGGGCTTAACGTAAAGGCTGGGTCCCTTTAAGTAGTTACAGATTTCACTTAAACGTTCTTTGCAATCTTCAAAGAATCAGAGCATTCGTTAAAGCAAATGCTCCATTGCTTTAAGAGTATTCCAAGATAATAAGTGTCCAGATTGAAAGGCTATCGTCGGAGATGTTTCGCTTCGCTCAACATGACAGACAATGTCATTCCGTTCGCGAAGCGTCTCCCTGTGGGAGAACCGGAGGGAGGAATCTCAACTGGATAACTATTTACTTGGAACACTCTAAGCGATCAGAGAATCCCTTTAAGGGTCCTTTGCAATGACTCAAGGGGTCAGAGCATTCGTTAAAGTAAATGCTCCATTGCTTTAAGTGATCAGAGGATCTCTTTAAGTTTTCTTTGCAATCCCTGGGCTGATCGGAACATTCATCGTCCAATACACTGAGGACCCAAGGGCGCATCCCACTTTTGTCATCCTGTAGCTTGCTTCCTACAGGGTACGAAACGGAGTGCAGTGAAGGATCTCTGGCAGAGGCCCTGGACTAAGA
>CAZPYG010000046.1:36665-37809 GCA_964590465.1 uncultured bacterium | reverse complement strand
TTCAGCCCAATTACCATTCCGGCGGGGCCGAAATCGCCGGGAACTGGCCTCCCAGTTGGGTGCCCTATGTGGGGGGTGCCCTCAATCAGGCCGGATTCACCGACATCCGTTTTGTGGATGCCATGACCAACTACATCAGCGATGGGGAACTGGCTCAAATCATTCAAGACCATCAACCTGATGTGGTGATGGCGACGGCGATTACACCGATGATTTACCAATCCCAAACCACGCTGAAAATCGCTAAGGCCGTGTGCCCAAACGTAGTGACGGTGATGGGCGGCGTTCACCCCACCTATATGTATCGAGAGGTGCTGGGCGAAGCTCCCTGGGTTGATTTCATCATTCGTGGTGAAGGGGAAGAAATCAGTATTAATCTGATGCGGGCCATTGCCGAAAATCGCCACTGTCAGGACCGTGAATCCATCCTCGGGTTGGCCTATCTGGATGACAACGGTGACGTGATTGCCACTCCCGCCCATCCCCCCATTCGTGACCTAAATACCCTAACTCCCGATTGGTCTCTGCTGGATTGGGACAAATACATCTACACTCCCCTCGGCGTCAGGGTGGCGGTGCCTAACTTCGCTCGGGGTTGCCCCTTCCGCTGCCGCTTCTGCTCCCAGTGGAAGTTCTGGCGTAAGTACCGGGCGCGGCGACCAAAGGACTTTGTGGACGAAATTGAGTACCTGGTAAAGGAACACAATGTGGGCTTCTTCATTCTGGCGGATGAAGAACCCACCATCAGCAAAGCCCGATTCGTAGCCCTCTGTGAAGAACTGGCGGCGCGGAACCTGCCCGTCCACTGGGGCATCAACACCCGCGTGACCGACATTCTGCGGGACGAGGCGGAACTGCCCCTGTATCGCAAAGCTGGCCTGGTCCACGTTTCCCTCGGTACCGAAGCGGCAGCCCAACTCAACCTCAACATGTTCCGCAAAGAGACCACCATCGCTGACAACAAGCGGGCGGTGAAGCTGCTGCGAGACAACGGCATTCTGGCGGAGGTACAGTTCATTATGGGGCTGCCCAGCGAAACCCCCGAAACTATCGAAGAAACCTACCGCATGGCCCGCGACTGGGGGGCCGACATGACCAACTGGAACATGTACACCCCCTGGCCCTTCACCGAGCTGTTCCAGGA
>CAZPYG010000046.1:30644-36565 GCA_964590465.1 uncultured bacterium | reverse complement strand
GCCGAAATCGAATTCGGCTTCGACGAATCCCGCATTCTCACCGCCGAAGAACTGGCCGAAAAACGGGCCTCGAAACTGGCGGATGTGGAGTTTCCCGGTTCTATCTCCGCCTGCGGCATGCCCAATGATATGCCCACCATGGATGGTCCGGCCGAAGCGGGCCTACAGGTCGTGCTGGTGGATGGCAACGAACCCCGGCGCATTGCCCTGCGGAAAGGGATTCGTGATCAGGATGGACTAGTGGTGGCCAGCGAAGCGACCAACGGTGAGACCGGATTGGTACTGCTGGAATCCATCTATGTAGATGTGGTCGTGGTCCATGGGGATCTACCCGATATGTCCATCACCCAATTTATACAGCGGGTACGGGGGATGGAAACTCCCTTCCAGAACTATAAGCTGCTGGTACTCACTGAAGCGGATTGCGACTACAGCACCCTTGACCGTCAGGGGGTTTCCTACTGTCCGGCGACCCTTAATGCAGCGGCTCTGGCTGCAACCATCCAGCAAGTGCAGGACGACAAGCAAGTACAAACCCCTTGTTTAGTTAAGGTGGAATAACTTCAGGTTGATCCAGGGCAGGGGGCTTCTCCATCTTGGCATAACCGTTACAGATACAGAGTATGGGGATCAGGGCCTGAGGACGGCTCGCTCCCCATACATCTTCTGGTAATAGGCTTGGTAATTTTCCGCCAGCAGCGGTCGCCACCAGTCTTCGTGGGTCAGGTACCAGTTCAGGGTTTGTCGGAGGCCACTTTCAATGGTGGCCTGGGGTTCCCAGCCAAGTTCCGTCTTAATTTTAGTGGCGTCGATGGCGTAGCGGCGGTCGTGGCCGGGGCGATCCTGCACGAAGGTGATCAGATCTCGGGCCGGACGCACAGGTAACGCGGGAGCCAGTTCATCCATCAGATTGCAGATGAGGGTGACCAGGTGAATATTTTTGACTTCGTTATTACCGCCGATGTTGTAGGTTTCCCCGGGCTTACCTTGGTGGATAACGGTATCCAGGGCGGTGCAGTGATCACCCACGTACAGCCAGTCCCGCACATTCTGGCCATCGCCGTAAACCGGCAGGGGCCGCCCCAGCAAAATGTTGATGCCCATCAGGGGAACCAGCTTTTCGGGAAAGTGGTAGGGGCCGTAGTTATTGGAACAGTTGGTAATCAGAGTGGGCAGCCCATAGGTGTGGAAGTAGGCTCTGGCCAGATGATCGCTGCCGGCCTTAGAGGCGGAATAGGGACTATTGGGGGCGTAGGGCGTTTTTTCGGTGAAGGCCGAGTCAGTCGGAGATAAGCTGCCATAGACTTCATCCGTGGAGACATGCAGGAAGCGAAAGTGGGACGCTTCGTGGTGCTGCTGCCAGTGGTGGCGGAAGCTTTCCAGCAGGGTGAAGGTACCCAGAACATTGGTTTGGATGAAAACTTCCGGCCCCAATATGGAGCGATCCACATGGGATTCGGCGGCGAAATGGACGAGAGTGTCAATGGTTTCTTCGCGCAGGAGGGTGTCGATCAGGGGGCGATCGCAAATATTCCCTTCCACAAAACGAAACCCAGGATGCCCCTCTAAACTAGTTAAATTTTGCCGGTTCCCGGCATAGGTCAACGCGTCCAGTACCACCATCCGATCTTCCGGATGGGTAGCGCCCCAGTAGTTAACGAAGTTAGAGCCAATAAAGCCTGCCCCCCCCGTGACTAAAAGGCTTAAGGGAGGTCTTTCAGGGTTGTAGGAAGTCGATGAACTCGTCATGGGAATACTCCACCAAGCTGGATGACCGGATGCCCGTTTCAAACATGCCCAATTAGCAAAAAGCGCTTGTGGTCAGCTTTCAGAGAAGGGCTACAAACCGCAGTTATCATTCCTGACCGAACCATCTGGCATGACAGTTTCGCAAAATTTTGCTCCCGTCAGATCAGTCCCCTGTAACTTCGCTCCCTGCAAGTTGGCATGGCGCAGGTTAGCCCAGTAAAGGTTGGCGTGGGTAAGCTCGGCCTTTGTCAGGTTAGCTCCTTCTAGATTCGCGTGGCTGAGGTCCACATGGTCTAGATAGCTCTGCCGTAAATCAGCGTTAACCAAAGTTGCCCGATGGCAGTTGGCCTTTCTTAGATCCGCCTGAATTAAAGTGGCATGGGCCAGAGAGGCTTCCCGAAGATCGACCTGAGCCATGCAGGTTTTATAGGCATTGATATGGGTCAAATCAGCCTGGTACAGGTTGGCCTTGGTTAAGTCAGCCATCCGCAAATCCACCTCAGCCAGGTGGGCCCCAGCCAGATCGAGACCCTGTAAATCCAGACCGTGTAGATCCCTCACCCCGGCTTGGTGATACCGGATGATGATTTCCTTAAGCGTAGTTTGGGACATCTTTCCCCCTCTGCCATGCTGCTGGCAATAGCCTTAAAGACGATGGTCCCCACCGTCGTTTCTCCATTGTCGGCCCAGTGCTTAAAGTCTGCCTAATTTATTGAGAAAATCGCAACCTTTCCCCTAGCGACCTTGCCCTACGGACTGAGATGGTATGCCAACAACTTGCTGACTCGTGATCCGAGGCAGACGGTGCTTAAACCCGCAGAGAATTTCCCACGAGATGGTGCGAGTTAAGGTGGCCCAGTCATCAGCGCCAATTTTGTAGTTCCCAGATTGACCCAGTAGGGTGACGATGTCTCCTTCCTGCAAACCCCGGATTTGAGTCACATCCAGCATCAGTTGGTCCATGGTGATAGCCCCAATTTGTTGGGCTAATTGATCTTTAACCATCACCTGCACCTGATTTGACAGGGCCCGGGGCACCCCATCGGCATAACCAATACCCACGACTGCGACTCGAGTGGGACCCTGGGTCACATGCTGGTGACCATAGCTAATGCCGGTACCGGCAGGCACTTCCTTAATGTGAGTAATCCGGGCTTTGACCTGCATTACTGGCTTCAGTTGCACCCGGGAAGCCAGATGGGGTGCCGGATAAAGCCCATACAACCCCAACCCCACACGCACCATATCGTAGTGGAGGGACGGATCCGCCAGGGTGGCCGCGGTATTGGCCAAATGCAGCCGACGGGGCAGTAACTGCCGCTGACGGAGGTGGTGGATTGCCCGCTTAAACCGCTGGTGCTGCAGGTTCATGGTGGTTGGTTCAGGGCTATCAGCCGTGGCCAGGTGGGAATAAACACTGCAAATTTCAATGTGGGGAAGCTGCTGAACAAAACGCACAAATTCCACCGCATCGGCCCAGGGAAAGCCCAGGCGAGACATGCCCGTATCCAGCTTGAGGTGGGCTTGAATCGGGCGGGTTGCTGCAACCCCCAGACGGGAAAGCGCATCGGAAAACAGCAGCGCCTGTTTAGGCATCACCAGGGTGGGCTGCAATCGCCAATGGGCCACTGCCTGCATTTCTTCGACGCTGTTCACCGCGCCCATCACCATAATGGGGGCCTGAATCCCCGCCGTGCGCAGCTCAATCCCTTCCGGTACGGTCGCTACTCCTAACCAGGATGCCCCCGATTGAAGGGCAACTTGGGCCACGGCTAGAGCGCCATGGCCATAAGCATCGGCTTTGACGACAGCCATGAGTTGGGCCGTTGGCGACAATAGGGCCTTAAACTGCTGCACATTGTGTGCCACCGCCGCCAGATCGATCTCTACCCAGGCTCGGCAGCAGCGCATTGGCTCCAGGCTTGGGGTCTGATCCCAACTCAGCATAGTTTTCACTCCTTCACCACCACGGCCCTGGCCCAACGGTTGCAGCATAGAGACTTTCCGGGCTTCCCGGGCCTTTTGATCGACTGATTATGCCTTAATCTGCGGCAATAAGCTACACCCCTTTTGGCGACTTTGGGTGGGCTGTATCCGGGCTATTTTCCCAGCGGGAAACGGCGTATTAGGCTTCTGTGCTACCATCGGGCTAATATTCTTCACCCATTTACAATTGATTAAGAATGAGTAAGGTTCTGGTGCTCAATGCCTCCTATGAACCGCTCAACATCACCAGTTGGCGACGGGCTGTAGTCCTGATTATTAAGGATAAGGCTGAGCGGGTTGAACATAATGGCAGATTCGTCTACCCAGACTTCCCGCTGCCCACGGTAATTCGGCTCAGGCACTATGTCAGGATTCCCTACAAAGATATTCCCCTGACTCGCCGCAACCTGCTGCAGCGGGACAACCACACCTGTCAGTACTGCAACTATTTTGGAGACGGGCTTACCCTAGACCATGTCATCCCTCGTTCTCGGGGGGGCGGAGACACCTGGGAAAACATGGTTACAGCCTGTGTCCGCTGCAACGTCAAAAAGGGGAACCGAACCCCCAGGGAAGCTAATATGCCACTTTTGAGTCAACCCCGCAAGCCCCACAGCAGTCTTTACTTTGAAGTCACTCGACAAATTCGCAACGGGGTTCACCAGGAGTGGAAAAAGTACGTCATCGGTCTCTCCTGAGGGGCGTGAACAGAGGTGCATAGACATTCCCAGGGGTAGATTCATAATGGCTGAAACTCCTTAGGATGGAAGTACACCCACAGAATGAGCTATGGCGACCATAAATACCGAGGCCAACGGAGTTCCCCAAGCTGCTGTTGATGGAGGAGTTGCCCCGCAAAACCCCAGAACAGAACGCGCAGAACAAGATGCCCCGGTACAGGCGATTCAGTCTCTGTTAGATAAGCATCGGGATGAACATCAGATTATTCTGCTGCAGGATTTTCCCGATCCGGATGCCCTATCGTCAGCCTGGACCTACAAGCTGATTGCCTCAACCTACGACATTGAATGCGACATTTTTTATGCGGGCACCCTCAGCCATCAGGAAAATATCGCCCTGGTGCGCCTAACGGGCCTACCCGCCCGCCGTTGGACCCTGGCCAACCACGAAGGGCCAGATCTTTCCCAGTATCAAGGGGTGGTGTTAATCGATAACCAGGGCACCACCAGCCAGCTATTTCCCCATGTGAAAGCGGCCGGTATTCCTCTGGTTTTGGTGATTGATCACCACGCTCCCCAGGCCAGGCTGGATGCCGAATACGTCGATTTACGTCCCCACATTCGGGCCACCGCGACGATCTTGACCCAATACCTGCAGCGGGGCCTGCTGACCCTGGACCGCAGCAACAGTAAGCACACCAAATGTGCGACCGCCCTCATGCATGGCCTGCGGGCGGACACCAACCAGCTCATGCATGCCGCCGAAGATGACTTCATGGCAGCGGCCTATCTCAGTCGTTACTACGACGGTCAACTCCTGAGTGCGGTGCTCCAGGCCTCTCGTTCCAAACGGGTGATGGATGTGATCGAACGCTCCCTGCGCAACCGTAAGGTGCAAAATAACGTCTCCATTGCCGGAGTGGGCTATTTACGCTACGAAGACCGGGATGCCATTCCCCAGGCGGCAGACTTTCTGGCCACGGAAGAAAACGTTCATACGGCTGTGGTGTACGGCATCGTCCACGATGAGGATGAAGAGGTGGAAGTCGTGATTGGCTCCCTTCGCACCAGCAAAATCACCCTGGATCCCGATGAGTTTTTGAAGGAAGCTTTCGGTCAAGATAGCGAAGGGCGTTTCTTTGGGGGCGGCCGTTCCATGGCCGGGGGATTTGAGATTCCCGTGGGATTCCTATCGGGCTTCTACGAAAATTCGGACTATAACCGCCTCAAGTGGGACGTGTTTGATACCCAAATTAAACAGAAACTGTGGCGACTGGTGGACCCGGAAGAAGGGATGATTACCACCGACTAATATCCTCAGCGGTCATGACTGCCAGAAATCCTGCCATCTCAACTATCGTCGGGTAGGGACTTCCCGGTGTAATATCCTAGAGCGCTACCACAGCCTCTGACGGTGCGATCACCCTACTCAGAACCCGAAAGTCATTTCTTAAGGAAAAGCTTGGATTCTTGGGCGGAACTCGGGAAAGACTGATCCGGTGGCCT
>CAZPYG010000046.1:5558-30544 GCA_964590465.1 uncultured bacterium | reverse complement strand
GTGGCCTAAAGAGATTTGGTAGCAAGCGTGACGGCGGGGCTCTCATCCCCGTTGGAATCATAAGTCAGCGAATGGGAGCAGTGATATATGACCGTATGTGAGTATCGTCCTGGGTTAGAGGGCATACCAGCGACCCAATCCAGTATTAGCTATGTGGATGGCCAGGAAGGGCTGTTAGAGTACCGTGGCATCCGGATTGAAGACCTGGCCCAGCACAGCACCTTTTTAGAAACCGCTTACCTGCTGATTTGGGGAGGGCTGCCCTCCAAGACCGAGCTAGAGGCGTTTGAACATGAAATTCGCTTTCATCGCCGCCTCAAATACCGAATTCGGGACATGATGAAATGTTTCCCCGAGAGTGGCCATCCTATGGATGCGCTGCAGGCCTGTGCTGCTGCTCTGGGGCTGTTTTATTCCCGCCGGGCGCTGGATGATCCTATGTATATTCAAAAGGCCGTGGTCCGTCTGCTGGCTAAAATCCCCACCATGGTGGCGGCATTTCAGCTGATCCGGAAGGGCAATGATCCAGTCCAGCCAAGGGATGACCTGGACTATGCCGCCAATTTCCTCTACATGCTGAACGAACGAGAACCCGACCCCCTGGCGGCCAGAATTTTTGACATTTGCTTGACGCTCCACGCGGAGCACACCATCAATGCCTCGACCTTTTCGGCCATGGTGACGGCCTCAACCCTGACCGATCCCTACGCGGTGGTGGCTTCAGCGGTGGGCACCCTGGCTGGTCCCCTGCACGGGGGAGCAAACGAAGAAGTGATTGCCATGCTGCAGGAAATCGGTTCCGTCGAAAATGTTCGGCCCTTTGTGGAGCAGTGCATCCAGAATAAGTCCAAAATCATGGGATTTGGTCATCGGGTCTACAAGGTGAAAGACCCCCGGGCCACCATTCTGCAAAAGCTGGCGGAGCAACTGTTTGAAAAGTTCGGCCAGGATGAGTACTACGAAATTGCCCTGGAAATGGAGCAGGTCATTTCGGAAAAGCTTGGCCACAAAGGGGTTTACCCCAACGTAGACTTCTACTCCGGGCTGGTTTACCGCAAGTTGGGAATTCCCATCGATTTGTTTACCCCCGTGTTTGCCATCGCCCGGGTTGCCGGTTGGCTGGCCCACTGGAAAGAGCAGCTAGGGGAGAACCGCATCTTCCGACCCACTCAGATCTACACCGGCCCCCGCAGTCAGAGCTATGTGGGCCTGGAGGATCGCCCCCAGATTTGGGACAAGCAGGGCTTCCAGGTGGCCTTACCCTCCTGATGGGTCATACCCCCCTGGGCACATCAATCAACAGCGCTGATGATGAATTCAGTGACGATTTTCAGGAACTCCTGCCCCTCCGGCGATTGCCGGAGGGCTTTTATTTTTAAACCCTTCCTGGGGTCGAAATAATCTTACTCAGCAGATATTCTTATTGAACAAAACTCCCCCTGGTCTTCGGATTGAAAGATGAAACGGTAGAATCATGAAGAGAAATGAAACGCTGGGTTCAATTCACCAGGGAGATTTACACCCCAACAGTGTGGATTTCTAAACTCGGTCAAGCTTTACTCGGACGCTGCTCAAGGTTAATACATGAATCAAGGAATCGACCTGCAAGGTAGCTTTGTTAGAGCCCTCGTCGATTTGGGCTTACCCACGGCCGTTGCCAAAACCCTCTGGTTGCCGTTGCCCATGGGTTTAATCCTAATTGCCGCCACCGTCAGTATTTTCGTTACGGTGTGGCTCGAACGAAAAATCTCCGCTGCTGCCCAGCAGCGCATTGGCCCCGAGTTCGCTGGGCCTTTGGGCACCCTCCAGGCAGCTGCAGACGGCATTAAGCTGCTCTTCAAGGAAGATATTACCCCCGCTAAGGCAGATCCCATTTTGTTCACCCTGGGACCTGCCATTGTGGTGATTCCAGTATTTCTGTCTTACCTGATTGTGCCCTTCGGCCAGAATATGGTGATTACAGACATCGGGGTGGGTATCTTCCTGTGGATTGCCCTCTCCAGCATTGCCCCCATTGGCCTGTTGATGTCAGGATACTCCTCCAATAATAAGTACTCCTTGCTGGGGGGGCTGCGGGCGGCGGCTCAATCCATCAGCTATGAAATTCCCATGGCCCTGGCGGTGCTGGCGGTGGTGCTCATGTCTAACAGCCTCAGCACCATTGATATTGTCAATCAGCAATCGGGCTACGGCATCCTGGGTTGGAACATATGGCGCCAACCGGCTGGCTTCCTGATTTTCTGGATTGCGGCGTTGGCCGAGTGTGAGCGTCTGCCCTTTGACCTACCGGAAGCAGAGGAAGAGCTGGTGGCCGGCTATCAAACCGAGTACACCGGCATGAAGTTTGGTTTGTTCTACGTGGGGTCCTATGTCAACCTGGTGCTCTCCGCGCTGATTGTTTCCATCCTTTACCTGGGCGGTTGGGAGTCTCCCGTTTCGGTCTCCTGGCTGGCAAGCCTGTTCGGCGTCAGTGAGACGACCCCCTGGCTGCAGGTCATTACCGCTTCCATCGGTATTATGATGACCCTGTTTAAAGCCTATGCCCTAGTGTTCATCGCCGTGCTGCTGCGCTGGACGGTACCCCGGGTACGCATTGACCAGTTGTTAGACTTTGGATGGAAGTTTCTACTACCGGTTGCTCTGGTGAATTTGCTCCTTACGGCAGGTTTAAAGCTGGCTTTCCCCGTTGCTTTTGGCGGGTAGGTTTAGCCCTCAGGCAACGGCGATTTAAAATTTCGGATTGATTGGTTCAATTTCCTTCCCACGAGACTGTAGTATTCCGGAGGTTAAACCCCATGTTGGGTTTTCTAAAGCAAGTTGGTGACTACGCCAAGGAAAGCTATCAAGCCGCCAAGTATATTGGCCAGGGGCTTTCTGTTACCTTCGACCACATGAAGCGTCGTCCTGTGACGGTGCAGTATCCCTACGAGAAGTTGATTCCCTCGGAACGGTACCGGGGTCGAATTCACTTCGAGTTTGACAAGTGTATTTCCTGCGAAGTCTGTGTGCGGGTCTGTCCTATCAATCTCCCCGTAGTGGACTGGGAGTTTGACAGGAGCACTAAGAAGAAAAACCTGAAGCACTATAGTATTGATTTTGGTGTTTGTATCTTCTGCGGTAACTGCGTGGAATACTGTCCCACCAACTGCCTATCCATGACCGAAGAATACGAACTGGCATCCTACGATCGCCATGAGTTGAATTACGATAACGTCGCCCTGGGTCGCTTACCTTACAAGGTCACTCAAGACCCGATGGTGACTCCCCTGCGGGAACTGGCGTATTTACCCAAGGGTGTGATGGATCCCCATGAATTACCTGAAAACTCCCGTCGGGCGGGCAAGCTTCCCCAGGAAATTATTGATGAGATAGAACAGGATGATGCAGGGGCCAAAGTTTAGGCCTGGTTTCCTCTATTCTGAATATGTTCGATAGTCCGAGAATTGGCTGATTTTTTAGTTAGGAGTTTACGGTTGTGACGTTAGCAGAAGGCGTTCAACTCGTCACGTTGGGGATCCTCACCGCCATGATGATCGGTGGAGCCCTGGGTGTCGTGCTGCTGGAAAACATCGTATATTCAGCGTTCTTGCTGGGTATTGTTTTCGTCAGTATGGCCGGCATGTACATCCTGCTGAATGCCGCCTTTGTGGCAGCGGCTCAGGTGCTGGTATATGTCGGGGCGGTCAACGTTCTGATTTTGTTCGGGATTATGTTGGTCAACAAAAGCCAGCCCTTTGCCCCCATGCGCCGGGCCTGGGTAGGTCGGGCCGCTACCGGCGGAGTTTGTGCCGGTTTATTTGCACTGCTGACGGTTTCTGTCCTGAATACCCCCTGGGTGCTTTCCACAGAACCTGCCGCTGGAGATGCCGCCATCGTTGAAATTGGCAAGCACTTCTTCACTGATTATCTGCTGCCCTTCGAGCTGGCGTCAGTGTTGCTGCTGATTGCTCTGATCGGTGCCATTGTGCTGGCCCGTCGGGAGTTTATTCCCGATGTGGAACCCGGCGAACCGGCATCGGAGGCCCTACAGTTGCCCGAACGGCCCAGGGAGTTGGTGCCCTCCGGCTCTGCTGGTCAAGACCCCAGCGGCAGCTAGACCGGCATTTTTTCCTGTCCCTGATTTTTTGTTGCTCTGCCCGTTGAAGGGCCGAACCTGCAATCTCTGCGGGGTTAGCCCCTGAGCAACTATCTTTCCTGATTTGGTTCTGATTTGACCGTGAGTTTTAAGCCATGCAACTAGAGTATTTTCTGCTGATTGCTGCTGCACTGTTCTGCATTGGGGTATTTGGCCTTGTCACCAGCCGCAACGTGATTCGCGTACTCATGTCGATTGAGCTCATGCTGAATGCGGTCAACCTCAACCTGATGGCGTTCTCCAACTATCTGGATCCCGCCTCGGTGCGGGGGCAGGTGTTTGCGGTGTTTGTTATCAGCATTGCGGCGGCTGAAGCGGCCGTGGGTTTGGCGATTGTTCTGTCGATTTATCGCAACCGCGATACCGTGGACATGGAGCAGTTCAATTTGCTCAAGTGGTAGAAGCCTTCCTCACAGCTGTCAGGTTAACTGGGATTAAGCGACGAATCACATTAGGCGACTCGCAGTTAGCGGCACACAGAACTCCTAAAGCTCGGACAAAAAACTAGAGTTTTGCTGAACTTGTAGAGGGGGTAGAGAATACTCCCTCTACGATTGTTTTAAAGTCCTCCATAGGGAGTCTTTGTTTTGCAACTCCAGCAAGTCATTATCGTCCATAAGGCTCAAAACCGGCTGAGTCAGCAGTGGGCCGAAAAGTGTGCCCGACAGCTTGAGGCCCTCGGTTGTAAGGTACTGCGGGGTCCCAGCGGCCCCAAGGATAACCCCTATCCCGTCTTTTTAGCCTCCGTTAGCCAGCCCATAGATCTGGCGGTGGTATTTGGTGGCGACGGCACCGCCCTGACCGCAGCGCGGCACCTGGCCCCGGAAGGCATTCCCATCCTGGCGGTGAACGTGGGAGGCCACCTGGGATTTTTAACCGAAACCTCCGAAGAAATGGAGGATACGGAAGCAGTTTGGCAGCGGCTGTTAACCGATAGATTCGCGGTGCAACAGCGAATGCTGCTGCAGGCCCAGATTTTTCAGGGCAACCGCACCAATCGGGAACCCATGAGTGAGCCATTTCTGGCCCTCAATGAAATGGCGGTGAAACCGGCTTCCCCAGATCGCATGATCACATCCATTTTGGAAATGGAAATTGACGGAGAGGTGGTGGACCAGTACCAGGGCGATGGTCTGCTGATCAGCACACCGACCGGGTCAACGGGTTATACGGTGGCGGCCGGAGGACCGATTATTCACCCCGGCATGGACGCCATTGTGGTGACCCCTATTTGTCCCTTAAGCCTTTCCAGTCGACCGATTGTGCTGCCCCCCGGTTCTGTGATCAGCGTTTGGCCCTTAGCGGATCCGGATTTGAGTACCAAACTGTGGACGGACGGGGTACTGGGCACAGCCATCTGGCCCGGACAGCGGGTGGACGTACGAAGCGCCGATTACATGGCTAAGTTCATCATTCTGCGCGAGAACTATTCCTACTACGGCACCCTGCGCAATAAGCTGCATTGGGCCGGGGCCCGGTTGAATTTTACGAACAATCACCGGAATTAAGAGGATTGGGTCAATATCTTTTTGGGAAAAATAAACCATATCCCGTGGCTTCGTTTTTGCCCTTGCCGTAGGTCGTCAATTACCAAGGCATAGATCGGACTCTGAGCATCCACAAAACGCTGGAGGTTCAATACATTGCCCATGCTGGTGCTTGCACCCAGACTCCAAAAGAACTACCGTTCCCCTCAACTCCCAAGAGCAGCCGGGGTTGCTATGCTAAATCCATTGGGGGGTGGCTTTTGAGCTGTGCCAAAATGCACCACCTGCTGGGGCACGCCAAGGTGGATACCGGCCGCTTCGAATGCGATTTTGAGACGGCGGCGATATTCGCGGGCAACATCCCACTGTTTGAGAGGCTGGGTCTTAATCCAAATACGGACGGTGGCCCCAGCGTGGTCAAGATGATCGACCCCAAGCAATAGGGGGGGTTCCAAAATGAGTTGGCCCCAGATAGCATCTTTCCGCAGATCGCTGGCAACCTGTTCAATCAGCTTCAGGGCGACGTTAATGTCGGCACTGAGGGCAATGGGAATCATCAAATCCACCCGAGACCATTCTTTAGACAGGTTTTGCACAATATCAACTTTGCTGTTTGGAATGGTGATCAGCCTTCCCTCCTCGTTGCGCAGTTGGGTCATGCGCAGGTTCATCGTTTCTACAAAGCCCCACACATCACCCACTACAATCACATCACCGACCCCGTACTGATCTTCAAACAAAATCAAAAAGCCATTGATGAAGTCCTGAATCAGGCTCTGGGAAGCCAGGGAAACCGCCAGACCCACCAGTCCGGCTCCGGTTAACAGGGGACCAATTTGAACTCCCAAAATACCTAAGCCCACAATGGCGGCAATGAGACAGATAAAAAAGAACACCAGGCTTTTTATGACCTGGGAAAAGGTAGAAAACCGCAGCCCTAACCGCTGAGATGGCTCGGGAGTGCGAATCGCTCCATCCTGGAGGGTCAGGAACAACCGATCGACCAGCACATTGCTGAGGCGAATAATCCAGTAGGTCACCAGAATCAGCAGGCCAAGCTCCCCAGGTAGCCTCAGCAGGCTCTGCATCACAATTTGCAGCCAGCGGGTGTAGGGAAATAGCCCAACAATGATGTAAACCGCCACAATGATGCAGGACCACTGGCTAATGCGCAGCAAGACCCGCTTCAGGTCAATCCAGCTTTCTCGCTCCTGCTCTTTGAGCTTGGCCCGTAGGGAAGTATTCAGGTCTTGGTCAGGGTGGGCTGAGGCTTCCGCCTCGGCGTGGGCAAAATCAGCCTGTAGACGCTGCTTCTGGCGCTGAAGGGCAGCCCGAAAATATCCCAACCCCAGGTAAATCAGGGCGGTGAGAGCGGTGATGGCAAGGAGCCACTGGGCCTGTCGCCAGAGGTAATCCGGCTGACGCTCACGGGCGTAGGTTCTGAGCCCTTGCTCGACGGCACCCACGGTCTCCTGGGCTTTGAGGTTCGGGTTACTGAAACCATCGATTTGGGCATCTAAAGAGGTCACCGTAGACAGGAACTGTCCATTGATGCGAATAATCGGCTGGTTACTTTGCTGATCAAAGTCCTGGGTTACCTGCAAGTTGTTCGGATTGACGCCATCTTCGAGCAGATTGTAAAGACGCTGCTCAATTTCGTTAGCCCGTTGCTCCGCCGATAGAAACACCTGATCCTCAGTGGATTGCCCCACCGACGGGGCCGCTACCCGAAACAGGGTACGACCGTCTAACCGGACCGGAGCAGTGGTAATTTCGGCGGATGACCCCGTCAGTAAAGACTGAACATCCGGCGGGGTTAAGGATTCTAGCCCCTGTAAAACGGGCAATTTGAGCGGAGCTGCCGGTTTTTCGCTCGGCTTTTGATTGCTCAGATCCTGCGGCGGCACCTCTTGCCCTAAGGCCGGGAAAACAGCGGCCAGCAGAAAGGCGAGGGCAGCCAGAATAGCCATTGTCCCCTGAGGATGCCAGGAAATTCCAACGGGCAGACAACGGAATCTCCGAACAGGGTTCCGAAACGGTAGATGCGACCTAAGCAATCGAGGGTACCAACGGGAGAGAAAATTCATAAATTTTGATCCCAGGTTCAGCAGACAGATCGTTTCAGTCCGTGAACATTCGTAACAAAAAAAATCTAGACTGGCAGTCCCCAAGGGGACAGTTTGGCCAAGAACACCATGAAAAATCTATGAAATCCTGAGGGTAAATATTCCCGGTACTTCATACTGCAAGTTATGCCACCTCTGGTCTCCCCTGTTTCCCTTGCAAAACAAAGGACTAGGTGCCTGAGCGCTGGTATTCGGGCTGAAGTAACGCCATGACATACATGGAGTGATACCCGTTTGCCGTCTTCACGGCATCTCGCAGACATCCTTCCAGAATGAAGCCTTCACTCTCGTAGAGATGCCTGGCCCGGGGGTTAAAGTCCTTAACGTCAAGCCAAAAGCGGTGGGCCCCATAGGTTTCAAAGACCATCTGTTTAAGCTGTCGCAGGGCGGCTCTGCCATATCCCTGGCCAGTTTCGGTGACAACAATGCGGCGCAGCAGAATACTGTGATTGGGATTCGTCAGCCCTTCTAAAATGGCATAGCCCACGGGGGTGTTATCCCTGACCTGTTCGAGAATCAGGTGGGCTTTTTCGGCTGAATCAATAGCGGCCTGATGCTGCGCTTCACTCCAGCGTCCCACATAGGCCAATTGATGGGCCTGGTGTTCGGCCGCAATCACAAAGGGTAAATCGCTGGTTAGGGAAGGACGCAGCACTACTGAATAAGCCTGGGAAGTGGGAGTCGACATTGAAGCCACGCAAAACTAAAACGGAAAGGGTTTGTGGGGAATCCACTGAGCCCATAGTTTGGCCAGGGTGCCGTTGCTGATTAATTGATTCAGGGCCTGGTTGAGGGCCTCTAATAATTCTCGATTGCCGGGTAAGACACCAATACCAAAGGGCTTTTGGGTCGGGAGCTGAAAGGCGACCCGAAACTCAGGGTTGTCGGCCTCAATGGTCAACAGGATTAATGAGTCTTCTATCAGGGCATCGATTTTGCCATCCCGCAGGGCCGCGAGCATTTCCGGTAGAACCCGCTCGTGGCCAGGGAAGGCTACAGGTTCCAGGTCGGGGAACTCTTCCGCGAGGGCTAAGTTAGTGCTGTTGATCAACCCTCCCAGGCGCTTACCGGCCAGGTCACCCATCTGTTCGATGGTGCTAGCGTCCTGCACCAGGACGGCTTCATCGAAGCGCCCATAGGGCCGGGTAAAGTCTGCCCAGGCTCGGCGCTCCTGGGTCACCGCTTGGTTGAACCACACCACATCGTAGTCGTCGGTGTCACTGAGGGCCGCGTAAAACTTCGCCATGGGTAGGTCAAACCAGCGGGGCTCTAGCCCCAGCAGATCGCAGACAGCTCGGGCTACCGCAGGCTCGTAGCCAAGGCGTTCGCCATTTTCGATAAAGCTCATGGGGCGGGTGTCACAGTCGCTGGCAATCATCGACAGTTGCCCCGGACGTACGGTTGTAAAACTCATGGTCCCCCATTCAGCCAACAGCACTGATCTCACCACTCACTGATCTTGCCACTAAACCTCCCGGAGTTGGAGGTTTATCCCCCGTTGGGGTGGGAGGATAAACCTGAGACTTGATGGGATGAAGCCTTTGCTGCCTTGCCCCCGCAGCACATTTGGCGTGAGGGGCACTATCTGCGTTAGCAGATCACCGGTCCTGTGGATTGAAATTCCCCCCTTTTCGTGGAAAGGTGAGAGCAGTATTGCGACTCCCTACGGAAATTTTCATGACAGTTGGTAATCCCTCTTCAGATCCTGCTTTTCAGAAGCTGCGAGAACTTCGTCCGATTCTACTTAAGTCCCACAAAGTGTTGATGGATGCCGAAAAGGATAACTATGAGGCTCTCTACGGACAAATTCCCAATAAGGGAGAATATCTGCGGTTAGTGCTCAATCACGACCTGTTCAGTTGGCTGCGCCCCATTTCCCAATTCATTGTGCAGATAGATGAGGTGCTGATGAGCAAACAGCCCCAACCCGTAGAACGGGCTGATGAACTGATGTCTGAGGCGCGCCATCTACTCCAGGATACGGAAATTGGCGAAACCTTTCAGGCTCGGTCTGAGGCCATTGCCCGCCAAGACCCTGAAATGGCCGCCTTGCAGCAAAAAGTGTCTGAACTTCTGAATCAGACAGACTAGGGAGTGGCCAATCCGATTTCATAAAAATTACCGTTAAAGACTTAAACCCCGGGGCCTAATCCCTCTAAACTGTTACTGGCAAACTTATCTACATAGGGACCTGGGCGTGGCAGTCTTAGCGGTAGTTTTGCTTTTAGTGTTGGCGTATTTGTTGGGTTCATTTCCGACCGGCTACTTGGTTGCCCGGTGGGTTAAGGGCATCGATATCCGCGAGTATGGTTCTGGAGGGACCGGAGCCACCAACGTACTCCGCACCGTGGGGAAGGAAGCTGCGATCGCGGTTTTACTGATTGATCTCTTTAAGGGGATGCTGTCGATTCTGCTGGCCAAGGTCGCCTTTCCTTATATCTTGGCGGCCTTCCCGAACGGAGTCGCCACCTTCGCCTGGCAACCCTGGGTGGAAGTCCTGGCCGGACTGATGGCCATTATTGGTCACAGCCGGTCCATCTGGATTAACTTTACCGGCGGCAAGTCGGCTGCATCCGGTCTGGGGATTTTGTTGGCCCTGGCCTGGCCAGTGGCCTTAGGCGCCATCGCCGCCTTCGCCGTCACGGTGGGTCTGTTCCGCATTGTGTCCCTGGGGTCAATGGTTGCCGCGCTGACCACGATTGGGCTGATGTTTCTGACGGGACAACCCCTGGCCTATGGGGTGTTCGCCATTACCGGAGGGCTGTATGTGATCTTGCGCCACCGCAGCAACATCGAGCGGCTGCTGGCAGGCACAGAACCGAGACTGGGCAGTCAAGCTTCCAAATAAGGAGTAACTCCCCACCCATGATTTAGCTTATTTAGCGCGGATTAGCGATTTCCATATCTGGCCCAGCTCATGACCGCTGTAATGACATACAGCACAATCATTGAGCCCACAATAGACGGCAGGATAGGAACATCCTTAAACTCCCACTGTAGGGCTGGAATCTCGATGCTATATTCAGCCAGGATATAGTTTGAAATCCATTCCCCGATAAACACGCCGGCAAAACCAATCAAAACTAAGCCCAATAATTTACCAGGCACCGTGCGGGGAATTAAAACATTGGCAATTAGAGCGCAAACAATTGCAATTAGAATTTGAACCAGTAACCGGGTAATGTCATCCATGGTATGAAAGGGCAGGAATATCCCTAGGAGTTGCCATTAGGATGCCGTTTTCGGACGATTTTTCAGTCTTTTGTTAACAGATATATACCAAGCCTGACCCAACCAGGGGCCGATGTCATGATTTGCCCAGTTCTTTAGCGCGATCGCAGGCTACCCGCACCGCTTCAATCAACGCAGAACGCAGACCACTGGCCTCAAGTTGGGCGACGCCAGCAATGGTGGTGCCGCCAGGGCTGGTCACCCTATCTTTAAGGGCACCGGGATGTAACCCCGACTGCTGGAGTAATTCAGCGGTCCCTTTGACAGTCTGAATCGCCAGCTGCATGGCGGTGGCTCGGGGTAATCCGGCAGCGACGCCTCCATCTGCCAGGGCTTCCACCACCAGGGCAATATAGCCGGGACCAGAACCGGAAAGCGCCGTTACAGCATCCATTAAATATTCGGGAACTTCTACCACGTCCCCGACGCTGGCGAAAATTTGCCTGGCGTGATCCAGCTGTTCCTGGGTCACGCCAGGCCCGGGTGCCAGGGCCGTAATCCCCGCCCCTACCGTAGCAGGGGTATTCGGCATGGCGCGGATGATCGGCCAACCCACAAACGATTCGCCCAACTGCTGTAACGTGACCCCGGCCAGAATGGACAGCAACAAAGGACGCACCGTGGCGATCGTGTCCTTAAGCTGAGCCATCACCGCAGGCAGAATTTGAGGCTTAATGGCCAAGAGCAGCAGATTTGCCTGCTGGGCAACCACCCCGTTATGTTCGACAACCTTAACGCCGTAGGTGTCACGCAAAAATTGTCGGCGATCTTCTGAAGGATCGCTGACTAAAATGGCGTCTTTGCTAAAAACACTTTGATCAAGAAGGCGGGATAAGAGGGCTTCCCCCATTACCCCGCCACCGATAACCCCTAATGTCGCTTCTGACATGGCACTCTTCGACACTACACAATGGCCAGTATGGCACAGGTCGATACCATGGCACCGGCAACAAGTCTGCGCAACCCCTCGGATTAGGCAGACTGTGTTCAGTCACACAGTGGATGATAAACGAGTGAAATCGCTTCTGCGTTATGCCATACGAGCGATCTGGTCATTTCCCCAGGCGGGAGCCGGAGGCACCTGACCCGGAGCGGGCATGGTCTGGGGCTGGCCCAGGGGAAGTTCTTCTTCGTACTCGGCGGGGGTGCTGACCTGAACACAGTTGGGGGTGAACAGGAAGATGCTTTCGCCGATGCGCTCCTGATGACCATCAATGGCATAGGTACCGCCGGCCACAAAATCAACCGCCCGCTGAGCCTGGTCGGGGTCCATGATGGTGAGATTCAGCACCACCGACTTGCGTTCCCTCAGGGCCTGAATCGCCTGGGGCATTTCTTCGAAGGAGCGAGGCTCCATCACAACAACTTCAGAGGCTCCGTTCATGGAACCGGGCATTCCAATTACATTGCTGGCCATAGGGGTCATTCCTACATCAGAGGTCATCATACGGTCCCGGATACGACGACGACTCCGGGGATCTTCAGCCGGTTGAACGGCTTGGGGTTGAGGCATGGGTTGAGGATTTTCTTCCTGGTAGAGGTTTTGGTACTCCTCACCATCCATCTCCTCGTATTCGTATTCGTAATCTGCTGGGTCGTTTAAGCCAACGAACTCTCGCAATCTGGAGAAAACACTGCTCACAACTTTCACTCCACGATGACTATCATCACTTAGGGTAAAGCGGACCTCAAAGGTTGACCAATGTAGGCGTCACGCTTCGGTTATCCGAGGGCCATGATAGCGCCATTTTTCAATTTGCCAACTTATTTTTGAAAAAATCGAGGCTCGCCAGGGGAAATTAGCTTTTACTAGAAATTCTTATGACAGAAATCTAGAAAAGCAATGCCAAGTCCAAATCGTTGTGTTTGATTTTTCCGAGGAAAAGATCCCGTAATCTGAGCTTGGCTAGGGGTTACTGTAAGAATTAATATCCTGATTACAGAATATTGAGTCCACAGTATACATGAAATCCAAAAAATATATAGCCCATTTACAAATAGTTAAAAAAGAATGGGGGACTGATGGGCTAAGGGTTCTATCCGCTCGTCTCGGCCAGGGGGCTATCCCAGGGGAAGCTGACTTGGGCGCAGGAGATTGAAAAAAATTAGGCCGTTGACGGGCGAGAACCGAAGAGGACAGTACCCAGGCGAATCATCGTTGCCCCGGCGGCGATGGCAGCGGCATAATCCCCCGACATACCCATGGACAATTGGTCTATGGAGATACGGTCAAATCCCTTCTGGTTGATGCGCTCTGCTAGCACTGCTGCCCCAGCGAAAATCTCTTTTACTTCAGGGGCAGACGTCTCGGCGGGGGGAATTGTCATCAATCCCCGAATCTTTAGATGGGCGAGTTGATCCAGGGCTGGCAACGCGTCTTCCAGGCTTTCCAGGTCAAACCCATACTTTGGCGGATCGGGCACCATTTTCACCTGCAAACAGCACTGGGGTATGACTTGCAGGTCAGCCGCGGCCTGGTCGATTTTCCTGGCAATTTTGAGGCTGTCGACAGAGTGAATCCACTGAAAATGCTCGACCGCCTTGCGCGCCTTGTTGGTTTGCAGATGGCCGATCAGATGCCAGGTAATATCGAGCAGATCCTCCAGGTCGGCCTGTTTCTGGATGGCCTCCTGCAATCGACTTTCTCCAAAATGACGCAATCCAGCGTCATAGGCCAGACGCACCACCTCTGCCGGAAAGAACTTTGTCACCGCAATGAGCGTGACCGAGGGGGGTATACCCGGGTGAATAGAATGAATCTGATTTGTAATCGCTTGGGGGCTGCCGACAGGCGTCATTGAAAGGTTTGCTTGTAGGTCTTCTGTAATTGATCATAATCGGCATACTGGCCGTTCCGCCGCAATTCCCGCATTCGGCTTTCCAGCATCATCCGAGCATTGCTGCGACCCAGGGGTTGAAACACTAGCCCTTCGATGCCTGCATTGGTAACCAGAAAAAAAAGTCGCTGGGCGTAAAGGGTGGCAAACAGTTCTTTGCCATCATCGACCAGGCACACCCTGAATAGCAGGCCAAAATTGGGATGGTTGAGATACGTTTCTGTGCTCATTCAATTAGGGCTGGGGGTGGGTCATTACAGGAAAAGTCAAATCAGATTGGCTAAAACTGCAATCCGCCTTCGCAGACAAACAGGAAAATTATTAAAACCGGTCGAATATAAAACAAGCTTAGACAGTGGGCCGGTGAAGGCAGAAACTATCGATGGAATGAATTCTACCTAGATTTGGCCCAATTTAGTATTCGCCTAGACGGTACAGCCAGAAAAACTGTGTTTATGCTGATGGCAAAAGACCGCTCGGAAGCACGTTTATCCCCTGGCAGGGGACAGCCCCAGGGCTAAGAGTTGGGCCTTCGCTTTCTGCAAAGACTCCAGCCACTCTCGATGGGGATCGCTATCAGCGACAATGCCAGCTCCGACCTGCCCCCATACCGGGAAGGGGGGGTTGGTATCCTCACCATGACCAACCAATAGGGTGCGGATCAGGATATTGAGGTCCAAATTGCCTCGCCGATCCAAATATCCGCAGGAGCCGTAGAACAGGCTGCGACGGACGGGCTCCAGGTCTTCGATGATTTCCATGCAGCGCACCTTGGGGCAGCCGGTAATGGTGCCCCCCGGGAAGACAGCGCGAATCAAATCCACAGCATTGGTGCCAGGATGCATCTGCCCTTTCACATTGCTGACCAGGTGCATCACATGGCTGTAATATTCCACCGTCAGCAGTTCATCCACCTGGACCGTACCCCACTGACAGACCCGGCCCAGGTCATTGCGTTCCAGATCCACCAGCATGATGTGCTCAGCCCGTTCTTTGGGATTGCTGAGTAACCTCTGACTCAAGTGCTGATCCTGTTCTGGGGTTTCCCCTCGGGGTCGGGTGCCCGCAATCGGTCGGGTCTGAGCCTGGTCATTGCGGAGTTGAATCAGCCGTTCTGGGGAACAGCTGATCATATCGCCCCAGGGGGTGCGCCAGTAGCAGGCAAAGGGGGAAGGGTTGATGCGGTGCAGATGACGGTAAAGTTGCCAGCTGTGGGCCTGGGTCTGGGTGGCAAATCGCAGGGACAGATTAACCTGAAACACATCCCCGGCCTGGATGTGCTGCTTGGCTTTGCGGACGGCAGCTTCGTAGTCCTGCTGGGTCATCTCGAACACCAGGGGGGCTGGCTCCGGAGTCGGATTTCCCATGGGGTATTCTTCGACGGTCAAGAGCTGTTTGTCTAATCGGTCTAAGTCGACTGGAGAGGATGCCGCCAGCCACAGCCGCTGCTGCCGGTGATCCAGCACAGCAAAACTGCTGGGTTCGTACCAGAGCGCGACGGGAAACGGCAGCGGATCGGGGTTCAGGCAAGGCAGGGTCTCGACTTCCCAGGCCAGGTCATAGCCCAGCCAGCCCAGCCAGCCTCCGGTAAAGGGGAGGGTCATCTCTGCCAGGGTGGCTTCTGGCCCCATCAGGGAAAGTTGCTGTCCGCCCTGGAGGCGTTCCGCCAGGGTCGGAAAGATCTTGCCAATGCCTGGAGTCCACACTTTGGCGGTACCGTCTTGCCCCAGGCGGGGGGGGCCGGCGCAAATCGAGTAACGATTGTGGCTGTGGTGAGGCTGGGCCTGATCGGGTAAGGGATAGGGGCTTTCCAGCAGAGCGACGAGATGGTCCAGGGTGGGCGCTTGGCCCAGGTGGTGGCTGTAGAGGGTGGTGAAGATTTCGGTGCTGGTGCGGTGATGGAGGGGGTGTGATCGCACATACCAGGGCTGCTCAGATCTCAAGCTTCTGCCCCCCACATGATTCTGGCCCACCAGAGGCCAGCGAGCAGGCCCAAGATAAACCAGTCCCACCGCCGCAGCACCAGCTGGTGCCACCGCACCTGATGCTCGTTGGGGCTGGTAAACCCCCGCACCTCCATTGCTGCCGCAATTTGCTCTGCCCGCAGCAGTAAGTTTTCCAACAATCGCTCAATCACCATGAGCCAAACCTGGGCCGAACCTCGAAACCCCAGTTTCTTCCAATTAATGGCTCGGGTCTGTACGGAGCGCACCAAATTCTGTACTTCTTCCAGCACCAGAGGTATAAATCGCAGGGATAGGGTCACGGTCAGAGCAATCTCTGTCACCGGCAGACGAAACCAGCGGAGCGGTTTCATCAAGGCTTCCAGGGCCAGGGTGATTTCTTCTGGAGCGGTGGTCAGCAGATACAGGTTGGTGCCGTAGATCAGGGTAAACAACAGGGTGCCAATGCGAATACCCAACTCCAGGGAGCGACGGGTCACGGTGATTGGTCCCCACTCTACGACGACGTAGCGGTAGGCGGTGGGTTGGGGCAGTTCTGGCAGCGTTTCGGGAGGATTTTCGAGCTGCTCCATGGCCTCTGGGGTAGGCAATCGAGGTGACTGGTCTATCGATAGCCCGTCCGGCATGACGAAGGTCAGCAGCATCACCAGGGAACTCAGCAGCAGCAGCCAGCCCATCTGTCGCCACCATACCCGAAACGGAATTCTAGCCGCCAGGGTCAGCCCGATCAGTAAAGCGACCAGGAAAAACCGCCAGTAGGCATTGCCCAGGATTGGCGTCACCAGAATGCTGGCCAGCCAGGCCATTTTCACCCGGGGATCAAGCCGGTGCAGCCAGGTGACGGGCTGTTCCAGGTATAGGCCAATGGGTAGAGAGCGCAGTAAATCCATATTGTGGGGGGCGAACGGCGGGGCTAGACCTTGGTGGCCCGATTGGCGCTGGTGCGCTCCACATCGCGGATGGCTTTGCCGCGCCAGAAGACGCGAATAGGAGTGCCCTCAAAGCCAAGGTTTTCCCGGAATTGCCGCTCAATGTAACGCTTATAGTTGTCTTTGAACAGCTTAGGATCGTTGACAAACAGGGTAAAGGACGGCGGCTGGGTGGTCACCTGGGTGCCATAGTAAATGCGTCCCTGGCGTCCCTGGCGGGTTGTCGGTGGGGTGTGCCAGGTGACGGCATCCTCCAGCACTTCGTTGACCACAGAGGTTGTTACACGGCGTCGATGCTGCTCTACAGCGTGGTCTACTAAATCAAGGATTTTGGGCACCCGCTGGCCCGTCATGGCGCTGATGTAAATACGTTTGGCCCAATCTAGAAAGTTCAGCCTTGCCGATATTTGCTTGTCGTAGTCGTAGATGGTGTAGCTGTCTTTGTCGACGGCGTCCCACTTATTGACGACAATAACGCAGGCGCGGCCGTCTTCTTCAATGCGTCCTGCTAACTTCTGGTCCTGTTCCGTTACCCCGTCCAGGGCGTCAATCACCAGCAGCACCACATCGGCCCGACGAATCGCTTTAAAGGCCCGGTTGATGCCGAAGAACTCCGGTCCATAATCTACGCTTTTCTTTTTGCGAATGCCGGCAGTATCCACAATCCGGTAAATCTGATCCCCTCGCTTCACCTGCATGTCAATGGCGTCCCGGGTGGTGCCGGAGATGTCGCTGACAATGGCCCGGTTTTCGCCGACAAAGGCGTTCAGCAGGCTGGACTTGCCCACGTTGGGGCGTCCGACGATGGCCACCTTGATTTCGTCAATTTGGTCGACCTCGGTGGTTTCAGGCAGGTACTCCACCAGGGCATCCAGCAGTTCACCCGTGCCGTTGCCGTGGATGCCGGAAACGGGATAGGGTTCGCCTAAACCCAATTCCCAGAACTGGGCCGCCTGTATCAGTCCCTGGTCTACCGACTCGCACTTATTCACCGCCAGCAGCACCGGTACAGACTGCGTCCTGAGCCAGGTGGCAATTTCTTCGTCGGCTGCGGTGGGGCCGGTCTGCCCATCGACCACCAGAACCGCTGCGCTGGCTTCGGTCAGGGCCAGTTGAGCCTGCTCCCGGATGAAGGGCAAAAACTCGGTGTCGTCATCAAACACCAGGCCGCCGGTATCCACTACCATGTAATCCCGATCACGCCAGAAAGCGGGTTGATAGGTGCGATCGCGGGTCACCCCCGGTTTGTCGTAAACAATGGCGTCCTTTGCCCCAGCCAATCGGTTGACCAGGGTAGATTTGCCCACGTTCGGGCGTCCGATGACCGCAACAACGGGCAGTGGCATGGCAAGATGTGGCTCAAATAATTCTCAATCTTTCTATTTTAGTCCCCGGTCAGTAAGGTGTGGGTGATTTGATGGGAAGCCAACGGAGCCGAACATCCGGTTGTTCGAAAAATTCTGCCGATGATTTTGGCCCCATCGCCTTGGCAACCAGAGGTTCCATGGCTGACCAGGATACGGCGTCTACCCCCCCCCATCGGGGTGGGTGAATCCTCACCTCGGCGCGTCAATGGTCGACTTCCTTAACCCTGATTTACCGCCTGTGGTGTACCAATATTCCCAGGTCCCCCCTGATGCCGTGGCCCAGTCCTGCAGATTAAAAGAGCCACTGCCTTCGGGCGTGCCGCATATGCGATAAACCTTCACGGCTTTCCCCTCGTTGTCCCAGATTAATGGCCAACCGGGCTCTAGCTGCTCAGGCATGGCCTCATTCGGCTGCAAAAAATAGGCATCCTGACCCATGGCTGTGCCATTCCCAAACACCCTCGCCGTTCCCTGGGTATCAATAGCAACAAAGGCGCCCTCCTCCAGCCCAACAGCATAGTTACTCAGGCGTTTGCCATCGTCATAAATAACCCGTGCTAACAGCCCCAGCAGTCGTCCATAGCGAGTTTCGGGATTCTGTCGATTCATCCGATCCAGGTGGGTGTCGGTGATCACTCGCTGCAAGTAGGGAACGCGGATAAAGTCGCTGCGATGGATGGTTTCGGTGTTGTAGTGAAAGGGATCGTTGAGGATTTCTGAGGTGAGGACTCCCTGATGGTCTGGAGCGTAGTAGTAGTCTCCTAAAATTGCCATGCCCGCACTGGTGCCTGCCACGGGTATTTTCTTGTCGTTAATCAGATAGTTAATGGCATCTTCGGTGGCGGTACCTTCCCAAAATTCCTGATACTGGTTTTGGTCACCTCCGGCGATAAATAACAAATCAGCATCACGGATGTAGTCCACCACTTCCGGATCGTTCGCGGCCTCTCGACTATCAATCGATAATTCGGCTGCAGAGTAGATCCAATCTTTATAGTTCTGGCAAATCCATTGGGCCTGGGACCCAACCCCCCCGACCCGCAGTACCAGGTACTTGCCCCCTCTGGCCTGCTCCAGAAACCAGCGGGTGGCGGCATCTTCTCCAGACTGAGCTCCTTCGGCCCCACCAATGAGCAGAGTCGCTGAACGGGGCGCGACGGCATCCACAGAACGGTTGCGGCAGGCCAGGTAATAGTCAAAGCAGTTTCGATCTCCCATGGCGCAGCAACCTCCTCTGGCTCCAAATCGGGATAGTTCTGTTCAATGAATTGAAGTAATGCTTTACATCGTCATCCCTTGAGGGAGAAAATCGACATCTTTTTCAAAGACCGACAGATAACGCAACGGTTAGTTACAGCCTGGAGGTCAGGTCGGCAGGCGGTGCGCAGGTCCACTGCATCGACTCCTGAGTGCGGGGATGCACCAGGCTGAGACGATAGGCGTGCAGCAGATATCCGGTATCGCCGGGGACGGGCCTGTCTGCTTCTGCCCCAGGGTCAAACATCAGCGGCACTCCCCCAAGACCGTAGAGAGGATCACCCAGCAGGGGATATCCTATCGCCGCCATGTGAATCCGAATTTGGTGAGGGCGACCGGTACGAATCACCACTTCCACAACTGTGGATGCTGAAGAGCGCTGAATCACCTGCCCTTGGCTATGGGCCGGTCGTCCCTTGGCAGAGGCTGCGAAAAGATAGCCCAGGACCGGATGAGGGACTTTCCCTATGGGGGTGGTGACGGTGAAGTGATCGGGCAGATCACTGGGACCTAAAAGGGCACGGTAAGTTTTTTGGATAGGCCGGGGAGCACCGGGATCACCCGCCCCAGCGGTGGATTCGCGAAACTGGCGACTGAGGATGGAACGGGCCAGGTGCGATCGCGCCAGCACCATCAGCCCCGACGTCCCCCGTCCCAGCCGATGCACCGGCACGGGCGGATGTTCGGGATACTTCAACTTCAGCTGGTGTAGCAGAGTATGGGTCAGGAAGTTTCCCCCGGGCAAAACCGGCATTCCGGCAGGTTTATGGATGATCAGCAGATCGTCATCCCGGTGAAGCTCATGGCAGTCAAGGGGGACTTCAGGCTCGTTCCAGGGGGGGCGGTGATATTCCAGTCGTTGGCCGACAGATAAGCGATCCCCAGTCTGAACCCCCTGCCCGTCCAGCAGAACTTGTCCTGCGGCAATGCGAGTTTGCCATTCTGCCCGGCTGGAGTGGCGGTATCGGTTGGCGTAAAAGTCTAAAACCGCCATCCCCGCATCCTGAGGACGAATGCGGTCGGTATAAATCCACCCCTGGTTCATGGAAGATATCGCGCCTCTTACCCTAACCGCTTGACCCGATCTTTCGCTTCCTGCCGCAGCTGCCGGGAAATGCGGAACAATTCCTGCCCGGTGTGGATGTAGCTTTCCTCGTAGCTGAAGGTAAACCGCTCCATTTCGTCAATCCCATCCTCCAGCTGGCCCAGGCAGTGATAAAGGGTTGCGGCTACATTAGCGGTCCCTGCCGGGTTAACCATGGCCTGGAACTTATCCTGGGCCTGCTCCAGCATGGTCCGCGAATTTTCCAGGTAGGTTTGAAACCCTTCCATCAGCTCATCGTCGAAGGGATCCGCGGCGAGATTACGAATTTCCTGCGTCAGGGGGGACATGATTTTGGCGATGAGCCGATCCACCGGGCCATAGACTAGCTTCAGCCAGGCATCGATTTGCACCTCTGAAGATTGGGTCGCCCGCCGCTGCTGCCGGTAAAATTCCTGGGCCTCTGCCGTACGCTTGGCCCTCCTTTGGGCGCTGGTTTCGGGACTAACCGCCGACCCGCCCTGGAGCTGTTGGTCATAAACCCGGCGGCGGGAGGGATCGCCAATCACCTCATAGGCGGTATTGATGCGGGAAATGTGCTCGTGGGAGGCAGCTTCAGAACGGCTGTCGGGATGAAACTTTTTGGCCAGACGACGGTAGGCCTGCTTGATCTCTGCCTGGGTAGCCGTCTGCTGGATTTCGAGTACCTGGTAGTGCGTCTTCTTTGCCATGGAACCATTCTAAAAGAGTCCCTTGGCAAAGGGAATGGGAAACATGACCATCATTTACCCTGTTCGGCTTTAACAATGGCGCTGTCGATACGGCGTCTACCGGCCTCAATCGCCCGGTAGCTTTCCTGTGCGCTCTAGCTCCAACAGCAATCGCTTGCGCCAGAGTCCGCCGCCATAGCCCGTCAGGCTGCCGTCCTTGCCGATCACCCGATGGCAGGGAATTAAAATGCTGATGCGGTTCTGGCCGTTTGCCCTGGCCACAGCCCGCATGGCCGTGGGTTGGCCGATGCGGCTCGCCAGTTCGTCATAGGCCACCGTTTCCCCGGGAGGAATGCGCTGTAGTTCCTGCCATACAGTTGCTTGAAAAGGTGTCCCTGGAGGGGCAATGGGTACTGAGAAATGGGTCAGATGACCGGAGAAGTAGCTTGCTAGTTCTTTCCGGAGGGTTACCAGATGGGGATGACTGACGGGGAAGACGGGCAGGCTAAGACACTGCCGAATCGTCTCGTAATGGCGTTTTAACCCACGGCGATCGGTGAACTCCAGCAGGCAAACGCCCCTGTCCACCGCCCCCGACAGCATTAGTCCAAGAGGAGATGCAATGAGTTGAACCGCAATATAATCCTGGGTCTGGGGATGCCCGGGGGGTACCCCAAAAGTTTGGGCGAAGGCGTCCCGAAAGCCACTGTGGGAATCGTCGCCGTTGGCCAACACCCCGTCATCCATCGACTCGTCTGCTCGGATCTGGGTAAAGGCATGGGCTAACCGTCGGGCTCTGCACCAATCCGTAAAGGTCATGCCGTAGTGGTCCTTAAACCATCGCCTGGCCTGGTCTGGGGTGATGCCAAGGGCCTGCCAATCGGCAGTGGAGAGCTTGTGGCCGGGGGCAGTGTCTCCCCGCTGCATGAGCTGATTCACCCAGGCAGGTGGTTGTCCCAGGCTCTCCGCTGGCCGACATCGTTGGCAGGGGCGGTACCCGGCAAAAACCGCATCCTTTAGAGAGGCAAAAAACTCAATATCCTTTCGCCTGGGTCGAGACGGGCAGGAAGGACGGCAGAATATCCCCGTCGTGCGCACCGCCACAAAAAATAAGCCGTCATAGCTGGCGTCTTTCGCGACAAACGCCGCTTCCATCTCTGCTCGGGATGGGGAAAAGCTGAGGGACATCTGCATGGGATCGGCCCGAACTCACTGGGGCTATTGTGGTCTCTCCTGAATTCTGCGTCCACTGAAAATAAAGTTGCCTGACTCGATGGTTTGACCCCATTCCCCCAAAATGCCGAAAGGGCAGACGCAATGCTGCCCTTCCTGGGTACTCGTTCATAGGTTTAACCGACAACATGCAGAGACGAGGGGCTGCCCTCGACCCAACTTAAAATGCAGAACGAATGGTCACACAGGCTCTGGATCTTAAGGTGGACGAGACTAAGACTAACCAAATCATGGGGGCATTAGGAGCAGTTATGCGAGGGTTTCTGGGCAATAGCCAAGACCCATTACGAATTGACGGCGAAACGCTTCAATTTCTTCGCGGTCAGGCTTACCGTGGGACACGATAGCGACCTGATAGCGACGCATTACATCAATGGGCGATTGACCGTTTTCCAGTCCCCAAAGGGCCATGCGCACACGAATACCGGGATCGTAGGAAATACCCAGTTCATTCATGTAGGCTCGGAAGTCTTCGGAGTCGCTGACGTCAATGCAGTCGCTCATTTTTACTCTAATCACCCACCCGTCGATTTGATGAATCACCGTCATAAACTCCAGGGGGAGTCGCGGGGTGCCTAAGAGGTGTTCAACCACACGAAGGGTCAAACTGGCGTTGGCGAGGTAATAGGTGTATTCCATCGTTGTCTATCCGACTGGTGCTACATTTCTATTGTTGTTCCTGGGCACTTTTCCTGATAGGGGCATTCCCCCCTAGATCGCCTGGGTGTATTCCCCCAACCTGCTGAGTCGATGTGCGATCGCAACCCAGAAGACTATTCCCTCGCGGCTTATCAATACGACTTACCGCCGGAAAAAATTGCTCAAAATCCCGCTACTCCAAGGGATTCATCCCGGTTAATGGTAATTGACTCCCCTACCACCCATCAGCATCGCCACTTCCGAGATTTACCGGATCTACTGCGTCCGGGAGACTTACTCGTCCTCAACGACACCCGGGTGCTCCCCGCCCGGTTGTATGGGTATAAAGCTGGAGGGGGTGGCCAGGTCGAGATTCTGTTGCTGGAAGAAAAGTCCCTGGATCAGTGGCTGGCCCTGGTCCGACCGGGGCGTAGGCTCAAGCCGGGGGCAATTATCCACTTTGGTCCGAATCCTGACCAGCCTGACCTGATCGCCCGGGTCCTGGAGACCGATCCCGATACCAACGGTCGGCTGCTGCAGTTCACCCATGGGGGTAATGAATCCCTTTACGCGGTGTTTGAACGCATGGGGCAGGTTCCCCTCCCCCCTTACATTACTGACACTACCGCTGATCCCGAGCAGTACCAGACCGTCTATGCTGAGCAACCCGGAGCGGTGGCGGCCCCCACCGCCGGGTTACATTTCACGCCGGAGTTGTTTGAACGCTTGGATGCGGTGGGCATTCAGCGGGCGAAGCTAACGCTCCACGTCGGGGTTGGCACCTTTCGCCCGGTAGAGGCCGAAAACATTCTGGAACACAAGATGCACGGCGAGTGGATCGACGTGCCCCAGGCAACAGTAGACAAAATCAACGCGACCAAAGCCCAGGGCGGGCGGGTGATCGCCGTCGGCACCACCGTTACCCGGGCCCTGGAGGGTGCCGCCCAGGCAGGAGCGCTGCAACCATTTCAGGGCAAGACAGACCTTTACATCTACCCCGGCTACCCCTTTCGCGTGCTGGATGGTTTAATCACAAACTTCCATCTGCCGGGATCCAGCCTATTGATGCTGGTTAGCGCCTTAATTGGTCGTCCGCGGCTGTTGTCTCTCTACGAAATGGCAATTCAGGAAGATTACCGCTTTTATTCCTTTGGGGACGCCATGGTAATCCTGCCGGAGGCCAGGCAGACAGTTTAAGGAAACCCCACGCACCGAGCTAAAAGTCAACAGAAAGACTTCAAAAATTTGTCAACGATTCACGTTCAAAAGTAGAGGCTAACGTTAGCCTATAGTTAATCTTTTGTTCGGATGCTTCGTGATAGAACTATCGAAGGCTTCATCGCTGTTCCGCAGTGATTCCAGCAGTCAGAAACGCACCCCTTTTCGAGGACTGTCTGGCACTTCTACGCGGCATTCAATTTGATCTGAGATAGGGTCTCCCTGTTTCTAAGGGCAGCTAGAGGACCTGATGAGCTTTCCACTCAAGTCGGTCCAAAGCAGCCTTCTACGGATGTCAGGGTTCACTGTTTTATCCCCCAGGGTCGTACAGACAATTGTACGGACCTGGAGTTCATTTACTTAAGTTCATTTACTTAAAAGTTCTCTGCTGTCGAAGCCCCCTCGACAGCAGCTTTAATACCAAGTCCAGCTCAAGATCTGGAGGGTTGCCCCAGGCGAAACTCCAAATCTTGAGCTGGACTTGGAAATGTTTCGATCCCGTTTACCAGCCAGCATTACCCATGAAAATGCGCCGATTTCCCTTGCTAAAATTGCCGTCTCTCAAATTTTCGCTACTGCTCATTGCGAGTTTCCTTTTGACCGGTGGGGGCATATATTCTATTGACCGGGCCTATGGTCAGGGGGGAGATTCCGGTCCAAATGCCCTGTCCAATGGAACAACCAATATCGATGCATTCATTCCGTCTTCGGAACTATTGGTTGTGGAAGGGTTACTGCCATCCTCTCCTGACCATGACGGCTCTCCGGATCGGCTCAGCCAGGAGCCAGTCCAGGTCACTGCGATCAATCT